>JAGXNS010000135.1 GCA_019894855.1 Promethearchaeota archaeon
TTACCGGATGGTTAACCGCTTTTAAATATAAGTCGTGCAAATATTTTGATCCCTCCATCGTTTTGCCATATTCTTCCATAGATTTGTACTTATGAAAATCGAATTCATCTGGCATATATTATTCAAAGGAATAAAAAATTTAAGTTTTTTTATATCTTATTTTATGGGTTATATAATCGATTTTCTATGAGCTCTACCAATATTACTCTTTTTTTATCTACAATCTAAAATGCACTACAGTGCCGTTTTCCCATTTGTTAGCTTTCTTGATGCTCATTTTCTATACCATCTAGTTCCTTTTTTAATTCTTTATACAGTGAGATAAAACTTGCTGCGGTACTTTCTGGAGTGCGAAAAATTTCAGATTTGATGAAATTATACTCTTTTTCATCTCTAAAAATTGTTTTAAGGTCTTTATCTAATGATAACGGGAGTTTTAATAATACTTCAGTTAAAAGCAACGGTTTTCTCTTATGTGTAATTATTCTGGAAGGGAAATTGGAAAAGTGCTTATCAATTAATTCCTGAGCGCTTTCATATTTTTTCATATCTTTATTTCCTTCCATAAGAATTTTTTCAAATTTAATTTCAAAATCACGCGTAAAGTTGGCTACAGAAGACCTGAGTAGCTTGGATGATTTCGAGGTTATTAATCCAACTGTAATATTTTTAGATTCATGCAAAATTAGTATCCCATCTTTTAACTGGATATCGAGTAAGCCTCCAATATTCATGATTTCTTCACTCATAAGTTGTACGGCATTTATAAACCCAGTGAAGATATTTTCACTTATTTCTGATTTCGACCAATCGTGATCAAATAAAGGATATCCCTCGCGATCTTTTACCATGATCCTATAAACTGTAAAGGGTAAAATATAAAGCAATTTGGGTTCAATCATTACTGATAAAGTTATGATTAGGAGACCAACCAATAGAGCCAAATTAGACGCTACAATATAAAAAGGGTCAAATAAATATAATACGTAAAAAACCATCGATACAACCGAGGCTACGAAGATTCCAAGGAAAAACATATAAGCTTCTTTTTTAATTAAAAATGGTGCATTCTTAAGAGTTTTTATACCCCAATAAAATATATACACTCCACCTATAGCAGACAGTGTCATTCCAATATTACCAAATAGACCCATCCAAGGTAGTCGTATATATCCTCCTTGTACCTTGATAGTAACGGCATTTGGTTGAAAACCAAGATATATGAATAAAACGCTCAATCCGATTACTAGTACAAATCCAGGAGAGTAAAAATTTTCTTTTATAATATACGTTACCCCGATTACTAATGATAAGGTAAATGGTACTAAGATAAAACCAGAAATTATACTTAAAAATTCGTTTATATAGAGGATAGATAATCCATCTATAAAAATAAAGATACTAAAAACGAGGATTGCTAACCTAATATAATTTAATGAGGTAATCTTTTTAGTTTTTGGTTTTATGTAAGTTGTTATAGTTAAGACAAATCCAATTATAGCGACGAAAAAAGCTACAACAACTTCAGGTGTCCAATTCAATGTCATTTAATTTTTTACCTCCTTACTTGTTATTGAAATTTAATTTTGTAATTTGGGAATTATTCTGCGAAAATGTTGTTATTATTAAGATTATATCATTTTTCTTACTGGAATTAAGAACGAGAGAGTTATCATCTCCACTTAATTCAATAATATTAAATTCGATAAGGTTGTTAATTCGATAGTAAATTGTCTCTCTCTTTTCATTTACCAATTTATGGATTTCACTTTTTTTCAATTTTACATTGCTTAATAGTAATTGGATAATTTTTAGGTATATTTCATCACGTAAAACAAAATGAAGTAAACCAATTTCGTCGTCTATCTCATACGGAAGAAAGACAGTGTAGTTTTTAATTTTAATCTTTTTAATATAATTAAATCTAATAAGCATTTCTAAATGCCAAATCAACTGGCCAGAACTTCCCAAGGTGCCACTATTATCTGTTATGATTTGTTTTCTAATTGATGAGAAATGAGCTCCTAAATAGGAGGTCAAGAAATTATAAAGATTAAACCTATACCTATTATTAAGAACCTCATCTCTGGTGTATTTTGAACCCTCAACTAACACTTTTTTATTAATCAGTAATTGTATGATGCTTAGGAGCCCTTTTCTGGGGAATTTTAATCGCCTTTTGGCCAGATTATATAGTAATTCTGTATCTAACACGTTGTTATTATTAATTACTTCTTTTGCGATCTCTATTACACTTTGTACACTTGGGTGGTTTAGTGTTAATGAGAGTGCTAGATTTAAGTTAGACATTTATAACTAAATTTTATCCGTAGTAAATAGATATTTGCGGTATTCAAATATAAAAATATAGTTTTTGTAAAAATTCAGTCCTAATACTTTTAAATATTCGGGAAAAATATCAGTCTTATCAAGTATTATTTATTTTTATTTGTGGTAAAGGAGAGAATTAAAAATAGAGGGTTTTTTTTTCAACTTATTATCCATTCATTTATTGTAGGTTTATCTATAATTTAAGTGACGGTTGTTGAACAAATAGAATAATGGGCTTTTTATAGATAGTTTTTAAAATACAGATATAAGTAAAAATATTCAATTTTAAAGAAGTGTGAATGTATTGGAGAAATATCGAACTCAAACCTTAAATCCTATTGATCGTGCGAATAAAAAAGAAAGAGCAATCGAACGATTAGAAGATTTGTGGGGAAAAGGTTCAAAAACAGCTGAAAACTCTAAGTATCTTAGCAAAAAGTTAACCGTAAAACTAAAAACTAACGGTTCTGAAAAGCGTAAAATTTTGCTAAAGTTAGAATGCGGTAAGTCGAAGATAAACTCAAATAATTATCACCTTCTTTCTGATTTGCTAAAAGAATTTTTTACCTCCAACTCTGAATCAGAATAAACGCTAATTTTTAGGCAAAAAATTAAAAGTAAAACATTTTATATTAAGGCTCTTATTTCTTTGTTAGTTTTAACTTAAAAAAACTGGTGAATGAAAATTAATTTTGAAGAAATTAAAAAATTACTCGGCGATGATGCGGATAACCTTTTAAATCACACATGTACAGGTATTCCAAAGGAAATGATTCACGCTCCTGGTCCAGACATTATAGATAGAGTGTGGGAGCACTCTGATCGTAATAATTTAGTACTGAATAACTTAGAACGTATGTTTAATCAGCGTGGTAGATTAGCTGGTACTGGGTATATTTCTATTCTCCCTGTAGATCAAGGGATTGAACACACTGCTTCAGCTAGTTTTGCAATTAATCCTCGATATTTCGATCCAGAAAACATCGTAAAATTAGCGATAGAGGGAGGTTGTAACGGCGTAGCGTCTACTCTAGGTGTCTTAGGGTCGATAAGTAGGAAATATGCCTACAAGATTCCATTTATTGTAAAAATAAATCACAATGAATTGCTCACTAAACCAAACTTATCAGATCAGACTATGTTCGCTACCGTTGATCAAGCTTGGGACATGGGTGCTGCAGCTATTGGCTCCACAATATATTTTGGATCTCCATATTCAAGAAAACATATTCAAGAAACATCTGAAGCGTTCAAATATGCTCACGAACTTGGAATGGTATGCGTTCTATGGACTTACCTTAGGAACAAGGAAGAATTTATAAAAGATGGTAAGGATTATCACACAGCAAACGATTTAGAAAGCCAGGCAAACTATCTTGGAGTTACTATAGAGGCTGATATTATAAAGCAAAAATTATCTACTTTAAGTCGCGGCTTCCTTGATTTAAATTACGGTAAAACAGACAAGCTAGTTTACAACAAATTAGCAACAGATCATCCCATCGAATGGAACCGTTATCAAGTTGCTAACTGTTATATGGGACGGGTAGGATTGATTAATTCTGGTGGAGAAACGGGTGGAAACGACTTAGCTGATGCTGTGAAAGCCGCAGTCATCAACAAACGCTCCGGTGGAATGGGCCTTATATTAGGACGGAAAGCATTTAAGAAACCGACTCCAGAAGGAATAAAAATTCTTAACGCTGTACAAGATGTATATCTATCTAAAGACATAACCATAGCTTAAAATAAAATATATTTTTTTTACCCTATTTACTTTTTTCTGGAAGCTTAGATTATTATTATTATATTATGCATTAAATCCGTGGACTACCTCATTTATAGAATACGAAATTGTTTAAATAACAAAATTTTATAAAAAAGAAAATTCGAGTAGCACAACCCTTCTTATCTCTTAACCGATTGAAGGATGCCCTAAAGAAATTAAATAGTGTAGGGGTGGTTT
>JAGXNS010000136.1 GCA_019894855.1 Promethearchaeota archaeon
CGAAATCCAAGTCCTTGAATCATTCCATTAAGGTGGTTTTTCATATTGATTTCAATCAAATCTAAAGCCCCCCTTGCCGCTTCGTATGGATCTGCATTGAAAGGTTTAGCAATCTGATCTTCAATATAATCATAAGCCCTTTTTTTATTCAGTGGGACTTTACCACCAAGAAAGTAATTTGGATTAAGATATCCTAATATTACGCTACAATCAGTCATTGTTACGGTTTCTACTCCAGACTGCTCATTACAAACTCCAATTTTATATCCTGCACTTTCAGGTCCAAATTCTAATCTGCTTGATATGTTATTATATCGTACATACATCCCAGTTCCAGCTCCAATAGAGTCCAACGCAATCATTGGGATGTTTAAGATAAATCCTCCAAGCGAACTTTCCCACTTAGTAGGGACATATTTTTCCATAGTTAAGCCTACATCAAAACTCGTACCACCAACATCTGAAGATACTAAGTTTTGAATCCCATATTCCTTAGCGATGAATTTGCTCCCTATCATACCACCAATAGGACCTGAAACCATAGTCGGAATAAGTGATTTAGCGTAAGGAGACATCGTGCCTCCGTAAGAAGTTAAAATTCTTAAAGGGGCTGGTACTCCCTTTTCTTTAAGTTTTTTAGCAATCGCTATTAGCTGCTCCCTTGAGGGTTCTGCAGCATACTGTTCGATTAAAAGGGCGTTCAATCTAGGTGTTTCACCTCTTACGGGGTTATGATCAGAAGAAAGAACTATTGGTATCTCCCTGCCATATTCCTTCATAACTTGTTTGGCTACTCTTTCAACTTCCATTTCGTGTCTTGAATTCATATAAGAACAGAGTAAACACACACATATACAATCAACATTCATATCTAGTAACTGGTTTACGACATCTACTACATCCTTTTCATATAATGGTATTAGTTCGTCTCCCCAAAAATTAATTCTTCCACGAACGCCTTTAAACTGATTTCTACGAATTAAAGGTTGAGGATGCTCGTGTTCTCTGGCGTGTAGTCGACCTGCATAATCAAGCCCCATCCAACATTGTAAAGCCCTACCTAATCGATGGAGATCCTCAAACCCAGCATTAACTATAACACCGATATTGTCATTTCCTTCCCTTTCTAAAAGCCTATTTAGCATAGCTGTGCCCGAATATACTAATGCTTCCACACCGGCACCAGTTTCTTCTAATGTTATACCCCATTCACTTAGAGAATCTGATATTGAATTTAATATGCCAATATATTCTTCTTTTCCAGTTGTTAAAGCCTTCCCTACTACAAAACTACCATTCTCATCAATAATAAACGAGTCTGTCATTGTACCTCCGGTATCTAACGCTATAGCTTTTAACAGATGTTGCTTACTATCATTGTTTGGTTCTACCATATTCGATCGCCTTGAATGTTTTTCACATTAATATTTCATAATTAGATTTAATGCTATATATAACTGAAGTTTTAATAAAAAAAAATTAAAAAAATGACCCCTCGAGTGGAGTTTTATCCAATTGTCGGATGCCCGATTAGAAAAATAAGATTAATTAACTCAAATCCTTTCAATCATCATTCCACCTAAGATGATTGGACCACCAGTTGAATTATAAATTTTTTCAGCTTTTTTCATTCTATTCTGGCTGTCAGAATATATTTTAAAGATTAAATCCCCTTCTTTGATTCTTGCTCCTTGCTTTTTAAAGATCTCAACACCTGATTGTTTTGAATGGGGACAACCTGTAGCTTTCGCTATCTGATTAATAATAGCATTGTTTACACCAGTTATGTGGCCAGATTTTGTGGCGAAAAATTCTTTAGAATGCGGTCCTAATTTAATATCTCCAGGTTTTATTTCTGGGTTTCCACCTTGAACTTCAATTATTTTTTTCATTTTGTCGTAAGCTTTACCTGAACGTAGTATTTCTTTTGCTAAATTTTGACCCTTTCCCTTTTGAGCTTTACCTCCCATTTCAAGCAAGATACCCGCTAAATCGGTGGATTTTTCAATAAGAGAATTTGGACCAGCAGTATAATCATTAAGTAAGGTTAAAGCCTCTCTAGCCTCTAATCCGGGCCCTATAGCATGCCCTATAGGTTGATGAGCTAAAGTTAAAGCACACTCTGCTTGAATCCCAACGTTTTGCGCAATCTCTTTAAAGATGTAAGCAAATTGTTTGCCTTTATCGGGAGTAACAAATTTAGTTCCTTCTCCAACTGGAATATCTAATACAAGCTTTTTTACTCCAAGAGATAATTTTTTAGTGATTATAGAAGGAATCATAAGTCCTATAGGATCCATATGTAATGGACGCTCGATTTCGATTAAAATATTGTCTGCTGGAGATGTATTTAGAGCACCACCCCAAATTATGCAAGCGTTTTCTTTAGATATAATATTTTTTAATACATCAGCCTCGAAGGTCACTGGAGCTAAAACTTCCATTGAATCAGCAGTACCAGAGGGTGAAGTAATGGCCCTTGTTGACGATTTTGGTATGGTTAACCCAGCAGCTGCAACAATTGGAACTATTATGAGCGTAACTTTATTACCAGGTACTCCACCTGTACTATGCTTGTCATAAACTTCAGGCCCGAAATCAAAAACTTCTCCACTTCTTGCTTCTGCATAAGTCAATGAAGTCATCTCTTCATTATCCATTCCATTTATCGAAACTGCTGTAATAAACGCTGCCAGATCTATTCTTGATAATGAGCCAGAGACCGTATCCGAAATAATTTCGTTAATTTCTTCTGCGGAAAGCTTATTTCCTTTTATTTTCTTCTGAATAAATTTAAAAGAGTCAGGCGGGTCAGCTGGTTTTGCGGAGATTATCATATCATCTTGGAGATCCTTTTTTTCTTTAATTATATCCATAAAAATTCCTATTTCTCCGGGATTCACTAGAGAGTTGGAATAATCAATTTGCAAAATCGCAATCCAATATCTCTCTTCTATATTTTTAGTTTCTAAATTTTTGATGGTGATACGGTCACCTGCTTTTTGACCCAATTTTACCGCATCTTCAATATTTAAAACTACATCTTTAGTATTTCCTGTCTCAAAGTTAATTGTTTTTACTTTTAGCTTCATAATAAACAAATATCCCTTTTTCTATTATAAATTAGATGTATTGGTTATATAACTTTAAGTAAAATTTCTTAAAATGCTTGTATTTTGCTTTATTTATTCAAGTTAGTATTTTTCCATTTAATTTATTTATATCCTTTAATAAAGTTAATTAAATACTACATAATGAGAATGATTATGAATAAGTTTGAAAAAGCTCAAGAAGTACTTCGTGAATTAGGTGGAGACGGTTGGTTAATAATATGCGTAGAGGATAGTGATATTAATTCCCGTTTCATGACAGGAGTCGAATCTCATATTCGCCACTATATTTATGTTGCAGTAGATGGGAATCATAAGGTAATTGCTGTAGAAATGGAAGCCCCTATGATAGAGCGCTCCTTAAAAAAGAAAGGAATAAAAGCTGAAATGTTTTCGTACAGAACAATGGCAGAATTAAACGGTTTTCTGAGTCCTCTTGTTAAAAAAGCACGTGTGGCTTTAAATTTCGGAGAAAATGTTTTGAGCTCAGAAGGAACGGGATTTGCAGATTTTATTAAAGCTGGAGATTATTTATCCCTGAAGAATTTGGCTCCTGAAACAGAATTTATATCAGCATCGCCCATTATAGAAGCGTTAAGAAGTGTTAAAACTCCAGATGAATTAACTGACTTACGAAATGTTTGTAAAGCCACCATAGAGATTTTAGAGACATTACCAGATTGGGTAAAAGTTGGTATGACAGAAAAGGACATAAAGGCAAAATTAGAATATGAGTATATGAAATTAGGACAACCCTCGTTTGGATCAATAATTGCTACTGGGGCTCATTCTGCAGATCCGCACCATAATACATCTTTGAAGAAAATCGAGCAAGGAGTCTTGTTAATCGATTCAGGATTACAAATAGATGAGATGAGTTCTGATATTACTAGGACTTTCTGGGTCGGTGCAAATCCTCCGGAAGATTTCATTAACGCATATACTGCTCTTTACGAAGCAAAGAATGTTGCTAATGATTACTTTACTGATGGAACTCCAAAGAATTTACCTGCTTTAAAATGTAGAGAACATCTAACTGCAAAAGGGTACGATCATGAAAAATTGTTTTTCCATGGGTTAGGGCATTCCCTTGGATTTGTAGCTCACGATATTGGGATGAGTGTAAGCTGGAAAGTGCCTGAA
>JAGXNS010000137.1:0-3700 GCA_019894855.1 Promethearchaeota archaeon
GGTTGAAGGATCAACCCTTCTTCTTGAGCTTTTTTAAAAATGATTAGGGCTTCATCGCTAGTGACAAATTTTCCGTTGTTAAGATCTACAACATGTTGGGCAGAATTGTTTAAAGCAAAGCAATGTTCTCTCATATCAGTTTGCTTACACGGTTTATTTAAAAGTTCTTTACCTTTTTGACAGATACATTCCATAACTGCGATCTTATTAGTTTTCTTTATAATTTCGCTTAATTCATCGAAAGTAGCTATATTATGCTCGGGTGTGATGCTTTCTTCAATGGGTATTGTCCTTAATTGATTAATCTTTGTACTTATAACTTCATCCCGGTAAGCTTCGTCAAAATAATCCTCAATATCCTCATAAAAATCTTTAGTAAGCGTACCGACTTGGTACTCGTACATCCCCACTGCTAAAAATGCTAAGTGATATCGTATTTCTTCTCCATTACCTTCATCGGTTCTTTGTAAGTTTATTGCTCCATTGTGGTACATGTTATCTAAGATTTCATTTAATTCTTCTTTAGATGATACTAATTTTTTCACGCGCCTGTAAATCTTTTCTACAGATTCGGGTATAAAACTCATTTTCACCGCTATTTCCGCTTCTTTTGGAGTAAAAAGGGCTTTTAATATTCGGAGCTCTACACCTGAATTTGTTGCCGGGAACCCTATTGGTAAAGTATCTAACCGTTGCTGCAATTTTCTATAAGACATATTTCTTTATACTTCAATAACAATATGGTTTGTGATATTGTTTTAAATTAGATATATCTATTAAAGTTAATCCCGACTAGTTTTAAGTATCAAATTCAATATAACTAATTTATTTAATCCTTATGCAGAATAAAACAAGACTTAATTAAGCTAATTTTGCGTTTAATTAACTATTAAATAACGGAAGTTCTTAATTTCTTTAATCCCATTTATATCGACTACAATATTCTGAAAATCTGAGATGTTCCCCTCGAAAATAATTGACATAATGAGATTTTCTCCTTGGAAATGTTGATTTTTATTAACAATTTGCTCCATATATTTATTTTCGATTTTGTTCAATTTCCTCTGAACAATCGGATCATGGGGCATTATTATAATTAGATTTCCAATAATATTTTTCTCAATCGAAGCCACATCTCCAATAGAATCGAAGCTCGATATTTCAATATCAGACATTAGTCTTAATAAAGCATCTCGGATTAGCTTGGATTTGTTGTCATATCGATTTTTTGAAACAAGTTTATTAATAAATTGTTTTAAGCTTTCGTTGATAGATATGCTAATTATGGGACTCATACGAATTCAAAACTCTTCTCACTTATTATTAATATAAATTCACGCTAACACTTATAAATGTTTTTAAACAAAAAATTACAATTTTATGGCTCTGGAAACGACATTTTTGATTTTTTCTACATCGTTCACTAGCTTCTCGGCATCTTCATCGCTAATTTTGTCGTCTTTGCCATATTTATTCAATTGAGTTAGCCAATATTCGACTCTACCTAAGATAGCCTCATTATCCCCTATAATTTTCCTTAAACGTACAAATGTGTCATGCAACTTGTTTCTTATATTTTGTGCCTTCCATCTAAGCATACAATAATCGCTGATTTCGGCTAAGTTCTGTGTAATCGCCATTACATCTATTGTTTTCTCTCTTTCCTCTGATTTGATTTTTCTGATTATGTTTATTTGCTCAAACAATAGTTCTATAATTTTGGCAAGGAATCCCGTAAGCATTCCAGCATTCCCACACCAAACCCTTACTTCTAATGACTGACTTGTTTCAGATACGTAGATTCGCGTAATAATTCTCCCACCAGTAGTTTTTGCCTCAGAACAGAACCATGCTTCAGCTTCGTAGCTTCCCTTTGCGTCAGAGCCCTCGTGGGATGTTACAGCGCTAGTATCAAAGTTTTTTAGAGTTCTTATCGCAGCCCTATAAGCTAAACGAGGGTCTAAGTCAGCAATTAAAAATGCCCGAGCATCGTTTCCTAAAGTTTGTATTGCGACTTGACAATCCTCTATAGTGCTCATTGAGGTACAAACAAGAGGACATTTTATAGCAACTTCTTGTTTCCTTATGTGTTGGGTGTGTTTTTCACCACTTGCGTCTTTATATATCACAGTTCCGCCAATGTTTGAAGTACCGCAATTTTTGGGCTCAAGATAAAAATCTACTCCCCTACTATTATTGGCTTCAATTACGGGAACATTTATCAAAGGTTGTTTTATTTTGAAGTTAGATGGCGCATCCAATAAGACCTTAACATTATTTATTGCCATATCGCCCTTATTCCTTACAGCGATTTTCATGTGTACCTGTCCACCCTCGAAATCATAGTCTCTTACAATTTCTATATTTCCCTCGTCGACAGAAATTGCTTTTTTCTGCTTTGAACGGGAAGTTTTAGATGAAGTGCGTGGTACTGAGTATGCTGTAAACATTCTTTTTCCTAAATCAATAAAACCATCGATAGCTCCGTTTCCAATCAGTTGAGCAAGATTTTCTTCTATACTGGATTCGGTTACACCTAATCTATTCGAAAGTTCTCTTAGTGGCATCGTTCTGTAGGCTCGAGCGATTTCTTTTATTTTTGATTCGAGGTATTTACGCGTCATAAATTCTCTGCGTTGGGTGAAAAGGCCTTTAACTTTACCAGATTTAATGAGTTCATGGAGACTTTTTCTTGCTAATTCTATAGCTATTTTTAATTTTGTAGCAAGCTTAGAAAGCTCAAATAAACCTACTTCTTTTGAATAATTTTTAATTTCTTTATAGATTTGGTCAGATGTAATAATTTCATTACCACGATCGGCAAAAAATCCGTTTATTGCGTTGGTTCTCATTAGATTGACGCAAAAAGATTTTGTTAATTCTCCTGGGACATCAAATATTTTCGCAAGTTTATCTAACGAAACCCTTCCCTTTTTATTAATCTCTTCTATTAAACGATCTATTATATATTTTTGGGAGTAATAGAATTGTTTTGTTTGAGAAAACGAGCCTTTAATTTGAAACTGGCTAATTAACTTATAAATGACTTTTATAGCCGCTTCTGAACTCATATCGAGCATTTCTCCCAGATTTGCTACTTTTAATATCCCCTCGTTTTGAATTTTCGATAAAATTTTCTCACGGATTTCGTAGGATATGTAGTAAAAAATTTGGTTCTTCTGATCAATTATACCATAAATTCGTTCCTCTTCAATGTACTGGTTAATCAGTTTAATCATTTGTTGAGCAGTAAGATTGAATGATTCGATAATAGTGGAGAAGTTAGTAATTGAGGCTCTCTTGAGAAATTCTATGAAACAGTTTGGACAAATTTCTTTTCCAACTATTTTTTTGAGAGATCTACGACATAAGTTTAACCTGTATCCTTTGATTAGGTTATATTTCGTAGCTTCTCTAGCTAACTGTTCTTTAGTAGGATAAAATAAGCCGGGAGATTTTAAGTAGGAGTTCCAACTGCATGCATCATCAATGCACTCTAAATAATAATGACCAGATGATAATCTTTCTAATCTTAAGAGAGAATCGCACTCTGGACATTTACTATTTTCAATAACAGTGCATTTATAAAATTTCTCAGTAGCACTCGCCTTAGAATAATGTAACTCGTGTTTTCTACAAAGCCAACTTTCTGTTGTAGCCATATGGTTAATGCAAAAACTTGATTTGCATTTCTCACAAG
>JAGXNS010000137.1:3709-4250 GCA_019894855.1 Promethearchaeota archaeon
AGATATAAATTATTTTATAAGACCAATATTGATTTATTTGAATAATTAATGAGTTTTTAATTTTTTGATTAAAAATATAATATTTACTGTTTTGCTTATAGTTACCTATAAACTTTCTATAGGAAATACAGATATTCGTAAAAACGATAAAATCATTACCACAATATTGAAAGCAATGATTATTGAAATCATTAAGTAAAAAATCGCTTTCCTTCTTTTAATATTTGGCTTAACCATCTGCGAAGTTCCATATTTCGCTAATGCTAGTGGAAAGAGCCCTACGAAAGTCCCAAGCGAAAAGTAAAAAACAACTAATAAACCCTCGATAAACCCATATCCTAACGAGAACTGAAATGATTGAGAATATATAATTAACTCGAATATGCAAGGAGCAAACCCCGCAAGAATGCCAAAAAAATAAGGCGTTTTCTTTTTTTCCCATTCTAAAGTTGATATTTCCTGAGAATACCTCGAATGTGGCATGTAGTCTCGTTTTGTCAAAAAGAATAAGATGACGATTCCAGCGAGTAAAGAAGTAAGC
>JAGXNS010000138.1 GCA_019894855.1 Promethearchaeota archaeon
CTTAGGGCCAAACGGGGCTGGAAAAACGACGACACTCAATATGTTAATAGGAGCGATATCAATAACAGAAGGCAGAGCAAAAATACGAGATGAGACTGCTGGAACTGTAGCAGCTAAAAAATTAATTGGATATATTCCTCAAGATCCTGTCTTTTATGATGATATGACTGGTGAAGAATATCTCATTTATTTAGGACAATTGGGAGGGTTGCAAAGACTAAACGCAAAAAGAAAAGCACAAGAATTATTAGATTCTTTTAATCTCTTTGAAGCTAGGAATAGAAACATTGAAACATATTCTGGGGGGGAAAAACAGAAAATTGCTATTGCTGCTGCATTAATCCATGAACCAAAAGTTCTAATACTAGATGAACCGACTGCAAATTTAGACCCTATAGGGAGAGCCGATGTAATCAGAAAAATTAAAGAATTATCGGAAAATATGAGTGTTTTCGTTTCAAGTCATATTTTATCGGAAATAGAGCAAATGTGTGAAGATGTTGTAATGATAAATCACGGCGAGATTGTAATTTTTGATTCTATTAGTAACATAAAAAAAAAGTTCATTAGAAATTTACACGTTTTAGACACAAACATGAACGATAAGTTCTTCGAAGTATTAAAAATACAAAGTTACATTTCAAAAGTACGAATAAATGAACTTGACGGAAAAATTCATATAATACCAAAAGATCTGAAAAAGCTTAGAGAAACTCTTCCGCATTTATTAATTAAACATAATACAATTTTGCTTAGTTTCCATCAACAAGAACGATCTTTACAGGATATTTTTATGGAAACTATGTTAAAAAAGGAGAGCATGAATAAATGAAAAAGCTTAGCGTTAATATAATTAAGAATATAAAAACTAAAAGCATTGCTTTTAAGGAAAAAAGATTTTTACCTGTTAATGCTTGGTTATCTGAGAACATTTTCAAAAAAACGGATATAGTAATTAAAAAGACATATAGAGATATTTCATCACTGAAAAAAGGGTTAATTGTAATTCCTATTATGTTAGTCGTCCCGCTTCTCTTTCTATTGATACCCCCTGCAATAGATTTTGGACTCGTGTCACCACACCATGCAGCTACAGTTAATAGCTTCTCTCTTGTGTTTCCAGTTTTTTTTTGGACATTAGGAATCGTATTTACGATAATTATTGGAACTTCTGGTGCACCTCTTATTGCTGAAGAAATAAAAACTGGTACGATGCTTATTCTTATTAGTAAACCAATTACTCGTACAAGGATATTCTTAGGAAAATACTTAGCTGTTTTTTTACTTGGAATGGTTTTAAGTTTTATAGCAATTTTTTCATTAGGATGGATTACCGTACTTATTAATTCAGGAAATATCGATCATTTTATCAGTCTAATACCCTTTTTAACAGCCTTGTACCTATATAGTCTTTTTATTTTATTTCTATTTACCAGTATCACAATGGCTTTGTCTTCAATTTTAAAAAAATCCAAAACTGTGTCTGTCGTAATAATCTTAATTATAATCGTATCTTTTGTTGCCTTCCAATTCATTAGGGGATTAGTAGGTGATTTTTACGAGAGTTTCCAATTATACCATTTTGATCTTGGATATCATTTAGGAAATGTTTTTATATTTTTTATGGAAACGTTTAATGTAGCTCCTCCCTCAATAAGTTGGCAAAACTTGTTCGCATTATTAACAGGAGTATATAAATTTACAAATATAATAGATCCTGACCAAAGAATAGATCTTGGTGGGTTAGAAAAAACAAATTATTATTTACCTATTTTCTCATTATTAATTTGGATCATCATAGCTGTTTTACTTTTAATATTTGGTATATACAAATTGAAGAAAAGAGAGATTTCTATATAGGATATCGATAGCTAAAATTGTTAAAAATTAGCTTTTTAATATAAAAAGGTTGAAAGAAAGATGAGGTTCTTATCGTTTCATGTTGATTATTTCCGATACAAGGTAACAAAAAAAGGTCGTTCGAAGGTTATTGAAGAAATTACGGACAATAATAGAGAAGCTCAAATCAAAAACGCATTAGTAATATTTATTAGTACAGAAAAAGGAGACGAAGAAAATCCTGAGTTTTTAGAAAGAGGGATTGCTGAAATTGAAAAAATTACAGCACAACTCAAAATATCAAATATTGTAATTGTGCCGTTTGCTCATCTTTTTGGCCAACTTAGCACTTTAGAATTTGCCTTCGAGTCTTTTAAAAGAATCGAATCAAACCTAAAATTAAAGGATTATTCAGTGCTCCGCCTTCCTTTTGGGTGGTTTAATGAGTTAGAAATGAAAGCTAAGGGACATCCACTATCCAGGATCTCAAGAATTATCGAATAATTATATTTGACAAAACTTCCTAGTCTAAAAATGAAGTAAGTCCGCAATAGCGACTCGGTTAAGAGGAAATGTTTAAATATTTACGTAAAAATTAATACTGTAAGGACAGAAAAAATAGTAAAATTTTGTCTGATCTCAAATTAAATATTGATTAGAAAAAAAAATTTCGAAAATAAGGAGATCTGATGACCTATGGTAAATGAAAAGAATGAGTATTATTCCTCGTTAGAAGAAAGAAAGATTAGGGCTAGAAAAATTACAATAATTACATTTTTCTTGTTTATTCTGGCAGTGATGGCTCTATACGGCTTAATTTTTAACTCTTATGATGTTATTATCCACTTATCGTGGATTTTTGGAGTTCATTATAATCAATTATTTATTTCATTTAGTAAAGGTTTTTTGCTGATTTTTAGCTGCTTTACGGGAATATTCTTAATAGGCTATCTGTGGAAGTTCGTATCGTTCAAAAGAAAATTGAAGCATTTCCTCCGTGTATTACAAAATTAAAAGCGGTCTAAATTATTCTTTGTTAATCAATTCAACAAAAGAGCCCTTTTCTTTGATTATATTTAAAACTATATGAGTATTAGACCGTTCGACATAGGGGGAAGCATGAATCACATCTTTTATCATCTCACTAAGTTTTGCCCTTGTTTTAAATCTTGCAAGTATAAGTGCATCATATGTTCCTGTTATATCATATACAGCGAAAACATTAGGATTTTTGGCAATTCTCCTTTCGACATCAAGCATTCTACCTTTTGAAACTGTTATTTCTATAAGCGCAATAATTTTATATCCCAATTCTTCGTAGTCAATGTATATTCCATAATCTTTAATTATTCCTTTTTCTTCCATTTCCTCGATATGTTTTTTAATTGTAACTGGCGATCTGTTTCCTAAATCTCTTGCGAGACGTCGAAGAGAAATTCTTCCGTCTACACTTAATTTCTTCAAGATTTCAATATCTAAATCAAAATTTTCATCTAAATTCTTATGTTCAGCCATACTATTAGAAAGTTATATAACTATTTTAAAAGTATGCAATTGTCCAAATTTAAATTGAAAAGATAGTCGAATGTACTAAATCTATATTTAAAAAAAACCAGAGTTGATATCAATCGTCCATTTTTTCGCTATTTTTCGATCCAAGTAATGCACTATTTTTCCATTTGTGTTAACGAATAAGTTAAAATTTATATAGTTACGATCCCAATGATATTTATAGAATTAAAAATTCCTAACAAATTTAAATTTAAACATTGATTAAAAATGTCATTAAAATGCCCATTTTGTGGAACGGAATATTTTCACGATAGAAAAGTATGCCAAAAATGTGAAATTGAATCGATTAACAATATAACCATCCCCAAGAACTACACATATGTTCATTACGAAAAAACAATTGCATTTGGACGTCGAAAACCGGATGAAGCTTACATTAAAATCGATTCTGAACCAAAATTTTCTGATTTTAAACCAAAAGGGGAGCATATCTGGAACTGTGATTCGAGATTTAGATTTAGAAATTTTTACTTTATTGTCACTATCTTTTCTTTTAATAGCTTCTCCTGATCTATTTGATCTCTCAGTTTCATTAGCTTGTTTTTGCTTTAACGCTAAATCTTGTTCTTTAATTTCTAAATCACGCATACCTTTTTCTAAATTTAATTGTGCGTTAGTATCGTTATCTCTAGCATGAATCATAGCAACTTTAATCTGAACTTCTCTATCTTTCTCTTTATTCATATCATCTCTTTCCATT
>JAGXNS010000139.1 GCA_019894855.1 Promethearchaeota archaeon
CATCTATTCTTATTTCTCCTTACTAAATGTTTAAGGAATAAATTAAGGAATAATTTTAAATCTATTTAAATTAACATAACGATCGAACTTCATGTTTTATCCTCTCTTGAGGTCTGATTTTTCCAATTATATAATTAATACTATTGATTATGTGAAACGATTTTTATTCTAAGGCACCTTAATCACAAAAAACACTTAAAGAGATAGTTTATTTAGTATGAATGAATTTGACATTGTTGTTATAGGGGCTGGTCCTGGTGGTTCAATAGCAGCAAAAGTTGCAGCTGATAATGGATATTCAACTTGTTTTATAGAAAAAGAGAAACTCGATAATGGTGGACGATATAAAGCGTGTGGTGGAGCAATGGCATGGGAGCTTATCGAAGAAATTGATTATCCTGAAGATAAAATTGGGCGCGTTATCGAATCTCTGGAACTTCATCATGTTGATGGTGAGGATTTCTCAAAGAAAGGTAAAGGTGCAGTAGTGTGGAGAGATATATTTGATAAATTCTTAACTGACTTAGCGACTGAGAGCGGTGCTATATTAAAAGATGACGAACAAATGATGAATATCAAAAAAGTTAAAGCTGGTTATCAAATTTCAACTCGGAAAGATGAATACAAAGCTAAATACATAATTGCCGCTGATGGAGTTTCCTCTCCAACTTTAAAACTCTTAGATTGGCCTTTTTTCAAGAGCCAAGATGTCATTTTAACGATTACTAAAGAAATGAATACATCAAAATCTTATATTGATAAAATTCTTGGAAGCGATACTGTTCACTTATTTTTTGGGATCAAAGATTTAATACCTGTGGGTTATGCTTGGTTGTTCCCGAAAACAGATAAAATCACAGTTGGATGGGGAAACCAAATTGATTTAGTAAAGAATTCAAGAAAAGAGTTTGAAAAGTTTTGGATGCTCCCATTTGTAAAGGAAGCCTTGAAAAATTCCACTCTGGAGATCTTTAAGCCACATCTAATTCCTGTAGGAGTTAGACCGAAGCTTTATGAGGAGAATGTATTTGCTGTGGGCGATTCAGGAGGGATGGTTGATCCTATTAGTGGAAAAGGAATACCCTATGCTATGATGTCGGGTCAAATTGCTATCGAAACGATAAAATCTTGCGAAAAAAAAGACAGACTCGATAAGTTAGGAACCACTTACGAAAAATCATTAGATCGGAGATTCCTAAATATACTGAAAGCAAAAAGAATAGCTCGAGATAAGATTTTCAAAGATGATGAAAGTTTAAAGAAATTTTTAAGATTGTGGGAAAAGCACCGTGCTTCCGAAATAGTTATGAAAAAATTATTAGATTAGGTGATAAAATATCAAATTTATTCCATATTCAACATTGTATAAACCTAAAATTAATACCGCGATTAGTTCCATATTAGATAAAATAATAGGCGAAATGAAAAACAAATTTTTAATTGATTATTATTCTGAAATGAAAGACTATTTTTTGGCAGGAGGCAAAAGAATCAGACCGTTGCTTACCATCGCCGCATACAATGGGATTACAAATACAACGGAAGATAAAATAGTTGTTCCAAGCGTAGGGATAGAATTTCTACATAATGCGACATTAATTCACGACGATATCATCGACAAGGACGATTTTAGACGCGGGAAACCTGCGTTTCACTATAAGTTTGCGCTGTATCACTCGAAATACCAGTTTAAGAAAATGAATGCTGCAGATTTTGGAACCAGCATAGGCATTATTGGGGGAGATACCGCGTTTATTGTGGGCTCAACGGCTTACTTCAACAAATATTTTTCGATGGAATTGAACCTTAATTCAATTCGATATTACAGACAGGCTTTTACTGAGGTAATTCATGGTGTCTTAATTGAAATCGATATGGTAAATCAGAAAAAACTCTCAATAGATGAGTATATCAATATGATTTCGCTTAAAACTGGAGCCCTTATTGAAAAATCGCTCTTGATTGGAGCGAGTTATGCAAAATTCGAGAAAGAATACACCCCTCATTTGTCAACTTATGGTGTAAATTTAGGGATTATCTTTCAAATAATTGATGATATCTTAGGCACATTTGGGGATGAAAAGGTAACGGGAAAACCTACAGACGGAGATATTCGCGAAGGTAAACACACTTGTTTGTTAATCGAAGCGATGAACAATTTAGATGTAAAAAAGAAGAAGTACTTAGTCAACTTACTGTCGAAATCAGAGATGAGCGAGGAAGAAGTCAATGAAGTAAGAGATTTATTTAAGGAAGCTGATGCGATCAATTCATGTAAAAAACTTGCTTCTAAATATTACGAAGAAGCATCAGATGCACTTGAGAAATTGAAACCAGTTGTGAACGAATCCGAGATAGAATTTTTTGAAAATTTACTAAAATTTGTATTAGAAAGAAAATTCTAAAAAGCACATATGGTCTTTATTTAATTTAAGGTGAAATTATTTGGTACTTGTTGCAATTACTGGTGCGAGTGGTGTTGATTTAGCTGTAATATTACTCCAGCAATTGAAGAAAAATGGGTTAGAGACAGAACTAATTATTACAAAAGTAGCCGAGAAAATCATTAGCATTGAAACTGATTATAAATTAAGTGAAATAATTGAATTTTCTGATAAGTATTATGATGTGGACGATTTAACAGCGGGTCCTGCTAGTGGTTCTTATAAAAATAACATTATGATTATAATTCCGTGTTCTATGAAAACTTTAGCAGCAATTGCTAACGGTTATGCGGATAACTTGATTACTAGAGCCGCAGATGTGATAATAAAAGAACGAAGAAAACTTATCTTAGTTGTAAGAGAAAGTCCTTTCAGCGCAATTCACTTAGAAAACATGCTAAAGCTATCAAGATTGGGGGTTGTTATTGCGCCACCAATTCCATCTTATTACATAAAACCTAAAAGTATCAAAGATATTAACGAATATTTCGTAGGAAGAATTCTTGATCACATCGGTGTTGATAGCGGGATTAAGAGATGGGGAGATAAGTAGATAATATAAAATGCTATTATTATTGATTTAACCAAAAAAATAAATTGCCCAGAATAACATATTTTTCCCGTTTGTTTTTCAATTCACTTAAATTACTCAAATTCATTAACCACAAACTTGAGCGTAATTCATTTTTCAGCGTTCTTATTTCTCTCGCAGTATTTGATATCGTGTCGTTTTTTCTATCTTGCCATGCGGATTTTAAGAATTTATAAGCAAATCCACCAATATCGGCACCGAGTACAATTGATTTAGCAATATCAACTCCTGTTTTTAATCCACCAGTAGCAATAATTAATTTTTGGGATGCTTTTCGTACATTGACAACACTGACGGGTGTAGGAATTCCCCATTCCCTAAATACATCTGCGGGGTTTCGGGAATATTGTTCGTTATCGAAATTATTACGCTTTGATTCTATCGCAGCAAAACTTGTACCACCGGCCCCTCCAACATCAAATCCATCAAAATCTAACTCATCAAGCATTAACGCTAGATTTTGATTAATCCCGGTACCTACTTCTTTTGCAATGAGAGGAATCTTTGTACTTTCTCTAATTTTTTTGAAATTTTGTCTAAAATTTCTATACGAGATATTGCCCTTATATTGAACGAGTTCGTGTAAAGCATTTAGGTGAATAGCCATTACATCAGCATTTACCATGTCGATACAAGCAGTAAAATCTTCTTGCCTAAAATAAGTTGAGCTTACTTGACCTAAACCAAGATTTCCAATAACAGGAATAGTCGGAGCAAATTCACGTACGATTTTAAAAGAATCCATAGTTGATGGATCTTCTAGTCCAATTCGCTGACTTCCAACGCTCATGATGATATTTTCTTCTTCAGCAGCTTTGGCTAAGATCTTATTGACATCTTTTGAAACGGGATGTCCTCCTGTTATCGCCGAAATACAAATAGGTGCGGATACTTGTTTATTAAAGAAATTTACTGTAAGATCGATCTCCTCGAGATCGATTTCAGGAATAGCGTGGTGAATTAGTTTGATGTCGTCAAAATAATTAAT
>JAGXNS010000013.1 GCA_019894855.1 Promethearchaeota archaeon
CAGCACCTTCTCCGTTAGGTGGAAAGAAAATAGATGTTCTGGCAACAGCACTAGCAGCGAAAATGAAAATAGAAGATATTCAAAAGCTTGATCTCTCTTATGCCCCTCCATTTGCTCCAGTTTGGGATCCTATTCTTATAGCTGCGAATGTGGCGCGAAAAAAATGCCGTTAAAGATTATTAAAAAAACGATTAATAAAATAAAATAATGGTGAAAAAGAGTGGATAATTTTAAATTAACAATTTTTCAACGAGAAAGCGAAACATTAAAAGAAAATAATCGAAAGAGAGTTCAAACAATTCAGATACCTGATAGTACTTACATATCTGAAATTGATTTTCAACTACCCCTTGCTTATGATGGTCCTAAAGGAGAAGATGGGTTAAGGAAGTATTATACTCCCGAACATTTTTTTATCGCCGCTGTGTCGGGGTGCTTTTTTACGACTTTTTCTGTAGTCTCAAGTAATTCAAATTTAAAATATAAAACGCTTAAAATTAGCGCAGAAGGTTGCATTGATACATCAACAGGTATTAAAATAATGGAAAGAATAGAAAATAAAATTACTTTGACAATCCCATCGACCGAGAAGAAAAAAAAAGCCTTGAAAGTCCTAGAGCTAACAGAAAAAGCATGTCCTCTCGCTAATTCCGTGAAAACAAAGATAGAAAATACATATAATATCATCGTTGAATAATAAATACAATTGTATTCTTTTTTTTAATGAATCATCATATTGTTATGATTTTACTTTTATTCAAATCTTTTATCTTATAAATTAAATATAAAAGATTTAAGAGTAAAATGTTTGTTTCAAATTATATCCGCTTAAGTGGATTGAACAAAAAATTTTAAATTAATCAATATCGATGTGTATTAGATGTCTGATGGAATGAAAACAAAAGTAGGTTTATCATTAGAAGAAGAAATGATATTTTCATGCGAACTTGGGAACATGAAGGTAAAAGATTGTTACATTGACGATAGTCATACTGAAGAAGTTGATATGCTCGGCCCTAATCCTACTAGGATGCTGGGATTAGCGTTGTTAGGGTGTTTGAGTGCCAGTTTCATCTTTTGTTTGAAGAAAAAAAATCTTACTCTTGACGATTTAAAGGCAGAAGCAGAATTAACGATTGCTCGTAATAAAAAGGGATTTTGGAGAGTAATGAAAATTGATGTTGACCTTAATATTATTATTATTAATGATCCTATTACTCGCAGAAGAGCAGATCAATGTAAGAAGATGTTTGAGCAATATTGTATTGTTACTCAAGCCGTAAGAGATGGTATTGATGTCGAAGTAAATGTTAATTATTAATCTTAATTATTTCTTTTAATTTAATTAACACACTTAGTTAATCTTTTATCCCCTCATCTGTAATTGAAAATATTGCCTCTGCTTCGGGTAAATGGGGTGCGTCAATCATTTTCGCTACCCTCTGTTCTCCCTTTCCTTTCCTTAGATATATTCTTACAGTAGCACCGTGAGCGATAATGTGGCCACCCGTAGCCACTGTTGGATTACCATAGAATACATCCGGTTTCGATGAAACTTGGTTAGTGAACATTACAGCTAGCTCATCAAACACTTCTGTTAGTCGTAATAAATCGTGAATATGAACGTTTAGAGTTTGTTGTCTATTTGCTAAAGTGCCCCTTCCTACGTATTCGCTTCGAAAATGACCTATTATTGAATCTACAATAACCAATTTAATATTTTTTTCTTTAATTATTTTTGAAGCTTCTTGGATTAATAACACCTGATGATCGCTATTGTAAGCACGCCCAACGATGATATTTTGCAATGTTTTGTTATAATCTAAATCTTTCGCTTCTGCCATATGAATTATTCTCTCAGGCCTAAAAGTTGCTTCTGTGTCAATGTAAAGCGCATTACCTTCCAAACCTCCTTCTTCATAAGGTAATTGAACATTAACGCAGAGTTGATGAGCAATTTGAGTCTTACCTGTTCTATATTCTCCATAAAACTCAGTAACAGAACCTGGTTCTATACCTCCTGCTAAGATTTCATCTAGGTTTGCACTATTTGTTGTCAAGCGGTTCAGATGTTTTCTTTTTTCCCAAATGATATCAGCACTTTTAAATCCCATATTTTCAATATCTTGGGCCGCTTTAATTATATTCTTAGCAGTTTTTTCCCCTATCCCGGCATCTTCCATCAATTTAGTGACGGGATAAATAGCTAAAATTCTAATTGAAACAATACCCGCATCTCGCAATTTTTTTACGGTAGTATCCCCTACTCCAGGTAGGTCCTTTAGATTGTAAACTACTTCAGTTTTAATTGTACCATTTTGTTCGTCTTCTTTAGATTCTACATTTTTCTTAGCCATAGTCTTAGTACCACTTATGATTTTATATTATTTTTACTGATTTCGATAATGTATGATTCTATATATATAAAAATAATAACAAAAAAATAAAAATTATACTTTATTTCTTTTTCTTGACTTCCTTGCCGCTCCTAGTAATAATAAGCAATACAATAAAGAGGAGAACGCTCATAAGAAAAGTTAATACTCCCATCGCTTGGGGTAACCATATATAACTTAGGTATAGAAAAGGTAGGATAAACAAACCAATTATTATTACGAATACCGGAAGAGGTACCTCTTCATCTCTAAGATCAACAAGTAAAGGAACAATGACTAATCCTATCAACACCGATGCAGTAATTCGGAATACCAACAATATTGTATCATTCACCCAGAGTTCAATACCATATGCCGCAGTGTAAATATCAGGAAAATAGAAAAATCCATACGGCATAGTATTAGTTTGCATACTTATTATTGACACTGGTAAAATCGCTGTTATAATGATTTGGATGATTACTCCTAATACCAAGTACAATAATATGTCGTTGATTTCTTTCGGATCGTTTTTTCGTGATACGCCAAACAAATCCCGTAATAAGCACAAATTCCATAGTATAAACAGTATCATATACACACCAAGAACATCAAATTGAAGAAACCATAGGAAATTTACCGGTACTAAAGCAACAATATACGCTAAATAACCATACCTTTCGTTTCTCTTGAAAAGATCGAAAAATAAAAAGACTCCAAATATAACAAATAACGTTCCTGTGATAATCATAGAATTTATATCAAATACAGCCACAATAAAAACTCCATTCTAATTATTATTTTTAATTTAGTTTTCAATTATATATATTATAACAACATATTATTTTAAATTAATACAAGACCATTTTTATTTTCGCTTCATGGTTTTTAAAATGATATGCTAAAATTAGTATTAATTTAACTTTACAGGTAATTAAATTTTAGTGTTTTTGTGTGTTTAAAATTTAGAGATGATTTTTGATAGTTCCGATATCATTTTTTCTGATTTGTTTTTATTATCTGACTCAGCAGAAAGTAATATCGCATTTCTATTAAGAGCAGCTTTAATATTTACGTATACATCATCATCAATTATTTTTAATTCATTGATTATATCTTGATACTTTAAGTTATGTTCATCTGCAAACTCTATTAATCTGTTGTGTATTGATTGCAATACTTCTGATGAAACTGGTATTGTTTTGTTGACTTTTATACCCTTGGGAAACCCTTTTGTAAGAGAACTTATTAAGTCCTTTTGAAGTGCCATTATTTCTAAAATTTTGAGTAAAATATAGTTACCATCGCTTATAGGAGCATATTGAGGAAAATAAAATTTCAAGGAATCGGCAGCAGCAAAACAAGCTCTTTCTTGTCTTATTTGACGCGAAAGCTCTCCAGGATAATTTTCTACAAGTTTTAGTGGATGTCCACTCTCCTTTATAAAATCTTTAACAACGCGAGAGATAGAAGGTGTTGTAATTATCGTGCTACTTTTAGCCTTTTGTATTCCTTTATCATAAGCGACGAAGAGCATCAACATATCTTCGAAACTAATTTCTAAGCCATTTTCATCAACTACCAATAAGCGTGATCCATCAACATCGAAACATACTCCTAAATGACTATTTGATGCTTTTACGATATCCGCAGTATTCTTAATGGTATTTATGCTTGGAACAGGAACTAGTGATCTCTCACGATAATGAGTATTTAGCGCAATTACTTCAATCCCTACTTCATTGATTAAGAGTGGAGTTATTTTGCCGGTTGGACTGAACGAGCAATCTACTACTATTTTTAAATTAGCTTCTTTAATAAGTTTTTTGCTGACAAATTGCTCTAGCGATTTTATATACACATCTTGAGTCTGAGGGATTGCAATGATACGTCCAATCCTCCTAGGATCAACGCGTCTAATTTGAGAGGGGTAGGTATTGTATGATTCAATGATTTTTTTTATTTCTAGAGGTGCTAATTCTATCCCTCCAGCATCTGCAAATCGCACTCCTACATCTTCACTATAGAGATGACCTCCTGAAAAATAAGCTCCTCCACTTGCTCCAAATCGCCTTATGGTAAATTCTAATAATGGAAATGTACATTCTGTTAGATTTAATACATTTACTCCAGTACTCATTACTCCCGCAGTATAAGCTCTCTTTAACATCCGGCTATCGTTATGATAATCTCGTCCAATAACAATTGTCTCGTCTTTCTTAAAAGAACTCCCATGAATAGAACCAATAGAACTCGCTATCTCGGGTGTAAATATATAATTAGCCCTTCCTACAATTCGACCATTTTTATTAAGTTCATCTAACTTTTGTACGCGTGAAGTCATTTTAACCTTTCAAATTTTGAATAATATAATTAGTATAATATTAATATTATTAGTATAGCTTGTTTTAAAATAATAATAACTTTCGTTTAAAAATACATTAGTTAATAAAAATTAGGGCACATTTAATAAAATATTAAAGTAATAAGATGTGATTCCCATGAAAATATCGAGAGATGCTAGGAACAAGTACGAATTTACTGAGTTTAAATTTTCAGAAAAGGGTAATATTGAATTTAACGGAAATATCCATTTAGTTAGGAAGTTCGTTCAAAAATTAAATCAAAAAAGAGATTTAATTAATTTTCCGGAACTTGCTATTCGAATTGGTGAATTCAATGGAATGGCGTTAATGTACGAAATTAATAAATTCTTGTTCAATTTGTACAAAGAAGAAACCCAGAATTCACGGTTAAATAATGAACTTTATGAATTTTTAGAAGATAAAATTGGTAGTTCTAAATTAGAAGAGGCAATTTACTCCTTGATAGAGGAATTTCCTCCAGATATTGTATACCAAGAGGAAGAAAAAATTGAAGTGTTCTTAAAAGATGAAGTAGGGGGAGTTGAAAACGAAATCCATTTTGTTGATGAATTTGTAAATCTCTGGCTCGGAAATATGAATCCATCCTATTCTCCTTTTATTGAGCTATTTGACGATGAATCGCTTGAAAAACAGACGGCGTATAGGGATATCATTAATGAGATCTCTAATTTTTTTGAAGAAAAAGCTAAATTTGGCCCCAATAATCAGAATTTAATTGAAATGTTGAAAGAACCTGTAGAAAAATATCCACATTCAATTCGAGAACAATTGATGTACATTCATGACAACTGGGGACCGGTATTAGGAAAGTATACATTCCAAATCTTAATTGCTCTTGATATTATAAGGGAAGAAGAAATGTTAAGGGGATTAGGTCCTGGAGAGTCAGAAGCTTATGAATATGATTCTATGGAAATAGAAAATTATACTATAGACAAAGAATGGATGCCAAAGGTAATCATGATCGCTAAAAACATTTATGTATGGATGGACCAGCTTTCAAAAAAGTACAATAGAACAATTACAAAATTACATGATATCCCCAATGAAGAATTAAATCAACTGAAAGAATGGGGTTTTACCGGTCTTTGGCTCATTGGATTATGGGAAAGAAGTCAAGCGTCCAAAACAATTAAACGATGGTGTGGTAATCCCGAAGCAGAAGCAAGTGCTTATTCAACTTACGATTATGTTATAGCGCATGATTTAGGAGGTCACGATTCTTATGACAATTTAAAAAATAGGGCAATCGAGAGAGGAATTCGTCTCGCTTGTGATGTGGTACCTAATCACACTGGAATTGTTTCAAAATGGGTATTAGAACACCCTGATTGGTATATCTCTCTGCCGTACTCTCCGTTTCCATCTTATAATTTTTCAGGTGAGAATTTATCTGGAGATCCAAACATAGGTATCTATCTGGAAGATAAATATTTTACTAGAACTGATGCTGCAGTTACATTTAAGTACGAAAATTTTCGTACTGGTGAAATCAAGTATGTTTATCATGGAAATGACGGTACTAGTTTTCCATGGAATGATACAGCTCAATTGGATTTTTTAAATCCAGAAGTTCGAGAAGCAGTTATTCAGAGTATTTTGCACATTTCTAAAATGTTTCCTATTATTCGGTTTGATGCTGCCATGACCCTCACGAGAAAACATTACCAAAGATTATGGTTTCCAGAACCTGGAACTGGAGGTGCTATCCCTTCAAGAGCGGAGCATGGAATCTCCAAAGATGAGTTTTATAAAGCGATGCCATCAGAGTTTTGGCGAGAAGTTGTTGACAGGATCAATAAGGAAAATCCTGATACGTTATTATTGGCGGAGGCATTTTGGTTGCTTGAAGGATTTTTTGTGAGAACATTAGGGATGCATCGAGTGTATAATTCTGCTTTCATGAATATGCTTAGAGACGAGGATAACGCCATGTATCGTTTAGTATTAAAAAATACACTCCAATTCGATCCAGAAATACTTAAAAGATTTGTAAATTTTATGAATAATCCAGATGAAGAAACCGCTATAAAGCAATTTGGTGATGGAGATAAATACTTTGGTGTTTGCGTAATGTTGGTAACCATGCCAGGGCTTCCAATGTTTGGCCATGGGCAAATCGAGGGATATCACGAAAAGTATGGTATGGAATACAGACGGGCTTACTGGGATGAAGAAATCAATTTAGGTTTACTTGAGCATCATAAGGAGATTTTATTTCCAATAATGAAGAAACGCTATCTTTATGCTAATGCTAATAATTTTTTACTGTATGACTTTTGGACCGGCAATGTAGTCAACGAAGATGTATTTGCCTATTCTAACCGAGTTAATAATGAGCGCGCATTAATAATTTTTCATAATAAGTACGCTGAGGTAAATGGTTTTATCAAAAACTCAGTTGGATTTGCACAAAAAGTTGACGATAATAAAAATATAATCCAGAGGACCTTAGCAGAGGGTTTAAAATTACCCATAGAAGGATATTGTATCTTTAAAGATCATCTTACAGGATTGGAATACATAAGGCGAAATAAGGAACTCCATGATGATGGTTTATATATAGAACTACATGCATATCAAAAGTTCTTGTTTATGGACTTTCAAATTATCTCCGATAATGAGTTTTTCCATTATGCCCAGCTCCATGATCTTTTAAATGGTAAGGGGGTCCCTAACATACATGAAACCCTACACGAACTTGTATATCAGCCTTTGCATGAATCTTTTAAGCTTTTACTCAATACAAACTCATTAAAAGATCTATTAAATCTAAAAAAAGTAAAAAAAGAAACAGAATTGATTTTCAATAATCTTGATGCATTTTTACTTGAAGTAAAAAAGTATTCAACAAGTCAAAAGGATTATACGGACATTAAGAATGATATCGTGTTGAGAATTGAAGTTTTACTAAAATTAAAACATAACAATAGAGAACTGAGAACTCTAGAGGAATATAATGACATTTTTATTAACTTACTTCCACTATCTGAAGTTGATTGGGGTATTTTATTTTCATATCTTATTGTTCACCAATTAGGACGATTCGAATTGAATGATAATTATAAGCTCTTAAGTCGAAGTTTATTTGATGAATGGAGGCTCTCTAAGTATATTGACAACACCATTAATGAATTGAGCAAAGATAAAAAGGATAAGAGATTAGAAGTAAGTTCAATTATTAAGTTAATGATAGGTTTACAAGACTGGTCCAATTCACTCATAAATGGTAAAACGGATTTGTATTCCGTTTTCCAACTGTTTTTTAGCGATCCCGAAGTGCAGCAATATTTAAAGGTTAACCGATATCAACAGCTTCTATGGTATAATGCGGAATTGTTTGATAAATTTATTAAATGGATGTGGTTAATTGCTATTATTGAATTGCTTGTTAAATCAAAAGAGGATGTAGGTGAGGAATTAAAGAAATTATTACATTATTATTTAATAATTAAAAAAGTTTCAAAAACTACTAACTTCCAGGTTATTAAGTTATTGGATGATTTGCATAATTATCCTCAAACCTAAAATCTTTATTTAGAGTTTAAATATCAGTACCCAAATCCAGAGTTTTATCTCTTATCTGAGTGTTGTTACTAATTCGACTATTTGGTGCTACAATTGCATTGTGTAAAACTACATTATCACCTATGTCGCAATTATTACATACAATGGACTCGTCTATTCGGCACCCTGCACCGATATTTACATCGTCCCATATAACACTTTTCTCAATAATTGTATCTTCTCCTACTTTAACCCGATTTCCTATTGAAGTTAAAGGTTTAATTATTGCTCTATTAAGTAACTCTACGTTTTCACCAAAACACGAAGGTTTTTCGATTGTTGTATTTTGCCCAGAATTGATAATTCCCATTACAAAAACTCCGTCGTATTCATCACCATTTGGGGTAATTGGCCAGGAATACTTTCTTAATAAATCCCAGTTCGCCCACAAATACGTTTGAGCGTTTCCGCAATCAAGCCAATAATAATTTTGTACAAAACCATAGAGGTCATAATTATTTTCAAGGAGATATGGAAAAACTTCTTCTCCAAAATCCATCAAACCTGTTTCTTGAAGTATTTGATCAATTTCCTTTCTGAAACAATAGATTCCTGTATTGATTATATTTGTATGGAGAAACAAATCTGTTCTTTGAGCCATACTGCTTAAGTATAACTCCATAGGAGCAGGTTTCTCTAAAAATAAGTAAATTTTGCGGTTGTTATCTAAAAGAACTACTCCATATTGACTTGTATGGCTTTCGCTGGTTTTCATCGAAATTGTCGTAGTTCCACCTTTCTCGATGTGAAAGTCCATAAAACTAGCCATGGGAAGATTAGTCACAATGTCAGCCATGCTAACAACAATATTTTCAGAATCGATTCTTTCTCTAATTAAGCGGTAAGCATCAGCAGTACCCTTACTTTCTTGAATAACGCATTCTAACTCAACATCCCCTAATTTATCTGCCGTCCAAGTTTTTTCTATATAACTTTTTAATTCTTTGCCCATATAAGCTAATGCGAGTATAATATGCTTTATATTAGCATACTTCAGATGAGCAATAGAATAATCTACCATAGCTTTGTTTGTTACCTTTACTAACGGTTTAGGAACTAAAGATGTTAGAGGTAAGAGCCTTTTGCCTTGACCTCCAGCTAGAACTATGGCAGACCAATCTCTCAACTTAATCTTCTCAAAAAAGTTTTCATTATTTATATGGTGAATAATAGATAAAAATCTATTTCCACTCTCACTAATTAATATATTTTTGAATCGAATTCCTTATCTCTTTTGCGGCGATATGGGGTAATTTTCTTGCAACTCTCATGTCATCTACCATTTCAGCGCCCCCAATAATTTCATGAGGGATAATATCGCCAAAAAGATGGAAATTTGCGTCGTAGTGAAAGGGACAACAGTTAAATAGAATATTTCGGTTTTTGTCAATAGAAATATCATCTAAACCTTGGAAGATGATCCTAAGGATATTTGCTAAATCACTTATCTGGTTGACTTTTAATTGAGAAAACCTCCGTAAGTGTTCATTTGGATGAAATCGAATGTGGTAGTTCCTCACTGGACTTCCTGTTGTGTAAAAAGTCCAGTATTTAGTTTTTAATATTACGCGATCGCTATCTCCGTGAGAGGTCTGACATAGATGACAATTGTCCCCCATCTCTTTAAATGCTTCAAGATGACCTTCTAATCGGCTTCCGTGACCATCCATGTTCAAATCAATATAGACTTGGCCGTGTATGCGAGGTTGGGAGCCACCAACTTTAAGGCCTATGTTGAAGAATGGTGTTACTGGAATATCGTAATAATCTCTTTCAATTGCTTCTTCCACACAATAAAGAATTGCAGCTTTCATTGAAAGAAAAATTCCTGCTAATACATCTTCAGGTATTAAATTAAAGCATAAGGAAGGGTAGAAATCTCTAGAAATCGTAACTAAATTTATTCCCCTCGAGAGTTTCAAATGTAAAGGTAATTTATCTGTGATTAATTTTTCAACATCAGGATCAACAATTCGAGCCATAGACGGATATCTGTTAATTAGTGTTAAAGCTTTACAATCCTCTGGTATTCTCTTGGCTTGGTGGGGTATTTCTAAAAATGGATTGTCTTTTCTTTTCTCATCTTCCGTAATAATAATCGTAAAACCATCACCTAACCGTTTTCCCCATTCATCATGAATTGGCTTTCCTTCTGTAATCGATGTAAAGATATCTTTATACTTGAACGCAATTTTCTTTGAGCAATCGTAAAATTTTCTTTTTTCTTCAATGTTTGTAAAACCCTTTGGTCTTTCCCCACGAATGGGGCTTAAATAAGCGTAATGACCATAGAATTTAATCTTTTCTTTTCTAAGACCAAAATCTTCAGTTCTTACAGTCACAGTTGATAACGGATCCCATCTTTTAATTGGAACATCGTAGGTTGTTTTTCCTACAAAGTTTTCAGTTGAAATAATACCCCACTCCATAAAATCCGGAAATATTCTTTTGCTCGAAATATTATTACACCCTTTACTATTAGTAATATCATAATTAGAATTTGCTTCTCTTAAATATTTAACTTAAAGACAGTTAAAGAATGATTATTTCTATAATTGAGATTAAGAATTTGTATTACTTAGAAAATCTTCTAGTTATATTGAAAATTTTTGTTAGTATAACAGAAAAAAACAGATTTTTGTTCATTTATACAAAAGTGCATTGCTTACAATAACATTAATTTACGCGTAGTTCTAATAAAATAAAAAAAAGAAGAATAAAAAGAAACCAAAATTTGTTATTATTTATGAGAAAATCCGTACTTCAATAGATGTTTTCAGCTTTCTAGTGTTCCAACCTCTTTAAAATTTTATAAGTTCTAAATTCTCGTACCGGTTCAGATCTTTCATTTACAGTTTCTACTGGTACTCTTACAAAATTTTTATCGTCAAAATCTTCAATTTCTACTTCATTATATTTTGCCATATTATTAGCAAGCTTAAGTTCTTTTATTAGGAACTCTCTAACAGCACATCTTATCAATTCTGATCGACTGGGGTACAATCCGTCTCGCCCAATTAATTTTTTTATAGCTTCTATATAACTTTCAGGTACATTAACTGTAACAATTTTCATGAAATCGCCTTAACTATATTTTTTTCTGATTATCGGTTATATAATAATTTATTACAAAATACTATATAAATATTTTTTTTTAGTGGGTTAATATATTTTTATAAAATTTATTTTGCCAAATCTATAATTTGAGGTATTATTTATCCCATTAACTCATTCTGGCTCTAAATATTACGCTAAAGATAATGATTTTCATTTTAAGGTAATATTTGAAAATATTTTTGAAAATTTTTTATGGTATCTGAATTTTTTTTAATTTTTTTTTAATTTTTATAGAGCAATTAATGTCCAACTTTTAAATTCGTAAAAAAATTTATATATCCTTTTTTTCGCGAGAAAATTCGGAAATTACCAGCACTTAAATTAGTATAATTTTTATTACAAATCAGTGGTAGTTATACCTAGAATTTTTTAAATAATTGCTTATGATTAATTATTCTACCCTAATATCTTCCTTGTTCTCTAGAGCCTCGAAATATTATAGGTTTATAGTTTTTTATTAGGAATAAAGAATCTTTTAACTCCTTTTGACATATTTTTAATTAACATTTTAATATTCTTCTTTCAGATCAATAACATTGATTAAATCACTTCGACCTTGACTTATTCGATTAATATTTTCGATAACTTCATCCCATCGTAAGAGATCATTAAAAGGGGAATAGCCCCTATGCGGAGATAAAACAATGTTATCGAGATTATGAAAAGGAACTTCGTACGGATATTTTAAACCTCCTTTGTTAGCTTTTGGGTGATAATTGTACCAAACATCTATAGCGGCACCCAATATTGACTCATTTTTTAAGGCGCTGTATAAATCTTCTTGATTTATTATATCTCCTCTTGCAACATTGATAATCAGTCCTTTAGGGCCTAAAAGTTTAAGCTCTCTTGCTTTAATCATTCCCGAAGTCTGTGAAGTATGTGGGACAGTTATTATTAAAACATCTATTTCTTTTAAAAAATTATCTATCTCAGTAATACCATATTTCTTAGCTTCTGTCGGTAATTTATCTTTTTGTTTATTCCAATTTTTTCTTAGAATATGAAATTTTATGTCAAAACCAGCAAGAAATTGATGAACTTTTTTGTTAATCGCACCATAACCTAACAACCCCACTTCACGAAAACGCAGTGGAATCGAAGAAGCATCTCTATCACCAGTCCTCCATTTTCCTTCTTTCATCCAAATGTGATGCGGTATAGTTTTATTGGTAAGTGTTAGGAGCAATGCTACAGCATGTTGAGCTACAAAATAGGAATTTCCATGACCGTTAATTAGGATAATTTTTCTAAATCTATTTAATTCAATAAATAAATCTAGTAGGTGTTTAACACCCGCTCCTGGATTAATAAATACCTTCAATTTTTTCCCGGATTCTAATAAAATTTTAGACGGCCTCCATCCGATTAGAACATCCACCTCTGAAACTATGTTTTTTAGATAGTCATCCGATGTATCTTCTGGAAACATAAGTTTTACGTTTGAAAGCGTTTTTAAACTTTCCTTTAAATGATTTTGGGTTTCAATAGAAACTTTAGAGCTAAAACATACGACAATTTTCTTACCATTCACTTTCTCATTACACCTCTTTTAAAAATATTACACATCAATATCTAATAGTGAATTGATTGTGTTTTAAATAAATTTTTATATTCAAATCGTTCCTATAATTATAGGATTATTAAATCTATATAGGAAGGTATTAAAATTGTCTGAAACAAAATTGTTTGAAATCTTTATAAACAGTCTGGATTTTGATGTAAGTGATTATTTAGTGGAAGAACTTACAGAACTACAAAGTGAGATTGTAAACGATGCTACTTTTATTTTAAAAGATAATATCGTAGGAGATGTAAAATCTTTTGGAGGATCAGTGAAAAAGAATGAGGCAAAGTTCAAAGAGTTTATGAAAAAGGCTGAGGCTGAATTAGAGAAAGACAAATATAAAGAAATTAAAAAAAAGCTAAAGGAATATCTTAAAAAATTATCAGAATTGATTATTAAGACTTGTGTTGCCATAATACCTGTAAAAGAACTTCCTTGGGTCGACCTCATTTTTCGCACTATTCCTCGTATATCGTATTATGACAAAGTTCAACTCATGGATAGTGCGATTGCGTATTATGGGGAAATAAAATGTTTTGTTGGCAGAACAACTATATATGGGAAAATTAAAGGTCAAGAACCATTGTTCGCACCTTTTACGGGAAATGTTGATCTAGGGGGATATAAGCTTGATGAATCCCAGAAAGAACCCAAATCTCATGTTTTTCCCTATGTAAGCGCCATAATTAATTCACTAGATTCTACTATTACGAAAAATCAATTATCGAAATATCACGAGGAATTTCAAAGACACGGCGACCCAATTTGTGATTTCTTGATGAAGGATTCTGATTTAAGCGACTCCATGGGAAAAATTACTACTGCTATAGAATCCGAGAGAGCTAAGTCAGATACTGCTGTTTGTAGTGTTGTTTTTCCTCTTCCTTCCGACAAAAAAAGTATCGTTCTTATTTCCGATGAAAGTCAAGAACAGTCTCGATTTGGAAATTGTTTTGAAGCTTTATTAAAATTGTCAGCTTCATGTTGTCAGATTCCTTTACCAGCACCACAACAGCCTATTTCCAGAGGACAAGTGCCTGGACCTTCAGGAGGAGGGGTTAGGACGCCGGGAGGTCAAGAATTAAAAAGCTGGACTGCTGAAGAGCTCGCCAACGAAGCCCAAAAAAGATTAGCTACGCAACCAAACCTTCCCACTTGGAAAGAAGAAGACTTGCATAAATTAGCTGAAGAGCGCGGTTCGGGAATCCCTGAGGGGATGGAGGTATGGAAAGAAGAAGATTTGATAGATTTAGCGGAAAAAAGAAGAAGAGGGGGACTGAATATTCCTGAGTGGAAACCCGATCAAGATATGTCAGAATGTGCTAGTTGTGGATATAGTTTAAGGCCAGGATGGAAAAAATGCCCCGTTTGCGATGCTCTAGTTGGAGAAACCCCTAAAAAGGGAACAGATGAACCCATAGAACCTTCTAGTGATAATGGAGCAGATAAACCTATAGAATCTCCTAATGAAGTTCAAAATGACGATCCAGAACAAGAAACTGATTCTTCTGAAGAAAATACCGATCCTTAAAAATTTGTTTTATAACGCTTTTTTTGCGCTAGATGCGCTTTTGCTTTTTGCTTATTAGGGGGTCAATAGCATAAAGTTTATAAGAAAGAACATCTGCTAATTCCAAACTTTTTTTAAGCATTTTTTATTTACTTCCTTAAGGGAATAATTGATTAGGAAACTTCTTTGTTATCAAAAATATTTTTGTTAAAGCGCAAAAATCACCTTGATTTAGACAGTCTTGATATTTATAGCTATCCCGAAGACATACACAAAAAGGATAATAAAGAAATATTGTTACAAATCATCCAAGGACACGATCAAGGTTCCTTAGAAGATAACTGTTGCGAAATTCTCAAATCAGAAAGTAAAGCAAATTCTACGCAAGATTCATCTAATCCGTTTGTAATTGGTAATCCAGTTTCTCAATTGATTGGGAACCAAAACCTCTATACTATATGCATTAATGCTGAAATGCTTATCGGATTAGTATTTGAGAAAGAAGATAATCCTTACGATTATCGAGAAATTTTTGTTGATATGTCTAACGAATTGTTAAATACTGAAAGAAGCTGCTCTTTTAAAGACGATATCGAAATAGAAAACTTCTTAATAACCTTGTTTATTGATATAAAAAGATATGGGGATGAAACTCTTGAAAAAGCTCATGAAGTTTCCTTTCATCCCTCGGGATTGTTTACAAAGGTTTTTCTTTTTGGAATAGACGAAGTTGGAAAAAGTTCCTTTACTAGGAGAATTAAAACAGGTAAGTTTAACGACAACTTTTTTACACCGAGCAGAAGATTTAACATTGAGTATATCCAGAGACAAGATGGGCTTCTCTCAATATGGGATAGCCCAGGGCAAAGCACCTTCAGGGAAAAGTGGTTGTTAGGTCTTCAAGATTCAAACATAATTATTTATATAATCGATGTAGCTAACCAATTACGTTTTGACGAATCAAAAACTGAGTTTTGGAAAATATATAACGAAAATGATCTAAAGGATACTCCCCTTTTAATCCTTGGGAATAAGATTGATCTAATTAATCATAACGATAACAATAATGATGATCAATTAAAAAGAACGGAAAAAGAAATCATAGACTTCTTTGAATTTGATAGTTTACAGCATAACAATTGGAAATTTGTTTTTACATCTGTTAAAACTAGCCATAATATTGAAAAAGTATTAAACACGATTTTTACCATGGTCTCAGCTTAGAAAATCTATACAAATTTTGATTTATCAATAAATTTATAAGCCTAGCCGATTAAATTTCTATTATATTAAATTTGTTTAATGATATTACTCGTTGAGAGATATAACAATTATAAAAGGATTGAATTATGTTTAAACGTCTCAAAAAAGAATTGCAAATAAATGTTGAGGAAAAAGAAGGACAACTATTTTTAGGCGAAAAAGATAAAGATATGAGGCTTGTAATGCTCCGTCCGAATGAGATAATGGAATTTTGCGAATTTGCTGGAACAAACGCTGATGATATCCTAATATGGGTGGGGAAATCTCTGGGCAAAATATTTTTGGAGAAGTTTTTTTCTAACAAAGATTGGAGTGATGATCCTATGGAGACTAAAAAGGAAGTTGTCTTGGGAACTCTCGAGGCTTTAACACTTATGGGATACGGGGGGCTCAAAGGGATGTTTAAAAAAGACCATATTATCATAAATGTGTACGATTCTTTAGCAAGTCAAGAAATAGGTAATATTTTGGCTAAGAACTTGTGTTTATTATATCTTGGAATTTTTAACAGTATATTTGATATACTTGGGATTGATGTTGATGGAAGTGAAGAAGAGTGCGTTTTAACAGGAGATGAGAAATGTTCATACAAATTTGATCTCCTCTCAGGAGAAATTGATGATGCATTAATAGACGAACAGCTTTCTGACGCCGTTGTATCTGATTTCTTAGCTTCACTTTAAAGGGCATTTTCTAATCTCTTCGTTTTATCGAAATCTATAAGATTTAACGCATTGAATGAAAATTCACACTAATTTTTTGAAAATAAATTACGAATATGTATTTTAGAATATTCTAAATATCTTTAAATTCGCAGCATAATTCTTTCAATAAAAAAATAAATTGTATAATAACACTACATATAGTTCTACTTATCTTTAATGGATTATTATTCAAAAAAAAAATAAAAACTTCGTGGAAAATATGGAAAAAAAAGGCGCAAAAATCAAAATTGATAGTTATTCTGGTCCTTTCGGACAAATTAAAGGATTTGAACTCACCGCTGGCAATATTATAAGCGAAGGAGATGAATCAGAATGGGAACCAATGGGACCCCATCCTAAACCTGAGATTCAGACGCTTCGCTCCTGGTTTTTTAAGCTCTTGGAACGATATAAACCATTTTATATGCCAATCTGCGACCTCTGTTGTTTATGTACTTATGGTAAATGTAACCTCTCAAAGGGTAGAAGGGGAGCATGCGGTATTAATTCTGAGACACAACAATCTAGAATTGTCGAAATTGCTTGTTGTGTGGGAGCAGCTTGTCATTCATCACATGGTGATCATTTACTCCACTGGCTAAAAGAGAAATATGGAAACGTTCCTTTAAATATGGGAAATAACATCGCCGTTGAAATGCCAATGACTCGATTAATTGTTGGCATGAAACCTGAAAACCTCGATGATTTAGAAACTGCAATGAATTGGGTTCACTACACAATTACTCAGCTTTTATCTGCTGGTCATACTGGTCAAGAATCAAGCAATCTTGACTTTGAAGCAAAAAGCTTCTTAGCTGGGCTATGCGATACTGTTGGAATGGAAGTTTCTGATGTAGCGCAAATGGTAGCTTATGGAATGCCAATAGGTGATCCTGACGTTCCAATTGTTGAACTTGGCATGGGAACAATGGATACAGATAAAGCAACCATTCTTATGATTGGACACAATGTAGCTCCAGGAGTAGAATTAGTTGATTATATGCGAGAAAAAAATTACGATGAAATAATCGATGTAGGAGCAATTTGTTGTACTGCTCACGATTTAACTCGATATTACGAAGGTGCTAAAGTTATTGGTTCTTTTTCAAGACAAATCCCTTACATTCGTTTAGGTTTTGCGGATGTTGTTATGGTTGATGAGCAATGTGTTAATTTAAGGACATTTGAGGAGGCTAAAGCTGTAGGAGCCCCCTATATTACAACTAACGCAAAAGTTATGGGGGGTTTAGTTGATAGAACTGACGATTCTGTATCAGAAATCATTGACGACTTAGTAAGTGGGCGAGAACAAGGCGTATTAATATTAGATCCCATTAAAGCTGGGGTTGTAGCAGCTGAAACTGCGATCAAAATTAAACCACTAAGAAAAGGGAAAAGTGCTGTACCAGATGATGCAGGTTGTCAATCCATGGCTATAAGATGCAACGGTTGTGGAAACTGCCAGAGAAATTGTCCAAACGATCTCCCTCTTGTAGAAGGAGTTAATCTTGCAAAAGATGGTAATTTTGCATTCTTAGGCGATCTATTCCATGAATGTCTCGGATGTGGAAGGTGCGAAGAGGATTGCATGCAAAATGTTTCTCCTCTTACTTTGATAAACCATGGAGCAAGAGATTATATTAAAAACGAAAAATATAATTGTCGTTCTGGAAGAGGACCCATTCTCGACACGGAAATACGAAATGTTGGCGCTCCCATCGTTTTAGGCGAAATTCCAGGAATTGTTGCATTAATCGGTTGCAGTAACTATTCTCACGAAATTCAAGAATTACATACGATGGCGGAAGAATTCTGTAAACGTAATTATATCGTTCTTGTAAGCGGTTGTGCTGCCATGGACATCGGTTTACTCAAGGATGAGGAAGGGAAAACCATTTATGACCGATATCCTGGAGATTTTGATAGAGGCTGTATCGTAAATGTTGGATCCTGTGTAGCTGATGCTCATATTGCAGGAGCAGCTTGTAAAGTTGCTAACATATTCGCTAGAAGACCTCTACGGGGCAATTATGAAGAAATTGCAGATTACATATTAAATCGTGTAGGGGCCGTTGGGGTTGCCTGGGGTGCTTATTCTCAGAAAGCAGCTAGTATTGCAAGCATGGCAAACGGATTGGGTATACCTGCAGTTATTGGACCACATGCAGCAGAATATAGAAGGCTTTACGTCGGTAGATCTGATGACGAAAATACATGGAGAGTTTACAACGCTAGGGATGGAACTGAGGATCATTTGATTGGACCTGCACCTGAGCATCTTTTAACAACCGCAGAATCAATAGAACAAGCAATTTGCCTTGTAGCAAAATTAGTGATAAGACCTGCTGACAATAGCAAAGGCCGTATGATTAAATTATCTCATTGGATTGATTTGGAGCGAAAATACAAAGGAGTAGACTTTCCAAACGACCTGGAAAAGTTCATTCGGGTCGAAGCTGATATTCCAATCAATCTAAAAACAGAAATTCAAGAATATCTTAAAGAAAAAGATTGGCAGCCTAAAGAAATAATCGATCCTACCCTTTTAAAGAGAATATGTCGATAAATTAATTCATTTTTTTTAATCTTTTTTTAAAATCGGAATAACAACTATTATAATCACTTTTTTTTAATTTGCACAATTAACTAGAAGGACATTATTATGGTAGATAAACAAATATTAAAACTTTCCAAATTATGCGAACATTGGGCGAATCACAACGATTCTCATAAAGATAGTTTCATAAAATGGAGAAATATTGCAAAAGAAAAAAATTTACTCACTGTCGCAGAAAAACTAGAAAAAGCAATCGAGATGATGGATAAAAGTACCGAATTTTTACTTTCAGCAAGAAAAGATATTGAAATGTAAATAGAAATATCAAAATTTAAGGTGCATATATTTTAAAGGGTATAACTTTTAGATATTTCATAGACTGTTCTATTCTTAAATGTATTATTGTCAATCATCAAGGTAAAATCATTAATATTAGATTTTTTAAATTTTAATTTTTTTTTAAATTCCTCTAAACTCATTTCGTTTAGAATAGTTCTCTTAATCTCTTTGAAACCATCAAGATATAATAAATAAAATTTTTTAACTTTGCTATGAGAAATAATTAAGTTTGCTAGATCTTTCATGTCTTCAAAATCGTCTTCTGGAATAAGATAATGGTGACCTTGATATAGAATTCCATCGTTATTCCCCTTAAATTCCTCAAACATTTTATAGATTGGTTGGCATATATGGCAATCCGCATAAATAGGCATCTTATCTCGATAGGTTAATTTATAGAATATATTATAGGGTGCCTTTTTCATGCTTTTCAATTTTTCTTTTATTAAATTTCTCACACTATCCTTATCAGTTTCTTTCCAAATTCCTTGGGCAAAAATAAGAACACAAAAATGTTCATATGCTCCTGTATTTCTATGCTTCACCATGATGCGATTTTTCTTTTTTACATTTTCAATGCTTTTATTCTCGATTTAGTAAATACGACATTTTAATTTTAGTAAAAGAAGATTTGAGCGAATAATGATTAAATTATAACTTACAAATAAATGATTGATTAAAGAAATAAATTAATCAAAGGTAGCAGTTGTTGTTTAAAGTAATCGATTTTCTCCTTCAGTAGATCGAAATTTTCACTAAGGATCCATAAATATACAGGTATTTTTAGCTCAGAATATTCAAAAAGTTTTTCTCCTCGAATAGCAAATCTATTTAAGGGAAAATCAAGAGTGATAGAAGGTTCTCTAGTTAATCCTATCGAGCTATGAAAGTTCGAAAGCGTTTGCATAATTAATGCTGTATTATTTAGTAAAGCCTCATCAACATCCGAGCTCGTGAAGCTTCCAAAGATTAAACCGTCCATTGAAATTAAGGTCGAAGCCTTACCTTCAATAGTATTAGTAAAATCCTCTAAGATGTTCTCAATTATTTCTGAAGTTTCAGAAACTAATTTTAAAGCTTCGCTGAACATTTGCATAATGGTTTCTTTTTGATAAATAGTCGTATCAGAATAACTGATTAATATATTTTCATATTCGCCTACTATGTTATTGAATTTATTCTTTATAGCAGATACATTATTTTGCCATTCGAGAGATGTACGAATATCTTTATCGCTTTTTGAGAGAACTACATGGATTGGAGGGAATTCATTTAATTCTACCAATGCTTTTAAAACTTGACGGAAGTAATTTGCAGTTTCAGCAAATCTATCATTATCTTGTGTATCAATAACGTAAAGTACCAAATCGGCTTCAGTAAAGAATAATTCAGGTCTATTAAAATAAAGTTTTTCTCGATATTGGACCTGACCGCCTAAATCCCACGAAAGTATTGGATATCCAAAAAAGTCCAGTTTTTCGCGTTTAACGCCCCTTGTGGGAAGAAGAGACTTAATAATTGAAAATTTATCTTGAAGAACTGCTAAAATGCTACTTTTCCCCCCATTATCCAATCCTATCATTAAAATTTTCTTATGCGTTTTAGTTTTCTCTCTGATTGCTTTTTCAAGTACTTGTGCGATTTTTACCCATTTGTGAAGGATTTTAGGAGGAATTTCTTCAATAGTTGGAAGACTCTCGATCGATAATTTCGCTAGATCATCAATATTTTTTATATTATTTTCTACTAATTTGTCTGAGGAAATTTGATCAATTCCTATTAATGAATCTGGTTTGAATTTTAACGCTTCATCTAATTCGTTGATTATTACAGACCTTTTAAAAAAGTCTTTAATTACAACGCTTTTTGTCTCCTCTTCAGACATAATACATCGGATTTAAAATCAATTTTACTTTAATTTATAGTGTAACTTAATTTTATAGTAAAATATCTAATTAATAAAATTTTAGTTTTGTGTAAAAACATAATTATTTATTTAAAAATTAGTATTTAAAAATTAGTAAATAAATACGGGCTTATGTAGAAGCTTAATTCATACATATCGAAAAAAAACACGTTAAAATGTCAGAACGGCACCCGGAAAACATAGTTGTTTGCATCGATACTTCAAGATCAATGTATCGAACAGATTATGCCCCAAACCGATTAGTATGTAGTATAGATGCTTTGAAAAAATTAATTAGTGAGAGAATTGCTCAAGATTCCTCAAGCGCGTTTGCAATTGTAAATTTTTCGAATAAACCAAAAAAAATAATTGATTTTACAAACGAAAAAAATAAACTTTTTGAAGTATTAGATGATTTAGAAGTTTCTGGAAAATCTGCTTTGGGAGAAGCCTTAGGTCTTTCTATTAAATTAATCATTTCTGAATTACGAAAGATTTCCGCTAAAATACCTCGAATCCTTGTTATTTCGGATGGCAATATTACTACGACCTCTATTGATCCATTGAAAATGGCACGTTTAGCTCAAGGATTAAACGTAAAAATAGATACTTTTCGATTGGGTGAACTCTCTCCGCTCAATATCTTAAAAAGGATGAGCGACCTCACAGGGGGAATCTATTATTACAATAATGACGCTCAATCTTTACTACAAGCAGCTCATGACTTAGCAGGATCTAATATTAAAACTTATGGCGATGGGACAACATCAATTATTGAAAATCCCGCTTTTCTTAGAAAAATAGCAGCAGATCTTTTAAGAGTCCAAGATCTGACAAAAGATCAAGAACAACGGTTATTACAGATAAGAGGCTTGGTAGATTATAAAAAGTGTTCGATCTGCTTTTCAGATTTAAATCCCTATACCAAAAGTTCCTTTTATGTTAGCGGTCGTTATTGCCCTAATTGTCAAGCACCATATCACATTCATTGTTTATCAGCTTGGGCTAATTCCCAAAAAGACAGAATAATGAAACAAGCGGGAACAGTTCGATGCCCCCATTGCTTCTATTTATTAAAAATTCCAACTGAAGTGTCTCAAGTCCAAAAGCTCACATCTCTTGTCAAACCAAGAATAAAATCTAAAAAAGAGCCCAAACCACCCGAACTTTCTCATGTAGATTTAATCAAATTTAGCGATTTAGAATCGGATGATGTGTTTAGCTCGTGCCCGGTGTGTAATTTTATATTTGAAGAAGGGCAAAATATCTTAAGGTGCAATAATTGTAAAACCCTCTACCATGAGCACTGTTTTAAAGATTTAATCGATAGTCGCTGTAAAAACTGTGGAGTAAAATTGCATCAATTTTAAGGTCAAAAATATTATTATATCTACTCAATTAAATAAGATAAAATATAACTGGCGCAAAATATAATTTCTTTAATACGTATTTAGGCTTTGAAACGACTATGAATGAGGACTATTATTTATATGGCAATGTTAAGTTAGGATATGGAAATTTTAGAATAAATCCAATTTTAATTGGCACGATGTTCTATCAAGGTCAAACATTGGTGGATAGAAAAAATGACCTCCAATTTGATGAATCTAAAGCAAGAAAAAGAATTGATGCTCAAAAGAGTCTAGCTTCTCAATATAAACTCTCAGATTTAATCGAAATCTCTGCTACAACACCTAAAGCAATGGTGAAATATTTAGATTTTTATTTGGACTATTATAGCCCTCCGTTCGTTTTAGGTGGTAGTTTTGATGCAAGAATTGCTGGAATTGAACATTTAAACGAACGAGGGATAAAACCGGAAGATTATATTTATAATTCCATATCAAATCTCAAAAATACAAAAGAAATTGAGTTAATCCAAAAATATCGAATAAAATCTGCCGTAGTTTTAATACTTGGTCCTACTAACATGCGATCGAGTCAGAGATACGCTTATATTACAGAGAATAACCAACCAGGAGATGTTAATATAATAGATGGATTAAAAAAAATTGGGGTTGAAAAGATATGGATTGATGGAGGAGTAATTGATATTGAAAGTTTCTCACACATCCTTGAAACTCAACAAATTATCAGTAGCGCTCTAAAACTTCCCGTAGGTACAGCACCAACTCTTTTTCTCTTTCTTCTTTCAACGCCAAGATTAAACAAAAAATTTCACACAAAGGCTCGAAAAGCGAGTGTAATGTTTATTACTTCCTGGTATTCTAATTTTATTTTTTATGGAGCAATTGAAGACGCAAGAGAATGCTTTGCGTCTGTCTATCAAGCCACTGAGCTTAAAAAAGTAATGAAAAAAGAGAATATACGACTCTTTGACAATTTGTAGAATATGAATAGAATTCTATTTTTTAGTATCAAAATTTAAATAAGTTTAATTTCATTCAATAACTAAAGAACTATCGCATTTGGATTATTTAACAGACTTATAAATTTAATCGATACTGATTTATCTAAATATCTTAGGGAATTTAATTATGTATAACAACGACGAAAATGAAGAAAAGGAAGCTGAAGCGATCATGTTAATTGACTCTGCTGAAAATTTAGCTGACAAAGGGCGGGGAGATGAATCAATTGAAGAATACGAGAAAGCAGCTCAGATTTACCTTGATTTTGGAAGTTATCTTAAGTTAGATGAAATCTATATTAGAATAACTCAAATTATATCACAGTTTAAAAGCAACATTCAAGCAACTTATCGCTTAAAATCAATTATTCGAAAAACTGAAGAATTAAAGCTATATGAGATATCGGCAAAATTATTAATTCAGCTAGGTAATATTTCGTTTCGAATGAAAGACTGGGAAACAGCTGGTGAAAGTTGGAATACTGCATCAAATTATTTACATGAATCAGATCCAGAAGAATATTCTAGTTTGGCTTCAATTCTTCTTTTAGAGGCTGGGCAGTCGTTTGAAAGATCTCATATTACAAAAGATAAAGGAAAGCGGTTAATATTAAAAGCTGTAATGAAAATCAATAAATTTGACGATCTCTATCAAGAAGAAGAAAAACGAGCTCGAACCTTAATAATAAATAAGGAATTTGAAGCTGCGGCCGATAAGTTATATACCATTTCTACTTATTTTAAAAAATCGTTAGCCAACCTCGACGAATTGCTACAAAATGCTGAATCTAAAGATACTACGCTTAACACTAAAGCAAGGTTCATCCATTTTGTTGCTGAATACCAAACGGTTTCAGCAATCTGCTTAATTGCCACAAAAAAGGCTGATTCTAAGGAAAGAGTAGAAAAACTTGGGAACGATTCAATTAAACTTTTTAAAGAGTCAATTTTACTACTCAAGGATTATCTGTTTAAAATTAAAAAAGATTTTGACAGAGAAATCATACTAAGGGTCACATTTGATACGATGTTGCTCGCTATTATTCAAAGGATATTAGGAAGCAAGGAAATAAAATGTAGAGATTATTTATTGAATGGAATTGAAGCAAATAAAGCTCTAACAAAAACGCTTAAAAAAAGTCCTTACTATAAAATTGTTGAAAAAATAGAAATTGCAGGATTGAAAGATGCTTTAAACGACCTACTATTGGTTAATTTAGGACATTTTGAAAAAATTAAGAACGTGTTGATTTCGAACTTCCAGCAGAATTAACTATTCCTAAATAATTTGGCGAAAAGGAATATGAAAAATCAAAAATTAATAATTATTTGATTAAATTTTATTTTACTAATTTTTCTAACTCCATGATTACCCGAACAATATTTACAAAATATTAAACCTGCGTCCTGAAGTTTTTTAATTTGAGCAGAAATGTTAGCTTCAGTCATTTTTAATGACGAAGCAATGTTAGAAACATCCATCCCATCACTTGAGTGCTGAATCTGATATAAAATGTGGCGTCTTGTTGGTGAAGAAAGTGCTTTTACTACCTTTTCAATGCTAAATTTAGATTCATTAGCGAATGAATTAAGATTATCATCGTACAATCCTAATTCTAAAACTTTTTCGATTTCTACTTCATTTACGTCTGAATCTGTTATTTCATTACTCAATAAGTTAGTTTCACTTAATTCCATTAATAATATTCAACCCATTACTAATTTTTTGGAGAACTTTGATCTTAGGATACATATTTACAAAGTTAAGTTATCCTTATAAGTCTAATTCAATATTCATTTGATAACATTTAACTAAAATAGTTACAAAAATTACAAACGATGCGTAAGAAATAGTGTAAATTGAAAATTGTCAAAATTGTCGTGTCATTACATAATTACTCAATTTGATCAAAAAGTTTCTGAAATCGATTGATTTATAGTGTATTAGCGTTTTTTAGTCATGTTCACTTAATGTTTGATAGTTAATTTTATTCAAAAAAGTGTTTATTTAATATAGAACTCCTTAAAACGAATTATATATTTTTTTACACTATTATTAATACAAAAATAATTGGGCAACACGGTTATGTAATCTATGATTGCTTATCGGTACAAGCTGATTAAAACTGGTCTATGCTTTTAACTGTAGACATATATATTTTTAGTAAGAGAATATAAAGATGGTAAATTCACATAAAAATCCCACTACCAGATCACAAAATTATATTAGTTAGGTTACAATACTTACATCTGTTGCATATAATTATAAATGCATATAAATATTACTAATAATTTAATTTGAGATGATGGTCATTGAGCAAAAATTCTGAACCTAAAAAACTAACCAAAGTTATTACAATAAGGATTGATCAAGAATTGAGTGATAATTTAGATAGAATGAAAGATAGAATGGGTATCACAAAAAATAATCTTATAAAAAATTATTTAGAACTTAGTAAATACTTCCTAAAAGGCAAATCAACAATTCAATCATTAAACGATCGTGATTTAGTTGTTATTAAAAGAAGTTTTCTTCGAAATCTTATTGAGAGATTGGATGAAACGGAACAAATAAACTTTGGAGATAAACTAGGAAGACTCATAAACGATATTGCGAGAATCTATGGAAAACAAGAGGATTTACAATACAAGATTGATTTTTGCGATAACCTCGGATTTTTTAATAATCTACTTGATGAAAGCAACTATGTTCTGGTAGAAAAGAAATTTGGACCATCTAAATTTGCTGAAGCTTTTTTATGGCGAATATTTGAACAAAAGGAATTGAATCCTAATTACATTGAAGAAGAAATGAAAGGGAATAAAAGTTTACGTCAAAAATATAAAAGTCAGATTAAACAATTAGAAATTTCCTCTTCGCATTATTCTTACGAATTCGCTAGAATAGATAAAGAAAGCTAAAGATTAACGAGATAAATTAATATTTATCTATAATTTCCTTCAAACCAAGAATTGGAATAAGAATTTTGTCAGGCCTAAAGAGCAGTTCGTAAGATAATTCTTGTAACACTCTTTCAATAGTAAAATAATTAATTAATGTGATTTGAAGCTCTGGACTTTGTTCAAAAATTTTACCTATTAATTTATTCTCCCAAACATTTAGGATTTTTAAGGCATTTTCTAAAATTTTGTGCTTTTTCGTGATTTTTGAAGATTTTCTGAAGTAGAGATTAAAAAGGAATTCCGCTGGAACTTCAATCTTATCTTTATCTATTATTCTCTCCTCAATAAATTTAAGCAGAGTATTAAATTTAATATAGCTAAGTGATCTTAAAAAACTGCCCATATCTTTTTCTATTGGGAATTTTTTTTCTTTTTCCTTGTTATCGAGCTGCGGATCTCCCTCAAAATCAATAAAATAGAACATGTAGTCGCCGTTAGATTTGTTAACCAGAATTTGTTGGAAGTGGAGGTCTTGATGAACTGGTTGGATATTAATTGTATCAACGTTAAATTCGGAACGAAATTTCTCAATAATATCCTTGATATCAATTAAAGTAGATAATACCTTAGGGGAGGAATAAAAAGCATCTTCAGAATTTCTACTCATAGTATCTTGCATTCTTTCTACCATCTCAAGTAGTTTATCAGTGTAATCTTTTAAATACTCAACGCTTGAAACTGTTTCCTTGGAATATAGTGGATCACTCTGTAGAATTAAGGCTTCGTGTAACTTTTTGATCTGGAGTCCTATTTTTTCAGACACTTGCAAAGAATTAACACAGTAGTTTTTTATATATCCAGATATTTTCTCATTATCGCTTAAGGAGGGATCATCGTCATCAACACCTCTAAAAATCGAATTCACCATGTTATTAAGTTCATTCCAATAGATGTCTCCTAAATTTCCACTGTTTGGGACATCTTCAAGTATCCCAATTGTTTCTCTATCCTGAATTTTTATCATACCATATATTTTTGGAGCATTTGGAAAATTGTTTTTCACTAAAACAAATAATTTCCTTGGTTCCAAACTTCCTGAAAAGTCTTTATATGATTTTAAAACGTATGATATAGGTTTTTCGTGCGAATTTTTCTTATTCGATACTTTTAATGCAAATAACAAATTTGTTGTGTTCCCACCACCTAACTGCTGTAACCCATATTCATACCGTTCAGGGTATAAACTAGCCTCAATTAAATTGCGTACCTTCAACATATTAAATTCGTCTTCAAACTGTTCAGTATATAGTGTGAGTTCTAAAGACATGCTAGGGAAAGTTTCAGATATCGTCTTATCAAATAACATTTTCTTCCAAAATAAAATACAATACTCTGCTTCAATAAGATTCAGATAAGTTATCTTTTCTTTTGTATTATCATGAACGCTTAGTGCTAGAATTTTGCTGAATGTGTTTTCAGTTAGTTTAACAACATTTTCTCTTGTAGTTTCGTTAGGTTCAAGTATATCTTGAATTTTTTCATAGATTATAATCGGAAGGAAGTATTTTTTAGAATATTCATCGTAGGTAACCTCAATTATTGTTAAAAAAATACGTTCCGATATGATGTTGAAATCGTAAACTGTTATCTTAAATAGTAAATTAGATAAAAATGATTTGTCACCAAACCATCTTCTCGAAAGAAGCCATCCTTTAAACTCGTTAGAATTAAATACTTCTTGGAATAAATTTTTATCAAAAAAATCTTTCATAATTATTAATACCACTCAGTTTTAATTAAAGATACATTTCTCTAAAGTTTTCATGGATATTTTTTTTATATTATGTATATCCTTAAAGTGTTTAATATTTTTAGAGTTTTAAAATGTTTTTCTATTTTAATACACATTTGAAGTATGATTCAATTATACCTAAGGAATTGAAACTAGGTTTCTAAGGATTTCTTCTAAACTAATTAAATCAATCCAAATAGATTTATAGTTATCCTTTCTTAATTTTGTTATATTACAAAATAATAACATCGTTATTATGACCGAAAAACAAATTCATCTTCCTATTGTATTCCATTTTCATCAACCGGTTGGACAAAAGGATTTTATTTACGAGGATGTTTATCTAAAATCTTATAAACCTCTTATAGACAGTATATTCAAATATGAGGAAATTAAATTCACACTACATTTTTCTGGAAATTTATTAGAATGGTTTCTTAAGAATAAGCCAGATTTTATTGACAAACTAAAAGCTATGGCAAAGAGAGGTCAGATAGAAATTATTGGTGGTGGATTTTATGAACCTATTTTTGCGATTATCCCTCATCGCGATAAATTAGCTCAAATAAAATTATTATCTGATTTAATAAAAAAAGAATTCGGATTAGAAGTGAAAGGAGCTTGGTTATCGGAAAGAGTATGGGAACCGAATTACCCCTCTTTTTTAGATCAAGTTGGTCTGAAATATGTAATAGTTGATGATAATCACTTTAGATCAACAGGTATTACGGAGAACGATACGCTTTATTCTTATATAACTGAAGATGAAGGAAAAACGTTAAGAGTCTTTCCAATTAATGAGGCTTTAAGATATTTGACCCCTTGGAAGCCTACATATATGTCAATTGAATATTTGAAAAATGTTGCTGATGAAGAAGGTGATAGGATTGCTTTATTTATCTCAGACGCAGAAAAAATGGGTGCATGGGCGACTACACACCAAATTTGCTATGTAGACGGGCAGGGTCATGAAGAGGGGGACGAAGGTAAACCTTTTATTCCTGCATTTTTCGATCAGATAATCAACCATAACTGGATAAAGTCTATTACGCTTTCGGAATATATGGAAAAATATCCTGCGAAAAGTTTAATATATCTACCAACCGCAAGTTACGATAAAATGGAGTTGTGGTCACTGCCGACAGAATTGCGTAGGAGGTTCAAAAGGGCACGAGAGGAAATTAAGAACGATGAGAATAGACAAAATCTGTATGGCTTCCTTCGAGGTGGATTTTGGAGGTATTTCTTAGTGAAATATCCAGAAGCAAATAATATGCATAAAAAAATGCTCTACGTTAGAAACAAACTCATTCACGTTGAAAACAATTTATATAAATTAGAGTCGCAAGAAAGTAGAAATAAAGCCAAAAAATTGATAAAAGATGCTTGGACAGAAATATATAAATCCCAATGCAACGATTGCTATTGGCATGGCTTATTTGGTGGGGTCTATTTACAATTTCTAAGGTTTTCCGTTTATACTCACCTCATCAATTCTGAAATCATCATTGACAGTTTGAATAAGAAGTTCCTTTCCTTAGAAAATAAGTATATCTCAGTTATACCTTTAGACTTCAACAAAGATAGTAGAATGGATATCATAATTGAATCTGATCTTTTAAACATGTATCTTAATCCATCTGATGGGGGTACTATTTTTGAGATAGACTATAAACCAAAATCCTATAACCTCTTAAATACGTTAACCCGGTGGCCTGAAGCGTATCATGATGACGAGGAGATCGCCATCAATGATAAAGATAAAATTATGGTTGATAGGTTTAAGAGAAATATGTTAAGGATAAGATTTTATCACAACAACGATACATTTAAAGCTATCGAAGCAGACCAATATAGAGAATATGGATCGTTTGTAGATGGTGAATTTTCTGTTATTAAAAACGAAAAAAATGGAAAATCTGCCGTTATAGAATTAGAACAAAAAGGAAGCGTAATTGTTCCAGATTCTAATGAAACTCATCCTTGTTCTATCCTTAAGAAAATATATGTTGAGGAAAATAAAATTAAAATAATTATAAAAAGTCAGTTCGAGAAAATACCTGAGAAAGAAGATTTAGTCCAAAAAATCATTACTAATTTGAACTTAGGAATTGATCTTCCATTCTTTTTTAATGGTGATCCTGATAAATTTCAATGGGAAAGCAATCAATTGCTTCTTTTAAACGAGCCAAAAAATGATCTACTTAAACCATTTCAATATACAGGGTGCCATTTTAAAGCCCATGATTTATCTTATAATTTAAACCTCGAATATTCACTACAGAGTGAAACAAAGGCAGACACTGAATTAATTGAAATATTAAAATTTCCGATTGTAGCATACGCATTCACTGACGAAGGGTATAAAACTATTTACCAAGGCTTAAATGTAATAGCTCAGTTTAAATTAAGGAAAGAACTGGAGATCGAAATAGAAATTAAAATCTATTAGTTTTTAAAGCTAACAAATTACAAATACGTATAATTCACCGCTAATTTCGTCGATTTTTAAAAAGTTTTAAATATATTAAGGGAGTAATATGAATAATAACATCAAAAAAATTTCATATCGGTTTGGTTATGAAGAATTATAGTAAAGAAAGACAGAATGGCTACGCATTTTCATCTAAATCTATAAAGCAACATATCGAACATAACGAATTCATTAAAATAATTCGAAAAAAATTGCTAGAAGAACGCACTAAGAAAACTTTTTCTAAATAAGTTAAGCATTTCACTCCGGGAATCCCCATTCTCCTATTAAAGGTACGAACCTTACTCCCGTTATTTTCTTATACTCGAATTTCTTTCCAATTTTAGATACTATATACAGATCCTGACCCCATTCTATTGAACCAGCAGGGATACAAAGAATTCCTTGATCTCTTAACTGTTCTTTTAACGGGGGAGGTACTTTCTTTGGCGAGGATGCGGTGACTAAAATTTTATCGTAAGGAGCTTCTTCGGGGTATCCTAACGTACCGTCCCCACGAATAACCGTAACTGCATCCCCGTAACCAGTATTAATTAAACTTTCTTCAGCTTCATTTGCTAACTCTTGGTGTCTTTCTATTGTATACACATGTCCAGGATTTTTTGAATGTTTTGGTGCTACAAGCTCAGCACACAAAGCAGCATGGTAACCCGAACCGGTTCCAATTTCAAGGACTTTTTCTCCCTCCGTAAGGTCTAAAAGTTCACACATCATAGCGTTCATGTGTGGAGCACTTATCGTTTGTCCCATTCCTATTGAAAGTGGAGAATCTATGTATGCAGATTCTATAGCACCCTTCGGTAAAAATTCATGTCTTGGAACCTTTAGCATAGCCTTGATTACGCTGGGCTTAGTTAATATGGCTCTCTTTGTAAGATTTTCTACTAATCCAATCCTCTTTTCTTCATAATCCATTATTTAATTCAACCCATACTAGCTAAATGTACCCAATTCTTCATTTAGACCATTTGACTTATGTTTGATATATGATATAAACTTTATCATCTATCTGAACCTCATTACTTAAACGCAGATTCACTTTAAAAGGATTATCGTATCGTTTTTTATATATATTTTTAATTTTTTCTCCTTTAAAGACCATATGCTTAACTTTTTGATGATGATATGTTTCATTCCCTATTATTATTATCTCATCTCCAATTTTTAAGTTAAATTCCTTAATTTCAATCAAGATATTTGCTGTCATACTGTTCGTATTAAACGATAAAACTTTTCCAAGATAATGTTTTCTATACGGAGAGACGTTTCCTCTCTTTTCTAACTCAACGTCTTCAATTGTGGGTCTATGGAAATAAAATCCTGTGTGAAACCCGCGATTATATACTTTAGCTAACCTTTCTAACCAGTCGCGAACCTTTTCTTTTGAGAAAGTATTTTCAAAATAACTGTCAATTGCTTCTCGGTAGCACTTAGTTACTGTTTCTATATATAATGGATTTTTCATTCTACCTTCAATTTTGAAAACATTAATATTAGCTTCAATTAATTCTGGAATGTATTCAACCATGCAGAGGTCTTTAGCGTTCAAGAACATTTCTCCGTCGTATATGAGCTCTTTATTTTCATCGTCAATTACTCGCCACTCTCTTCTACACGGCTGAACACAATTACCTCGATTTGCCGAAAATTCTTCAGAATCACAAATTGTAGCTGAAAGATAGCATCTACCTGAAATCGAAGTACACATCGAGCCATGAACAAAGCATTCAATTTGCGTCTTAGTTAAATGATGTTTAATAAGCTTTATCTGTTTAAGAGATAGCTCTCTAGCTAAAATAATTCTCTCAGCGCCTAAATCTTCAAAAAATTTAGCAGATTCAACGTTAGATACATTTGCTTGAGTTGAAATGTGAAATTTTAGCTTTTCGCGTTTTGCAAATTTTATTACCGCTAAATCGTGAGCAATTATAGCGTCTATACCTGCTTTCTTTGCTTCTAATATCAATTTTTCTAAATCTTGCAATTCAGAATCGTAGATTAAGATGTTTGTCGCTAAATATGCTTTCAATGGTGGTTTTTGATGATGACAGAATTTTACTATCTCTTTAAGTTCGCTTCTTTCGAAATTTTTAGCTTTCGCTCTCATATTATATTTTTTGACGCCAAAATAAGCAGCATCAGCTAATCCAGCAATATTTCTTAAGGAAGTCCAATCTTGTGCTGGAGCGAGTAGTTCTGGTTTTTTTAACGACTTTTTTGCCATGATAATTGAAAGTTTCTATTGCTCAATTGAAAAATAACAGTCTTCGTATTAAAAAATCTCTCTTTTTTACATTAATTGTTTTTTGATATGTTCTCTAATATAGCAGCAATTATTAGCCCTAATAATTGAGAAAAATTACACGAAAATAAATTAAAAGAAGAATTTCTTTTTTGTTCTCTGAATAATCAGAGAATTTTATACCTCATATATTTAAATAGATACTGTTATATAACATATAAAAAGACTAATAGAATTTTTTGTCCAATAATACAAAATTAAATATCTTGATTAAATTTTTTAGGAGATACTATTATCTTTAAGAAGATAATCAAAATTTTTTTGTAAAGTAATATAGAAAGTTAGGGGTTTAATATTGAGGAAAACAAAAATTTTAATCGTAATTAACATAACATTGCTGGTTTTTTTACTAGGGTTAAATTTACGCCCAAATAATGTTAACGCTCAAAGTAATGGAGATTCTTTAACTATTCCAACTAATTTTACTTTGCTTGAACTCGGAGAAAATACAGGCAATACAGAAAATGTAAGCACTATTGATATAGTAATACCCACATCTTCTTGGAATCTAAACGAAGTGCAATTAAATTTTTCCAATATAAAGCTCGGGCAAGAAATTAAAACAATTGAAGATGATTCATTTGGGGTATACACTATATATCGCCAAAATCCATCTTTTAGAGTTCACGGATATGGAATTCAGATCAATTTGACTGAACCTACAATTCTTTATGGGGTTGAGCTCTATGGCTCTAAAGGACTGTTAACAACCGAGTCAATTCAAATTCAAATCAGAGGATATGACTATGTTAATAATAAACCAAACAACACGATTTATACAAGTACCACTTTGAATATGTCTAGCGTTTCAGGATGGCATAAACAATTATTTACGGACTCAATTTCTTTAGCAGAGGGTAGCTATTACTTAGTATTAAATGGATCGAATATTATAGACATAAATACAAAGTACTATTGGGCTTATAATAACATTGATCCATCTGATCCAGATTTGCATTTATCTGAACTTATTGATGATTGGAGTAATGGAGTTAAAAATACAACCCTTCTCTATAAATTGATTCAACAAGTAGATAGAAGCTTTTTCCCCCAAGAAATTAACATGTCAGTTAATATAAATGGGGATTCTTATAGCGTAAAAGATGGTGCGTCTTTAGGTTCAGGAAATATTCTAATAACAAATTTAAACCATAATCTAGATGGACCAAATCTAAACATTCCGATTATTATAAATAAATCGATTGAGTTAGATTTTAACTTAAATTATAGCATAAGAATGAGTAAAAACTTAGAATGTGAGAGTAGTGTTATGATTGATGAAAATTATTATAATAGTTGGAGTGTAACTCCTCAACTTTTCAGAGAATTCAGTAATTATTCCGTTAAATTCTTCTTTCCGGAGAATTGGTTTGATTTAAGTGTGAAAAGAGATTCTGTTGATATGCAATCTCAAATTCAAATTGATAGTATAGATCATTTTATATTTATTCCAAATAATACCATTTTAGATGGAGTTGATTGGTTGATTACAGCAAATTCGACAAGAAAATCATTCGACCTAGATGTTGACAGAACGGAGTTTATAGCCGGTCAGGAATTGAAATTCTTTATCTCAGAGCCCTTGTTGAATGGAAATTATACTTTTATTTTAAACGACCCATTTCACGATAAAATTTACACGAGTAATAATTCTATATATTCACCTTCAGACTCAAATTCGTTTACTTACATTGTCCCATCAAGTGCTTTAGACGGAGATTACAAAGCATTTGTGTATTGGTTTAACGGTACTGATGCGGGCGTAGTAACTCAAGTTTTCACAGTAATTTTGCCAGTTGTATTCGACTGGACTTTAGTTATTGGTATAGTAGTTATAGCGGGATTAGGATCAGCGGTAACAGCTTCATCAATTATACTAGTTAAGAAAAATAAAAGAAAAAAACTCGCAATAAAACAAAAAACTATCAATAAGTTTATGGATATTTTGAATTTAAATTATGTAATTGTCATTGAAAAGAATTCTTCACTGAATGTGTATGATCAAGCTTTTACTGGGAAAAAATTCAATTCTACGCTTATTTCAGGATTTTTAGAAGCAATCCGCACTTTTGGATTTGATATATCAGGGTCAGATGAACGCTCGCAAACAGTTAAACTCGAATATCAAAAATCAAAAATCTTAATGTCAGACTTTAAACATTTCAGGCTCATATTTATTATGAAAGACTTACCTTCTTCACAGTTTTATGGAGTAATTGACGATTTGTCTTTAGAGATTGAGGAGAAATATGGAATGTATTTGGAAAAATTTAAGGGCAATCTTCAACCATTTGATGGTATTGAAAATTTATTGAGAAAACACCTAGGCACTGCCTTCTTATACCCCCTTAAGTTAACCGGAATTGGTAATATAAAAATTACTCCTACAGAAAAGTCCTTAATTAATAAAGCAATCGTTATAATGAAAAAAACACGGCTAGAGTCTTTTTACGTAACTCAATTAATTGGAGAGAAATCTTTTGATTCGAAGGAGATAGAGGCGTTGTATTCACTAATCATTAAAAGAATTTTCAATCCACACTCCTAATATTACTTAATTCTATTGCACTATAGTTTCAATTATTCTTATTAACGATATATCTAGAAAAAATTAATCTCTGAAATTGATATAACATATTAAATCAATCTTTTTTTAGCATAATTAACTAAGCCACCATCAGAAATTATTTCCTGGAGGAAAACTGGTTGTTTTTTAACTGTATAATGGTGTAGTGAAGTTGTATTATTAATTATCCCTAATTTTAAATCGATCTCTAGCATATCTCCTATTTTTATATCATCAATATTAGATAATTCTACTATTTGTAAGCCAATGTTTATAGAATTTCTAAAAAAAATCCTGGCAAATGAAGGTGCGATAATGCATTTTATCCCACTAGCTTTTAGTGCTAAAGGTGCTTGTTCTCTACTTGATCCACAACCAAAATTTGAATTCGCAACTAGGATAGAATAATTATATTCATTTACTTTTTTAATAAAATCGCGATCTAAATCCTCCATACAGTGCTGTGCTAAATAATTTTTATCTGAATTTATTAAATATCTAGCAGGAATTATTAGATCAGTATTAATGTTTTTTAAATTATACTTAATTACTTTTCCAATCATTTGCAATCTCACACTTTTTCTTATAAATTTTCTGGGGAGGTTATATACCCTTTTATCGCTGAAGCAGCTGCAATTGCAGGGCTGGATAAAAAAACCTCGCTCTTAACATCCCCCATTCTCCCTTGGAAATTTCTATTTGTTGTAGACAACGCTTTCTCTCCCTCCGCTAAGACGCCCATATGACCACCTAAACAAGGTCCGCAAGTAGGAGTTGATACTATTGCACCAGCATTAATAAACATCTCAATATATCCTATTTCCATCGCTTTTAGATATATGTTTTGTGTTCCTGGTATTATTATGCATCTTAGCTTTTTATTGATTTTACGATTTTTAAGAATTTTCGCAGCATTTCTTAAATCGGCAAGCCGGCCATTTGTACACGATCCTATGACTACTTGATCTAATTCTATTTTCATACTATGCACTTCTGAAATCGATTTCACATTATCAGGTGAATGAGGAAGGGCAATCTGAGGTTCTATATTAGCACATTCAAAATCAATAATATCGTAATATTCAGCATCTTTATCACTACTATAAAAACCATCTTTCGATATCTTAACAGAATCCAAATATGATCTGGTTATAGTATTAGGTTCAATGATTCCACTTTTTCCGCCAGCTTCTATAGCCATATTACACATAGTAAACCGATCTTCTATAGGTAAACTTTTTATTGAATCCCCTGTAAATTCCATAGCTTTGTATGTGGCTCCATCTACGCCAATTTCCCCTATTGTATATAATATCAAGTCTTTTCCAGAAACCCATTCATTTAATTTACCAGAATAAATGAACCTAATAGATTCTGGGATTTTAAGCCAACATTTTCCTAACGCCATTGCTACACCTAAATCTGTAGATCCAACTCCTGTAGCAAACGCCCCGAGTGCACCATAAGTGCATGTATGTGAATCTGCCCCTATAAAAACTTCTCCTGGTTTCACCAATCCTTGTTCTGGTACAAGACAATGTTCAATGCCTCCTCTTCCAACCTCAAAATAGTTAGTAATATTATATCTGGAAGCAAAATCTCTAAGGATTTTACACTGAGCAGCAGAAGCCACGTCCTTATTTGGAGTAAAATGGTCAGGGATTAGAATGATTTTAGAAGAATCAAAAACTTCAGCTTTAGAATCTTCTGTCACTTTTTCAAATACTTCTATGGCTATGGGAGCAGTAATATCGTTAGCCAAACATTTATCGATATTGGCCATAATAAAATCACCAGCAACGGCTTTTTTATTTTGGCAATGGTCTCTAAGAATTTTCTCAGTAATTGTTAAGCCCATAATTTACATCAATCGATTTTTTTAAAAGGTATTCATTTTGTTTCAGCATTTTTTTTCTTAACTATAAGATTCAAACCTTTTACAAGAGCTAAAACCGAGCACATCACAATATCTTCATGAGTAGCACTTGCTTTAACTATGATATTACTTTCAATGTCTAAAATTTCGATAGCCACATGCCCTAAGGCTTCAGTTCCTCCAGTAATTGCATCAATTTGAAAGTTTAATAGCTTAATGGTACTCATAGGTTTAAAACATTTAACAATAGCATTGACTGACGCATCTACTGGACCAACTCCTATTGAAGATGCGACTTTTTCTACAAAATCTCCATTTCTTATTTTTAAACGCACAGTTGATGTAGGGGTTATGGAACCGGTCAAAACTGTTAATTCTTCAAGAATTACGTATTGTTCTTCTTCGGGTATTTCTCCCATAACATCCTTAACAATTGCTAAAAAATCTTCTTCAGAAACTTCATGCCCTTTATCTCCAAATTCTTTAATGTGATTCATTATTTTACCGAATTCTTTGTCATTCGTATTAATTCCAAGATCTCCCAATTTTGCTTTTAATGCATGTCCACCACTGTGTTTCCCAAATTTAATTGATTGCTTAAGAATATCTATTACACTGTCAGATCTGCTTATTCCAATTAACTTAGGAGTGATCGGTTCGTATGTTCGCGCGTTTTTAATCATGGCGTGGGCGTGAATGCCTGCTTCATGAGCAAATGCGTTTTGCCCTATCAAAGGTTGGAGGCGTCCTATCCTAATTTTACCCCCACAATAACTTTCGATGAGTTTTGCAGTGGGAAATATTTTTTGCGTAATGATATTCATTGGTAATTGATACAGAGCATAGAGTGACATTGCTGTTTCTTCAAAGGAAGCATTACCAGCTCGTTCTCCTAAACCCATAATTGTAGTTTGTGCTTCCGAGGCTCCATTTTCGAATCCCGCAATAGTATTCGCAACGGCGAGTCCAAAATCGTTATGACAGTGTACTGCTATTCTAATGTCTCTTGGAATTGCTTTGTATACATTATTTACCATATATCCGAACGCTTTTGGCGAGATGGTACCTACAGTATCAGGAATGTTAATTCTCGTTGCTCCGCTCTCAATTGCAGTTAAATTTGCTTTAATTAAGAAATCCAAATCAGAACGAGTTGCATCTTCAGCTGAGAATAATACCGTTGAGTAATGCTCTTTAGCATAAGAAACGTATTTATGAATTTGTTCTATTACTTCATCGCGACTCATTTGAAGTTTAGATTTAAGATGTATGTCTGAAGTAGCAATAAAAAGGTGAATGCTATCCATATCCGCTTCAATAACTTTATCTATATCAAGTTTTGCCATTCTCGCTAATCCCATTACTTCAGAATCTAAACCTAATTTAGATATAGATTTACACGCTTCAAAATCACCCATAGAAGTAACTGGAAATCCCGCTTCAATCACATCAATTTTCATGTCATTTAATGTTTGCGCAATAGAAATTTTCTCTTTGTAAGTAAAGCTTATACCGGGGGTTTGTTCACCATCACGGAGCGTAGTATCAAAAAAATATGCTTTATCTGGAAGATTAAGTGAGCCTCGAATTTCCTCCATTATTTGCGAAACACTTACATTGCTGTTTTTTTCCATTTTTTTTTACCTATATTTAATTTATTAATTTTTATACAAAACCCCCCTAAAGAGAAAGAACTCTCCTTCCTTTCAATAGAAGAGAGGGGTAGTTATAGTAATAATAAGAGAAGATTTAATAGTAACAATA
>JAGXNS010000140.1 GCA_019894855.1 Promethearchaeota archaeon
TGTCAATAGCATGCGCTAATATGCTTATTCCCAGCTATGGAGTAATTCAAATAGAATTTGGTATTCCTGAGGCACTCATAGCAATTCCAGATTCTTTCTTCTTGTTAACCAGTGCTATGTTTGCTTTAATTTGGGGATATTACACCGATAGAATTGATAGAACAAAAGTAATAATAGCAGGTGCATTTTCTTGGACTTTTGGCATGATGCTGACTGGTTTTTCCACATCTTTTCTAATGATGTTGATTTCAAGGATGGTAAGTGGAATAGGAATGGGATGCGTAATACCAGTGGGTTATTCCATTATTTCTGATGCGATTCCCCCTGATGAAAGATCTGGATGGTTTGGTACGCTTGCAATATTGAGCTCAATTTCTAATGGTAGTGGTCAGGCTTTATCTTCCTTTGTGGGACCAATTTTAGGTTGGAGATTTCCATTTTTTTTGTTATCAGGAATAAGTATTATAATCGTGTGCATGTTATTTTTTGTTAAAATTCCTCAACGAGGAGCAAGTGAGAATGAGTTATTAGATCTCGTCGAATTAAATTTAGAATATCAATATAAAATATCAAAAAAAGATTTATCAGACATAATAAAAAAGAAGACTAACAAATATTTAATCATTCAAGGCTTTTTCGCAATAATCCCAGGAACACTTTTCGTTTACTTTATGACCTCTATGCTTTCAACTCACTATTTCATTATATTGCCTATCGAAATTAGGCTGCAAACGGCTGCGATATTTGCAGGTCTTTTAGGGGTAGGCTATTTGTTGGGAAATGCAATTATGTCTTATGTAGGAGATCTTTTATTTCGAAAAAACAAAAAAAATCGAACTCGATTAGCAACAGCTTGTATGGCACTCAGCATTCCATTTGTTCTTTTTATGCTTTTTTCTATACAACCTATTAGCAGTGAGGTGGTTACTAATTTAAGTTATCCATCTCCAATCCCTCCCGGAGAGATGATATCATATGTGATTTTAACGATTATAGAGATTTTTAAAGTTTCTCCAAGCTATATTTATTATTTCATATTTGGATTTATAGGAGCAGTGTTAAGTACAGGTTGGGTTTCAAATAAGAATGCAGTTATGGTGGATGTTAATCTCCCTGAGCATAAAGGCACGGCTACCTCCTTTTTTAGCCTCGCAGAGCAAGTAGGAAAAGGAATTACGCTATTGATGTCGTTTTCTTTGATATCACTTTTTGGGAGTGTGTTTAATATGATGCTCTTTGCGGTATTCCTTTGGGTACCTTCTGCTTTACTCTGGTTCCTCGCAGGTAAATCTGTCGAAGTCGATATGGAATATAAATCTACAATTCTTTTAGAAAGAAAACAACTAAATTTAATTGATTACATTTTCGAATTAGAGATGCAAATGGACAGAGCTACCCAAAAAGTGCAAGATTCAAAATATTACATACTAACTGATCAATCGAAGTTTAATAATTTGCTCGATGAAGCAATAATCATATTCAATTACTGCGAAAAAGAAGGAGAATATAGGAGTATAACTGAAATCGAGAAGAGAGCTCGAAAATTAAATGTTAAATCAGCCTCAATAAAGTCTATGACTAATCAAATATTCAAAATTCTTAATGTAGAGGATTTATCTGCGAAGGAAATTGATATGCTTAACGAAGATTTACGACAGATCATTTTGAAAATATCTGAAGGAGAGCGTAGCACTTTTGGAGATTTGCAAATTTTTTATGAAGACGCATATTTGAAAATAATTGAAGCTCGCTTATTAAGGAACAATGATCTGATTAAAAGTAAGGGAAAAATTCAAGATGCTATAAAAATATACGAGAGAGTTAGAAATTTATTAAATGAACGACTAGAAATCATAACTGAAAACGCCGAATTATCAGAAGAAGATAAATTTGTCAATAAAAAAGAGCGGGAACTACTAGAAAAAACATCTAATGCAATAGCAGCAACTAATACTCTAAAAAACGAGATTGATGGAGTTTTTAAAAAATTGGAAGAGAAAGGGATTTCGGAAAAGGATTTAAGAAAAATCTCAGATTTGACATATGAATACCAAGTTAATCTTTATGATGTAATTGTGGATACCTTCGGCCAAGATCAAGGAACAAAGGACATTATTATGGAAATCCTTGAAGAAATCGATGCCATCTTTAATGAGTACGATAAATTAAAAGAGCTAGAGTTGAAAGTATTTTAATTTAACAATTTATTATTATATCTAATTATTGAGAAATTCTGATTTTAATATATCTGTGAAATGTAATTTATCGCTATTTACTAATTCGCTTGTGTCGATTCCTTTCTTATTATAAAAATCAGGACAATCATTATTTGAGAATAAATTCACAAGCAGTATGAGACAGTTTTGGAGTTCTAAATCGTTATTTTTATCTTTGTTGAAGTTCTTCATAATTTTAATAAGGAGATTGCTGAGCCACACTTTATTGAAATTAGGTAGGTCATCCTCCCTGTCTTTAGATTTCCTATTATAAAAATCTAAGATATTAGCTACACAATCCATTTTAAAATTAATCCCTTTCCCGTGTGAAAGTTTATGAGTTACATTAATTTATGCTCCCGAAATTAGGTAACTCTTTGTTATTAAATCAACAGATACATGCTAATTCGGATTTATATATATTTGTGACTGTTTGTTCAATAAGAAAAAGGAATTTCTTCTACAATTTGTCTGGTTCAAAACATATTTGAAGGGAATCAATTAGAAGTAAAGAGTTAGTTGTTATTTTCTTCAAATGGCTAACTAAATTATAATAATGAGTGATAAGAATAATGGGCTATGATCAAACTTCAATACCTTCTATAAAAGTATCAATAGCTTGTTCGAGATCAACCAAGTCCTCGACATCTTTTATGTCACTACTAGCGATTCTGTTTAGAAATTCTTTTAAGAGTTTTTCCTTTTGTTTATCTTGTGGAAAAATCAGTGAGCTTTTATAATGTTCATAGTCTAAGATATTAGTAAAAACCAAAAAGAGTTTTTCGATGTGGCTGTATTCAATCAAGCTATGAAGTTTTTCTCTCGTAATGAGAGTTTGTGTTTGATCCTTATAGAATCCACTGAGGTCGTTATAATAATTCGTAATGCGAGCAACATTATCCAACTGCGTCTGAAGAGCAGCTTGACTTATCGGACTATCCTCAGAATACATGATTTCAAAATAAGCATTAACAAAATCTTTCAATTTTTGAAGTTTCTGTTGGAAAACTCTTGTTTTGACTATGCGAGTAAACATTGGGCTTTCTTTATCCTTATAAAAGCGAAGTTCAAATTTAACTATAGCCAAAATATCGAGAAATAATTCCTTTATATCTATGTTATCTCTTTCCATTTTACTGTAAATATGTTCGTAGTTCTTAATTTATATTTAGTTCTATTAACTAGTATACATCTGATAATATAAAAATATACTATATATTGAATTCTAATTTTTTAATAAATTTAATTCTTAAGATTACTTTTTCTTATAGATTCATATAGAATCTTTTTCTTGTTTGTGGTCTCTTAATAAGTTAAGGGAAAATGATGTCTATCCGTTATTTGATCTTTAGGAAGTAAACTTTTTTGGCTTACTTTTCTTTTTGTAAGCTTCCTAAAGGTTATCGCGTTTATATGAATCCTTAAAATTCGGAGTGGGGAAAAGATCATAAATTTCAAATCGTTGATAGGATTCTTTCTTAATTCGAGAAATTTTTGATAAAAACGTTCAGTTTTTGCTTTTCGCTTGGGAGTTTCAAAAGAAATAAATCTTTTAACAATCTTGTCGAGTGACTCTGAATCTTCATAACAATAGTAGTTTGAAGCTTTTAAAGACCATTTGATAGATTCTAACTGATATTTTATCGAGTTCAATTCTTTTCTAGGACCTATCAATAACGCAAAAAACGAAATAAAAAGATTCATAACTGTACTTCTA
>JAGXNS010000141.1:0-3317 GCA_019894855.1 Promethearchaeota archaeon
AACAAGACCTTTGGGAACGCTTTAATTTCAGTTACCCGTTTAAGAGAAAAATTTTATAGAAGAACTGAAAATGTAGCTCTTTTTGAGCTGAGAATCCTTAAAGAGGCAATTCATGAGATTGGTCATACAATTGGATTAGAACATTGCCCAAATTTCTGCGTAATGAAATTCTCTAATGATTTAGAAGACACAGATCAAAAACCTCCTAAATTTTGCGAAGAATGTGCTAATATAATGGACATCTTTATAGATAATTATGAGTAGACTTTGTTATATATATCTCTTTGAATTTTAACCATAGTTCTTCGCTAATTTTTAGGATATCTTTGTAACCTCTTACTAATTGTATCAAATCACTTGGTATATTTTCTTTACCAAAATAAGCACCTGCTAAACTACCTCCTATAGCCCCCACAGTATCACTATCACCACCAGCAGTCGCTAATTGGAAAATACACTCTTCAAATGAAGTCAAATATTTTAAAAAGATGAAGATTGCGCACGCTACTGTGCTCAGAGTATATGGATGAACAAACGCTTTACCTAAATAATCCTCGATAAAATAAGGCGATTTTACGCCTACTTGAGAGAATTTGATTAACCCCGCTTCTAACGAAATGTTAAGACTATTCTTAATTTTATTTAAAATCTCTATAAATTCATCCCATATTTTTTCTCTCGAATCAGAGATAGAAGAAATAATGACATCAAAAAATTCATCAACTGAGAACTTAGTTTCTATAGTTTTATCTATTAAAAAAGCAATCGCTCGTGCAACTACTATCGCCCCTGCAGATGCTGCTGGATGAGAATGAGTAATATTACTTGAATGCAATGCGAAATTCGTTAGATTTTTTATATCGTTACAATAAAATAATCCAATTGGTGAGACTCTCATCGTTGTGCCGTTTCCTCCTGAGTTTGAAGCGGCCTTTTTCCACGGAATCCCGTATTTTAGTTTTTGAATCGACGATATACATCCAAATCCGGGACCTATGGGGGGGTCTTCAAGCCACTCGACATATTCTCTAATAAGGTAGTCTTCATTAAAACCAGATCCTTGAATAAGCGCTTTTGCTGTGTGTAATGTTAATTGAGTGTCATCAGTATAAGTATTAAATAACTTTTTATTGCTCGTTATAAATTCTTTAAAGTCACTAAAGCGGGAGTATATTCGCTCCCGTAGCACACCTTCAAAAGGGTGACCTAAAGTGTCTCCAATGCTTACTCCTAATAATGTTCCCGTGAACTTATCTAAATAATCAGTCTTCATAGTTAAAAATGAACTTTATAAAAAAATCATAATTAACTTCTTATTTAATTTTATTCCTTAATTTCAGCGCTTTCTCTAAGGTTGAACTATTAGTAATTGTAAACTGGATTGTAATACAGAGCGTAGTTTATGTCTAGTTTATCAATAATCCTTATAAATGTCTTTTACCTAATTAAGAGATAATCACTATTTTTTGTTTATATATTTCTAATAAAAAACTTCTACAGAAATAGGGAATAAAGTGACAACATATGAAAAAATTAGATAAGTTACGAAATGTAATTACGGCAATGATTACTCCTTTTAATGAAGATTTAACCATCGACGAACAGAAATATCGTGAATTTATCCGATTTCAGATTGATAACGGGTGTCAACCACTAACTATGGGCACTACGGGAGAATCTGCAACCCTCTCTCACGAGGAACACCATATTGCTATGGATATTACCATTGATGAGGGAAAAAAGAGCGGAAAAGATCCATTTATTTTGGCGGGTGCTGGGAGCAACTCAACTAAAGAAGCAATTTCTCTTTGTCAATATGCTGAAAATGCAGGAGCAGACGGATGTTTGGTTGTTGTTCCATATTATAATAAACCTGTTCAACATTCATTGATCGATCACTTTTCCGCAGTAGCAGATTCTATTTCCTTACCAATTATTCTTTATAATGTTCCTGGTCGAACAGGGCGTAATCTGGAACCTGAAACGGTATCTAAATTAGCTTATAAAAAAGATAACATCGTTGGTATTAAATGTGCGAGCGGGAATATAGATCAAATTACGCAGTTTATAAAAACAACACCAGATGATTTCATAGTACTTAGTGGTGATGATGGAATGACATTCCATATAATGGCTTTAGGCGGTAAAGGTGTTGTAAGCGTAGCGTCAAATATCATACCGGCTAAGTTAGTAGATTTTACAAACACTATGCTTAATGGAAAATGGGAACGTGCGAGGGAAATGCAATTGGAGCTTTTTGATCTTTTCAAAATATTATTTGTGGAAACCAATCCAGCCCCCGTTAAGCTTTCCGCTGAATTGATGGGTATAATGAATAAAAGGATGAGATTACCTTTAACTCCACCATTGGAAGAAAATCAAGAAAAAATTAAGACTGTATTAAGAAACCTAAACTTAATATTGATCACTTGAATAATCGAGGGATTGAGATGATAAAGTTATTAATACTAGGTCCTACCGGATCAATGGGGAAATTATTATCCTCACTAGCGATTACAGATGGCGAAATAGATGTTGTAGCTGCATGTGACCTGACCCAAATAGGTAAAGAGTTAGGATCCTTGGTAGCAATCGATGATCCTAATAAAATTAAGATCAAAGATGTGAATAACCTTCAAGAAGTTATTAACGAAACCAAGCCAGAAGTGGTTGTTGATTTCACAGTAGCAAAAGCTACGGAAAAAAATTGCAAAATTTGTGTTGAAAACGGAATACGGTGCGTAATTGGGACAACCGCAATGTCTAAAGATTTTTTAGATAAATTTGAAGAACTTGTAGGAAAAAATAAAGCTCCCGCGGTAATATCACCAAATATGGCTACCGGAGTAAATATCCTATTTAAAATCTCTGGAATATTAGCAAGCTACTTAAAGGAGTGGGATATTGAAGTAATAGAGGCGCACCATCATAGAAAAATTGATGCTCCTAGTGGCACTGCTTTAAAAATTGGAGAAGCTATAAGTGAATCTATTGATTCTAATTTAGATGAAATAGCAAAATATGGAAGAGCGAGAGGACCAAATAAAAGGTTGGTTGGAGCTAAAAACGAAATAGGTATCCATTCAATTCGAGGCGGCGATATTGTTGGCGATCATACTGTTCTGTACGCTGGACCAGGTGAACGAATTGAATTAAAACATCAAGCCCATAGCAGAACATGTTTTGCTACAGGGGCTATTAAAGCTATCAAATTTATTGCTCAAGCTACAGAAAATAGGATTTTTAGCACAAGCGAAGTATTAGGTTTATGAGAGAGATAAAATTATAAAGGATCAGAGCAGATCAGTATTATCATC
>JAGXNS010000141.1:3327-3877 GCA_019894855.1 Promethearchaeota archaeon
ATTCCTTAAAACTTCCTTTATTATAATTTTATCTCGTAAAAATAATAATCAATCAGATTTTAATTCTTTTTTCTTTTTCCACATTCGATCCGTTAATATTAATACAATCATGACTCCTAATTGAATTAACTCGGATGCAAGAGTCGAAGGTAAGAATTCAAATGTTATGTTTCCAATCGTGTGTAACAATGCAGCAGCTAAAACACTTCCTCCAGTACGATTATAAAGCCAAGTAAGAATTATAGCTATTTTTATCGTGTTTAATAAAAAAATACCATATTGAATCAATGAGCTATATTGAGGGAGGTATATAGGAGTATGCCAGAATCCCCAGATTAACCCTAAAATTATGCTTGCGATAAGCGGTGAGAATTTTGATTGCAATCTTGGTAATGCAAAACCACGCCATCCAGGTTCTTCGTTAGTTCCTGCCCCATAAAAAAATGTGTACATAAAAGTAATAGCTATTAGCCCTATAAGTTCAAAGCCATAAGGTAAACTTATCCAAGAAACACTTTGGCCTAATAATAATGTTAATATAGCCCCTAAT
>JAGXNS010000142.1 GCA_019894855.1 Promethearchaeota archaeon
CCATTATTCCAGTAAAAAAAGAATTCATTTGAAAAGACCATCCCTTCGGGGGCCTAGCAAGTAGTGGAGCGCGTTTTGAGTAAAAAATAATCGATATTATGATACCTCCTCCAGAGGTTAAGTAAAATGTTAGTAAAACATTCGAAAGGTAATAAAAGTTCCAAATATTCGTATAAAGTGAATTCAGTATAAACGATAAAACAGCAAGAATAGCAGGTACACTAAAAAGGAGAATATAAGCAGATTTCTTAGATGAAAAATAATCTATATAAGATATTATCCCAGGAATTTGGCGTGTTGGTTGTTGTTGCGCGTACATAACATGTATTAAAAGAATTTTTATTTCTTATGTTAACATTTTATATAACTACTAATAAATTAAAGAATAAACCTTTTAATTATATTTTTTTAACAAATTATAAATAATTAAGAGAATAATAAAAATTATGTCGGATGGGTATCCAAAACGGAAAAGCGTCTCAAATAAACGGTTTAAGGATGTCATCTCTGATGGACTATATTTATTTAGCAAAAGCTACAAGACTTTAATTATACCTTTAGCCTTAATTTTTGTAATTAGTTTAATCATTAAAAATTTGTTACTTACTGATTTGAACTGGCAATTAAATCTCATAACTCCGACGATTGAACTTATTATACAGAAGGATCCTATGACCCTCACTAACGACGATCTTAACGTCATGTTTGAGTACTTCGCTTTAATTATCAGTACTGAGTTTTTCAATAATTTAACGTCATCTATTTTCAACGTATTCGCTATGTGTTTAGTAAGTAATTATTTGTTCAATAAATTCTCTGGTAGTCCTTCGAACTTTTCTACTGAATTAAAAAACGCATTTAATGGGAAATTATTGCTAGTTATTCTATTATTGGGTGTTGGAATAGCAGTAGGGTCATTTCTCCTTTTGATTCCAAGTATTATTATTTATGGATATTACATTTTTTACATATTCACATATCATTCAGAAGAAGGAATTCAACCCATAAAAGAAGCTCGAGAAGTAGCAAGAGGAGCATTTTGGAAGATAATTGGTATTTTTATACTTAGCAATTTAGTTGTTATTCTTTGTGATTTTATCTTCCAAATGTTTGTTACTCCTTTCTTACTCGAAGTATACGATGCTTCATGGTACAATCCATCCACGAGAAATTACGGTTCAATTATACTATATGATCTATTTTATAATTTACCTGAATTGTTACTTGCTCCACTATATATTTGCCTATTAACTTCTCTGTATGGCTTTTTAAAAAATAGAAAAGAGCAACAAATTCAATATCTATCACCAAATTATCAATCGTCACAAAATTTTGAAACTTCTAATACTGAGGTTTTTAAATATCTTAACTCCGGGATGTATTGCCCTTTCTGTGGGAAATTTATGAAAGCGCGCATCGAATTCTGTCCCCACTGCGGAGAAAAAATAATTGATATATAGCATCAGAAAAGGTAGAATGAAATGAATATAAATATAAATCAGAAATTTGAGTTAAATCCAGATGATTTAAACGATCCAATTGTTTTGATTGGTTGGCCAGGGATTGCTTTGGTCGCGAAGCTTGCGATCACTTCGATTAAAGATTCGATTGAAGCCAAAGAATTCTTGGACATTGAATATTTCGATTTTCCCCCCAAGTCAAATGTTGAAAAGGGTAAATTGGAGATTCCATCAGCAAAAGTCTATTATAAGTCAAGAAAACAGGAAAATAAACCTGATCTCTTTATTTTAACAGCCAATTATCAACCCCAGACTTCACAAGGCGTATTTGACTTTTCTCAGAAATTTTGTGAAGCGATGGATAAAATTACAAATAGTAAGATTGAAATGTACGTCAGTGCTGGTGCAATGGTAATTGATAGAGTAAGAGACAAACCAATAATACATATATGTGGAACAAACGACAAAATAAATGAATCTTTTTTAAAATTTAAAGACACTACATTAATGGAGGGCGGGGTAATTGCTGGAGCAAATGGAATTTTACCCGCTTGGGCAGGACAAAAAGGGTTTGCTCCTGGAGTATGTTTATTAGCAGAAACCTTACCATTACCTATGATGACATTGGATCCTCGGGCATCTAAAGCATTGGTTGTATTATTAATGGAATATTTTAATATTGAAATGAACTTCGATGAATTAAACAAACAGATCGAAGAAATGGAGCAAGTAATCGATTCCTACAAAAAACAAGCAAATCAATTTATGAAGGGCCCTCAAGAAGATCGTAGTTCTGATTCGTACTTTCGATGAAAGGAAGTATTAAAAATCTTATCTTTATTATATCGCTTGAACGGCGTTTATTTAAGCTTTAAACAAACAAAAGTTAATAATTTATACTGTTATCAATTTTAATAACTAATAAAATTATTAATTCTATCTTAATCAAAGTGAAATTTATATGAAATTCTTTAAATTGTTTGAACCTCTGGAGATTGGAAATATAACAATTTCAAATCGTATAGTTATGCCAGCAATAAATTTAAATTTAGCTAGTGAAGGATATATTTCTCAGAAGTTAATTGATTTTTATGTCGAAAGAGCAAAGGGAGGTGCGGGAATGCTTATTGTTGGAGGATGTTATGTAGATCTTTATGCAAAAGGGATTCCGTTGATGATTTCTATTGATAGTGATGATTATTTACCTAAATTAACTGAGCTAACAAAAGCTGTTCACAATGCGAGAGATGATGTAAAGGTGTGTGCTCAACTGTATCATGGCGGTGCCTATACTATGCCTTTAGTAATTGGTAAAACGCCCATTGCTCCCTCGGCTGTATATAGTAAATTTAGCAAAACTACTCCAAGAGAAATGACTCTTGAAGATATTAAAACCGAACAACAAGCATTTGTAGCTGCAGGAGTACGTGCTAATAAAGCAGGCTTTGATGCCGTTGAAATTTGTGCAAATGCCGGCTATTTGATGACTCAATTTCTCTCTCCAAAAACTAACATCCGAACGGACAAATATGGTGGTGATTTAGAAGATCGTCTCAGATTCCCTTTAGAAACTCTAGAGTTAATGAAATCTAAGTTAGATGACACTCCCTTGGGTTACAGGATATCTGGAGATGATTTCGTGCCTAATAGTAATACTTATAAAGAAAAAGGGGTAATTGCAGAAGAACTCTCAAAATATCTAGATTATATTAATGTTACAGGAGGATGGCACGAGACAAAAGTTCCTCAAACAACGATGGACGTTCCAGAGGGATGCTATTCATATTTAGCTGAAAATATTAAGAATCATGTTTCTATACCAGTATTTTCTTCCAATAGAATAAACACACCTGAATTAGCTGAGCAAATTTTAATGGCTAGAAAAGCTGATGCAATATGCATGGGTCGAACTTTAATCGCTGATCCATATCTCCCTGAAAAAGCAAAGAAAGGTGAATTAAGGGATATCATGCATTGTATTGGTTGCAATCAAGGATGTTTTGATGCCATCTTTAATATGCAATCAGTAACATGTTTAAGAAATGCTAGAGCCGGAAAAGAAGCTAAGACTGAGTTAAAACCACTTGAGATCAAGAAAAAAGTTATGATAATTGGAACTGGTCCAGCAGGGTTAGAAGCTGCGCGTGTTGCGGCTATGAGAGGTCATGAAGTGCATTTATATGAAAAGGATGATAAAATAGGTGGGTTATTAAATATAATTTGGATACCGCCAGGAAGGAATGAATTTAAGAGGTTGATTGAAAACTATACTTACTGGATTCAGAAATATAATATTCACGTACACCTGCAACAAGAAATAACAAGTGACAGAATTAAAGAAATAAATCCGGATATAGTAT
>JAGXNS010000143.1 GCA_019894855.1 Promethearchaeota archaeon
TTATTAGAGAGAATGATAAAGAAGCTAGAATCATTCCTATTCCAAAAATTGACAATCCTAACAAAATTACGGTATATCTTCCCTTTACGTCTGAAATTGCCCCTGAAAATAATTGCACGAAAGCAAATGGGAACATAAAGGAAGGGATTGTTACTAACAACTCACTTGGTAAAACAGAAAATTCAGCGGACAGCACCCCAAATAAGACAAGAATGACATTACCCGTTAAAGGACCTAGCGCAAAAAGCAAATAAATAATAAATTCCACCAATTTTGAAGTCTTAACTAATTCCTGTCTTTTTGTATCATCTTGCTCAGCGTTCATAATGAGATTTACCTACTTATCCTAAATGTAATTTATATGTAATTGATGTATACTATATATTCTTTCTTAGTTAAAGATATAAAAAAAAGATAAAAATTATTTAGATTTAAGATACAAAAACCGCAATTTGAGAGAAAAATGTGGTTACCATGATTACAAACAGAATAGCACCGGCTAGAATAAGATATATTCTTCGAGATTTTTCGTCAAATTTGTCATTTAAAGCAAAACTCAGAAATCCTACAACAATGAAGAATAAACCAACATTTACACCTATTCTAGCTATATTTCCAACGATGATTACCTGATATTCCATCCAATATCTGATTAAATTCGCTCTTTCAATCTTTACGATATAATCATTATATCCGTACAATCCTTGCATATAGTTCATTTCGTTTTGTTGGATTTCTAATGATAGCCATATAGAAGCATTATCTGCGATTGATTTACTAATCATGAGTATCGTACCAAAAATGATTGCTACTAATAATCCATAAATAAGGAATTTAGTAGCTTTTTCTTTATTCATTACTGGTAACATATCATATAAGCTTACTTTTCTTTCTTCTGTCCCCATTTTTTATCCCCTTAGATAATTTGCTTTTAATATTGATACTAAAGCTAACATAGCGTAAGCAACTAGAATGAGTGCTCCTACAACTAATAAAAGATTATTCAAAGTCTCTCCTGGGCCATCAACTTTTATGCTAATATCAAAATATACATCTCTTACTGAAGCTGGACCGGAGTTAGTTCCATAAACTATAACGAAATAATCACCCGGCCACGATATTAACGAATCTCCTACTCTATCTCCCATAAATTCGATATAGAAATAAATTCCACTACCCGGTAAGGATAATGCTGTAGCATCGTCAGTACTTCCGGCAGGCGTTGTCCCCCATCCAAATTCAGAATAAACGAACCATAAACCAGAAATTCCGCCTGGGGTGCTATTCAAACTATACGCTTGATCGTAAATGCTCTTAGCAATAATTTTTACGGTAATACTTGTATTCGGGTAAAATTCTGAAATCTCTACTATGAGTTTTTGATCTTTGCTTAAAGTCACCGGTTGAGCGAATGCTTTCGTAAGACCTGAACTACTATCTTCATATATATGTTCAGTTTTCTTGTCGTAAATTGTGATTTTATCTAATAGTAATCCCAATACTGGACCAAGTATCAAACACGCTATACTTATACCTATTATGATGTAAGCTGTTTTTTTTTTCAAAAGACGACTCATTTTTACCATGTCTACACCTTTTAAGTTTTCATTTGTTTTAGTTAGATATTATTGTGTTTAAAGTAGGTAAATTCGCTATAAAAATTTGTCTTCAATTTTTATTAACGGATGAATTATTTGAATTTTTAGAAAACTCGAAGAAAATGCGATACAAATAAAATTTATGATGAATTCTTAATCGTAATTAACTTTACTAAGTGTAAGTTGAGAATTTGGTATGAAAACAGATGATTCTTATTCTGATTATATGTTTAATTTCATAGATACAATCTGTACAGAATTTGGACCAAGATATTCTTGTAGCGAAGCTGAAAAAAACGCGAATATTTGGATAAAGAAAGAACTTGACCAATTTTGCGACGAAACCTTCATCGACGAGTTTGAAACTCGACCTGCGATGTATCCTCAAGGCTTTACTAAGGTAGCGGGAATCTTGGGAGGCATTTCTCCATTATTTATGCCTTTAATATTTCCTTTTCCGATTATATCTTTAATCCTTGTAATTTTCGGTATTATTGTGCTCTATAGCGAGTTATTCTTGATGAAAGGATGGATAGGATTTTTATTTAAAACTAAAAAGTCTAGTAATGTGTTCGGAATAATAAAGCCTACAGAGGACGTTAAATTTCGTATAGTATTTGAAGGTCACACCGACAGTGCAAAAGAAATGAATATTGCGAGTTATAAGCTCCGAGCGCGCCAAATAATAGGGAGAATAGGACTTTACTTTTTGTTTCACACCATTATTTTTTCGCTATGGAAATTTATCGCTCAATTGGTTTCGGGATTCTCTATTGTAATTATGAATTGGGGCGTCGTTTCTATAACGGTTGTAGACTTTATTTATTTTATCCCGCTTGTTATAATTTATCCCTTTTTTATCTTATTGTTAAAAGGCTTTTTGGGAAAAACGGTCGTTTTAGGAGCAAATGATAACTTATCCGCCACCGCCGTTGCTGTTGCAATAGGAAAGCACCTGAGCGAAAATAGACCAAAGAATGTGGAAGTATGGGTTGGATCACAAGGAAGCGAAGAAGTAGGTGATAGAGGGGCTGAAGCTTTCGTTGAGAAATATGGAAAATTAGGAATTCTTGATGATTCTTATACCGTGGTGTTGGAATGTTGTGGAGCAGCAGGGGATATGTTCTTAATTGAAAAAGATATGCACCGAGCAGTTTATGATACTGAAATCAATAATATGTTATTACAAGCCCATACAGAGGCAAAAAATGAAAATCCTGACTTATTAAATATACGAACTGGAAGTCTTAAAATTGGAGCGTGTGATGCTTGTCGATATATTCACGAAGGATTCAAAGCAGCAGCTTTAATGGGGATGGAACACGATAAAAACAAAGCGGTTAATTGGCATTCTGTAAAGGATGCTCCAGAAAACATCGATAAAAAGATTATGCGTGATTTCCTTGATGTTTCACTCGAATTCGTTGAATTAGTAGATAATAAATACAATTAAAAAAAAAGAAAAAATGAAAATTTAGGACTAAATTATTATTTTAATCCTAATTCTCCTAATTTTACTTGGGTTGCTTCGATTTTATCAGGAGTAAGTTTATAGAATTTCCAAAAGACTAAAGCACCAATAAAGATAAACAAAGCCGGGATTAACCCTAAATGTATTTGAATTCCCGTTATTGCCGAAGCAGGTTGGATACTTGGATCTCCACCTTCAATAAATCCCGTTAAAGTATGAACGATAGCAAAAGTTAATGTTTGAGCAACTATTCCTATCCGAGCAAAAAACTGCGAAAATCCGCTATATACTCCTTCTTCACGTTTTCCTGTAATTACAACAGATTCATCAATTACATCTGACATGACAGGGAAGATCATAACCCAAAACCCTCCTAGAAAGAGTCCCCAAACAAACATTACGGCAACAACACCCCAGTAATTTGTTATGAAAAGCAATGGTAAAGTGGTTATTCCTAAACCAATTGCAGAAGTTAACATTATCTTCTTGTTATTGTTTGTTTTATTGGAATATTTTACCCAAAATGGCGTAGCGACAATTACTCCTACAAGAAAAGCAGCAAATATTAATGTAGCCATTAGATTAACTGAAATGCCTGCTGGTTGGGCAATAACATACGCAACTTCGTAATTTATTGAGTTTTGCATCGTGACAATCTGGCATTGATACATAGTATATATTAC
>JAGXNS010000144.1 GCA_019894855.1 Promethearchaeota archaeon
AAATATATCTTAGATCAAGTCCATACGGATTTCCAATTTATGCTATTCTCTGCAACTTTTGACAATGGAATCAGAGAATTAGTAAAGAAATATTCGAAAAATAAATTTGAATTTCTCAATTTGAGTAGAGACCACTTAACTGTTGGGAATACGAGACAATTCTATTACATGATAGATAATTATAGCGATAAATTCAAAACATTCATCAAAGTAATACGAAGAGAAAAACCTAAGCATCTTTTAGTCTTCGTAAACACCAAAAAAACAGCTGCTTGGTTAACTAATAGATTAAAATCACGTAATAATTTCAACTATAGAGTAGAGCTCATTTCGGGGGATTTGTCGCAATTTCAAAGAGAAAAGATTTTAAAAGGATTCAAAAGCCACAAAATCAATCTACTGATCGCAACAGATGTGGCTGCACGGGGCTTAGACATTAATAACATATCCCATGTATTTAATTACGATATTCCTAAATATCCAGAAAATTACGTACATCGAATAGGAAGGACATCCCGCATGAATAAACTCGGAGTTGCTATAACGCTAGTTGTTAAAGATGAATACGAATATCTCTGCCACATCGAAGGATTAATTGACAAGGAAATTAAGTTGAGGGTTTTAGATTCCCAAGGAAGAGGAGAAGAGGGTCGTTATCATAATCCTTTTTATTAAAGCTAACTGAGAAGAAAAAACTTTTTGATTTACAAAGTTTAATAAATAATTATTATTATTAGTTTATAAAATTAAACTTGAATTAATGAGGTCATAACCATTGCCAAGTAGACGAGGAGACGGAACGCTTGTTTTTAAAATTTGTTTTTATGGCCCTTCTCTCGGTGGAAAAACCACGGCATTAGAATGGGTTTACAACAGAGAAGGTCTAGCAAGCGGGGACATGCAGCAAATTCAGGACCCTACTGGACGGACATTATTTTTTGATCGTGTAGTAGCAAGAGTATCTAATGTAGTTTTTCAGGTTTACACCGTAGCAGGACAACGCAGACATAAATTTCAGCGTCAAACAGTTTTAAAGGGTACCGATGCTGTGATATTTACATGGGACAGCCTAATAGATCAGTGGGGCGAAAATATTTGGTCTCTTAAAGAGTTACTCAAGTTTTATGGAAATAGATTAATTCCACCAGCACTATTTGATCCACCTGAAGTACCAATAGTTGTTTTAGCAAACAAAAGGGATTTAGAAGATATAGTAGAGATTTCTAAGTTAAGGCAAGTATTGGATACAGCAAAACTTAATCATTGCTTAATTTACGAAACTATAGCTATTACTGGAGTTAATGTGAAAAGAGCTTTTGTGTACGCTGCTCGACAAGCTGTGCTTAATCACTATAAGAAACTTTCTGGTAAATCGATGGAATCTTTCTAATCATTTAATTTTGATATTCACGATTTCAGGTACAATATTATCTTTAGAAATTTTAAGATACCCATAAGAAGATATTACTGTAAATTTATTATCTATGGGTGTTGTTGTTCCGGGATTAAAGAATAGAATTCCATGACTTGTTTCATTAACTGGTCTGTGTGTGTGTCCAAAAATTACAATATTATATGAAGAATTAAGCAAATCCAGTTTTTTAATTAATCTTTTTACGATCATATTCGGTCCACCCATTCCATGAAGCATCAAAACGCTATGGTTGTAGATTTTAAACTCTAACTTGCTTGGAAGGATTTCTTTTAAGTTAGAGTCGATATCCATATTACCGCAAACTGCTACAACTTTACCTTTCCCAAAAGTGTCGATGAGTTTCTTATAGACCCCATAAGAGGTGAAATCTCCCATATGAAACACATAATCAACATTTCTGTTTTTAAAATCATCAATCACAACATCAGGTACTTTGTTTGTTCTTTGGGGGACATGGGTATCAGATAATAATCCGATTAAAATTTCTTCTTTATCTGTCTGAATCATTCAAAAGACCTTGCTTACTTAAATTAAGTTAAATTTTGTTGATGTAAAATTATTCTTCTTGACTTTCTTGCCTTCGTATCCTAAATTTGACTACTTTAAGGGCAAAATTTACTATTTCCTCGACATTTTTCCATCGTTCTTCGTCCAGTTTACTTTTCATCCAATAATATAACTCTTGTTCAATCGGAACGGTTAGATATATTGATTGTGATAATTGTGCTTCTTGGGAATGCGCTTTGTTCATAAGCCACGAAATGATGCTAGAAATCAATTTGAAGTTATCAGCAGCGTGTATACCGTATAAATCGTGAAATCCTGAAAAAATAGACAAATTTCCAATAGCTACGATTTTTCCCAAACCATAATGCCCTATCGCTAAAATAGGAGCATTTTCTACAGGTTCGTCAACCCAATCCTCTCCATCAAAAATCTTATGCCAAGCTGATTCTTTAGAAGAAAATCCAATTGCAGAAACATTTATGTCTTCGGTTTCGACAGACTCATCGATCTCAATGGTACAACCATTAGAGTGAATAATTTGGGCGATATCTCGCGTAATAAAATGTTTTCTAAAATCCTTGATTATTGGTCGAGAAATGTCCTTTGAAAAATTTTCATTATCAAAAAGTTGATCGGGATTGAATGCAAGACCAAAATTTTTAGTTAGGTCATTTAAATTATTTTTATTGTAGATATCTCCTCCTTTATCATTTACAACAAGAAGAGAACCTCCATCTTTAACATATTTGGTTAAATATTCAATTTCTTCAGAGTTTATCTGAGAATCAACACCTGGAACTCCAATAATGAACACATTGTAATCCGATAATTTTTCATAGGTAATTCCCGCTTCAATTTTTCCCAACTTCAAATCTGAATTGAAGAGGTATTCGATAAAATCATTGAAGCCTGGATCCTCTATAGTTAATTTATTTTGGTGAGAAGAATCAAATCCTATATTATATTCGGTCTTCATATAAAAATCCTTGATAGTAATATCAATTAATATATGATATTATTTTATTAGATTAAAAATTTAGGGAACATTATATTTATAAATTTTGAATTATATAATTAATTATGGAACCTCAAAAATGGATTTCCTTAACCAAAACATTATTTAGGGAAATCACGACCGATAAAAACAACATCAGAGAATAATATTTGACAAGGGTAAAACACCGAAAGATTAAAACACAGATCAATTATTTAGTCTGTTTAAAAAATTTATTTGCAATAACGGGTAAAAACAACGAAAAACTATTAGAAAAAGCTGACATATTGAATTTATTGGATTTTTTAAAACCTATGATTTTTAAAAGTTCTATATTTTTTTAAACTTATTCAATTAAAAAAAAAGTAATTTTTTGATTTAAGATTAGTCATTCAATTTCAAAATGAGCAGGGGGTCTCCATTTTCTTTTTTTGCCAATTCTATACATTATATAACCACCAATTGCATACGAAGATATTAGAATTAGGAGATTAATTCTCCCCCTTATTACCGCATCTCCAATCAAAATTCGTAAGGGAGCCCAAGGAGCTTGAACAAGTACATAACCAATAATTAACCACATGATACCACCGAGACTAAATATACCGAAACTTACTAAGACTATTCCAGTAATGAGCTTCAAGAGTTTAAGATTTCTAATACGTTTAAGAGTATATATTAAAAGAAAAAATGCTAAACCTAAGATTGTTGAAAAGATAACACGTCCTAAATCGTAAATCCCGACAAAAAATAACCCCCAAGATGATATCATCCATGATCCATAAGCTCCAATATAAACA
>JAGXNS010000145.1 GCA_019894855.1 Promethearchaeota archaeon
CCAAAAGCTGCAGTATTAACCCATTTCAACGTCGTATCGAATGCAGAACAATGCAAGCTGTGGTTAGGAGGGGAGATGCCAGGTATAGGAAATATAGGCATACTCCCATTATTCCATAGTTTCGCTCACACTATTGTCATGAACACTTCTATTGTAGTAGGAGGGTGGATGATGCTTTTCCCATCACCACCATCTCAAGACGAGCTATGTGAACTAATAGAGAAGTTGCCATGTTCAGAAGGTTTGATATACGCGGGAGCAGAAATTCTGTTTATAAAGCTTGCTGAATTAAAACATCTGAATAGAAGATATCCAGGAGTAATGGGAAAATTAAAATTGTGCATTTCTAGCGCGGGCCCTTTACATAAACAAGTACGGGTCGCCTTTGTTAAAAATACGGGAGGACGAATTGTAGAAGGATATGGATTAAGTGAAGCAAGTCCCGCAGTAAGTGCAGGTAATTTATTTGGGGAAAGCCCGGTAGGAGTAATTGGGATGCCTTTTCCGGGAACTGGATGGGGTATTTTCCATGCGGATGATTTCTCAAAAGGACCGATTTGTTTGGGAAATCCCGGCGATTCTAATTTTGGAGTTGAATATTCGGGAGAAATATGTGTCCACGGGCCTCAAATAATGAAATGTTATTTAGATCACCCTGAAGAGACTGCTAATACCTTACTTCAATATGACGGGAAAATTTGGCTTTTAACAGGAGATATCGGCTTTATGAACGAGGATGGGACAATTGAAATAAGAGATCGTAAAAAACAACTTATAAAGTTTAAGGGATTTTCAGTTTTTCCAATAGAAGTAGAAGAACTTCTGATGAAGCACCCCGATATCTTAGAAGTGGCTGTTTCGGGTTTGCCAAACGATGAATACGGAGAAGTTATAAAAGCATGGGTTTCGATAAGGGATGATTCTGATTTGTCTCCACGATCAATTAAAGAATGGGCTTTAGAAAATATGGCTCATTATAAAGTTCCTCACCACATAGCAATAATTGGAGAGTTACCAAAAAATATTATTGGAAAAATACAACGAAGAGAGCTTCAAATCAACGATCCTATTTGGAAAGAAAAATATGGGAAATAAAAATAACTTTCTCAATTTCTTTACGGTTTGAACTTTTTCCTTCTAAAAAATGTTTCTGAACTGCATTTAGAAAGAAAATTCTTGCTTTTGAATGTAGTAAGTAAAATATTTTTTAATTTCTGTAATAACGAAAATAATATACAACGATGCATTATAACACTTATAACAATTTAAATAACAACGAGATTGAGTAAAAATACCTATTATAAAAGAAGATACTTATCAAGTGAATGAAAGTAAGATATGGTTCAAAAAGTGGTGGCCGGATAATGTCCCAAAAAATGTTACATTCGAAGAAAAAACGATAAATCAATTTTTAGACGCTCAAGTGGAAAAATATAGCGATCAGAATTTTCTCTGGTTTTTGGAGACATGGGTTACATATCGTCAATTCCACGATTATGTTCTAAGCCTTGCAACAGCTCTTCACGACCTAGGTGTTAAAAAAGGCGAGGTTGTAGCTATGCTTATGGGAAATTGTATTCAATACATAGTTTCTTATTTTGCAATAACAAGAATAGGAGCAATCGCATCGGGAATTAATCCAACATATAAACCACTAGAGATATTACACCAATTAGACGTAACTAACGCTAAATATTTAATCGCTTACGATGCCTTCTTTGACGAGAAGAGTAAGTCTCGAATAAAGAAAAATTTATCTTATATAGGAGAGATTCTAGGTAAAAGTACTGTTGAAAAAGTTATATATACTAATCTTGCTGATTTAGCTCATGGTTTAGGTTTTAAACGTAAATTAGGAAAGAAATTAGGAATCATTCCTACGGGAAAAGTAGATATCCCAGGCGCGGTTAATTTTATGGATTTATTAGACACCAAACCAAACGTCCCCGAAGTTAAAATCGATGTTAAAACACACCCAGTTACATATATTATGACGGGTGGAACAACAGGAGTACCAAAAGCGGCTGTATTGACTCATTTTAATGCAGTTTCTAATGCGGAACAATCCAAATATTGGCTTGGTGGTGAGAAACCGGGAATAGGAAATATTGGGGTACTTCCATTTTTTCACAGTTTTGCTCATACAATAGTTATGAACGCAACTATCGCATTTGGAGGATGGATAATGATGTTCCCAACGCCTCCACCCACAGAAGAATTACTAGAACACATTGAAAAGTTACCAGCCCCAGAAGGATTAGTTTATGCCGGTGCTGAAATTTTATTTAAGCGATTAGCCGATTTTCCAAATATCAAAGGGAAATATCCGGGAGTAATGGGTAAATTAAGATTATGTGCGTCAGGAGCTGGGCCTCTACATCGACCGGTACGAGATGCTTTTGTAAATAACACAGGAGGTAATATAGTTGAGGGTTACGGATTAACAGAAACTTCGCCTCTTGTTAGCGCAGGCAATCTTTTTAGTGAAAGTCCAATAGGAGTCATAGGATTACCCGTCCCAGGTACTGAATGGGGAATATGGCCAACTGATAATTTTGACGATGGACCTATTTGTTTAGGCAATCCGGACGATAGTAAATTTGGAGAAGAACACACGGGTGAAATTTGTGTACACGGTCCTCAAATTATGTACGAATACCTCAATCAGCCTGAAGAAACCAGCGACACTATTAAAACATATAAAGGAAAATTATGGCTCTTAACTGGAGACATCGGTTTTATGAATGAAGATGGGACTATTGAGATTAGAGATAGAAAAAAGCAACTTATTAAAGTAGCAGGACATTCTGTTTTTCCCAAAGAGGTGGAATCGATGTTAATGAAACACGAAGCAGTATCTGAAGCAGCTGTGTCAGGTTTACCCGATCCTGCTGGAAAAATCGGCGAAATTACAAAAGCTTGGGTTGAATTGAAACCTGAATACATCGGTAAGATTACTGAAGAGGAATTGCTTGCTTGGACGCAAGAAAACTTAACGAAATGGAAGTGTCCAGCAAAAATCGAGTTTATCACGGAAGTTCCTAAAAATATCCTTGGTAAAGTTCAGCGTAGGATATTACAAATCAACGATCCAATCTGGAAAGAAAAATACGATCAATAACCGCCAAGATGAAAGTCATAAAAAACTAGAATTTATTTATTTTTTTTATATCTTTTAATTTTTGAATATTGAACATGCAAAAATTACACAATTTTCCATTTTTATAGGAGTTTTATAAGTTAGCGCTTGAAGGAAAAGGTTAGAAAAGGTTACAGAATGTTCCTTTTCGATCCGATAAAGCCTACTACTATCGAAGAAATCGAAGCACACCAAGACGAGTTGTGGGAAGCCTAAATTTCACTTTTTTTTATTTGTTTGGATGTTAATAACTTATATCAAGTTTTTGACAGATTTCTTACTATATATAACTCTCTTGACTTGATGTAACTCCGCTACACTAAAATAACGATGCTAAGTTCAGAGAGCCAGAAAAGTTCTACAAAAACCGAATAAATATTATTAAAAGTATACATTTTTTTTAATAAATTATATAAACAATATAATATTATAATACTTATTATGAAAAATGAAGATTTTGACCTAAACAACAA
>JAGXNS010000146.1 GCA_019894855.1 Promethearchaeota archaeon
TGCTTATATAGAAACGATGTATATGGACATTTTAAAGATTTTTTACGATGTAGGAACATCTCGTGCGTGGAATGGAACAATATCAGAACGAGTCGAATTCAAAGTGTATGGAAAGACTCCTGATTCGTATTCACCTTCCAGAAATTGTACGATTTCCGATATAACTAATGGCAAGAGTTATGCTTGGGAATGGGAAAATGAGATTATTAACATAAATAGCGTTTATATCTCTTATTCTTATTATAATCCCTGGGCAAGATTTGTACCTATTATTCTATTTCCTCTATTATTTGGAGGAATTATTATATGGGTTGTGTTTAGTAGTACAAGAAAAAAGCGAAATGAACGAAAAGCTCGAAGAGAGTTACGTCATCCAAAATGATAGATATAGATAAAAAAAGTTATTTCTTTCTTCTTCTATAAGTGTAAAATCCTTTCCCCGTTTTTAAGCCAAGATCCCCATTTTCTACTAATTCTTTAAACGCATCAGGCGGTTTATCATTTAAATCTCCACTCTCTCCATAATACGACATTTCGACTGCATATGCAACATCTAACCCGATACCATCCATCATAGTAAATGGTCCCATTTTCATTCCAGTAAAGATTTTCCAAGCTGTGTCAACTGTTTTTATATCAGCGTATCCTCCGTCCCATATTTTTAAGCATTCTTTTTTTACAGTGTGCCAAATTCTATTGAAAACAAATCCCAAACATTCTTTATTAACCACAAGGGGTTCACATTTAATGTCTTCTATCCACTTTTTTCCAATTTCAAAAGTTTCTTCGCTTGTTTCAGAGCCACGCATAATATCAACCATAGGTCGCGTCGGAATAGGAGGGTAAAAGTGCAAATTTAGTACTTTGTCTTTTCTTTTAACTGCAGACTCAATTTTTGACACGGGATAAGAAGAACTATTTGTCCCTATAATTGTGTGAGCGGGTGCGAGATTATCTATTTGCGAGAAAATTTTCTTTTTTAACGCCAGATTTTCTGGAACCGCTTCAATGACGAGATCGACATCCTTCAACGCTTTATCTAGATCTGAATAGTATGAAACATCTTGGATTGCATCCATTAGGTTTTTACGTTTTAGAACTCCTGTTATATACTTTTTAGCGTCTTCAACACTTTTAGGGTTAGAATCATACACTTTTACTACGAAGTTGTTTTGAGCTGTTTGAGCAGCGATTTGTTTTCCGGTAAATCCAGCCCCAACAATACCAACGCTTTTAATTTCCTTTGCCATACAAAACCACACTAATCAATTATGTCAATTTTTTCATGAAAATTTAGCACTCAACCAAGATTTGATTTCTTCGAATACTTCTTCAGTAAACTCCACAGCGTGCTTAGCACCAGCCATAATAAAAAACGTCTTATCTTCACAAGGAATTTCATCAAGGAGTGATTGAGCTGATTCAACAGAGAATATTTCATCGTGCTCTCCAACACCAAGAATTACAGGGCATTCTATTTCTTCTGAAAAGTCTAAATCTTGAACGCTTGCTAGCCTCATAAATCGTAAGGTATACTTAAAATTGAATAACGGGTCATCTAAACCTGAAATACCCTCTCGATAATAATTTATCACAGGTTTGCTAGGGAAAAAGATTGAACTAATCAATATTTTTAATTTCTGTAGGACAGAAGGATTCTTGTAAACCCCCGGGTTAAAAGTTTTACCAGCACTCAATAAAATTAATCCGTCAATTTTTTCGTTACTATTCCTTTTTGTTATCAAAGCGGTAAGGACTCCTAGACTGTGTCCAAGTATCAATAATGTACTGTATTTTTTTCTTAAGAACGAGATTGTTTCTACAAGATCGCTTATTAACCTTTCTTTACTAGGGTAATCGCCCCTAATACCGTCAGATAATCCGTGACCTCTTAAATCTAAGCCAACAGCAGTAAACCCTACTTTTGATATTGCTTTACCAAACATTTCATATGGTCCACTATAAGCGGTAATTCCATGTAAGATGAGAACAGCCTTATTTGATGAACTCTTGGACTCCCATTTTCTTAAAAATAATGTTGCTCCGTCAGAAGTACTAACTAGATCGTATGGTTCTTTGAAATCTTCTCTTAACTTTTTTACATCAATTCCCATATATTTCACTTTTTTTTAAGTTTTTATGTCTATTTAAAGTTTAAAATTTTAAAAGTATATATATTTCTTTAATATTGGTAACATTATGGAGAAAAACGCAAATACAGCAAAATCGACTAGAGATTTTATTCTAGTCCATATTATTTTCGTAGGTTTATGCTTCGTTGTTTTAATTATACCAATCCCAATTGCGATAGGATTTAAATTATTTATACTTGTAGTTAGTTATAATTTACTGATTCCATTAGTAGGTTTGTTCAAGAAATATAGTGAATGGGTAAAGCTATGGGTTTTTGTTTTTTTTATTTCACTATTTCAAATATGGCCAGATTGGTTCCTATCGGCTCAGTTAAACATATTAGTCTTTCCCGAGGATGGCCTTTTTAAAATTGGAACTGTTTCGGGATATATGGCAGGGTTATGGGCTATCCCTTTATTTCTACTATGTTTCATTGGACTGAAGTTAAAAGAAAATTATCCTTACGTTAAGACCCTTATTCTTGTAGGAGCAATTTCATTGAATATTTTTATGTTTTCCGAACTAACTATGTGGATGCTTCCATCGTGGTACCCTCAAAATGTCACTATGATTTTCGATCATTTAGCCGTCTACATAATTATCCCTGAAGTAATACTAGGTGTAAGCACATTTTATTACTTTGAAAAGACTAAAAATCAACACTACATAATGCTAATTATAGCTGCTTTTGGTATAATGCTATTGTATCTTGGGAGCGCATCATTTTTCTACTTTCTTTTCGAAAAAGTTATTTTTATCTAAATATTTTGTTTTAAAACTACTGGTGATACGAATATTCTCTAAAAAAAAGGTAATAATTAGAAAAAAAAAATACAATTAAATTTTTCTTAAACTTCTTTTTAATCATCTCACAAATCCCCTAACATAAGTTCTGCATACGGCATAATAATCGTATTTGCTACTTTATTATTTATAATTTTCCACTCAAAAATTATCAATATAAGGTTTTTATAAGATTACACACATTTTATTTAACATCTATAAAAATTATATTAGAAACATAAGCAAAATTTAAGAACATTTTTCGTACATAAGGAGTTGAAAAGGTGAAAAACGATTTTTAAAGGCATAAAAAATGCGGCTAAAATAGTATCTTATGCAGCGAATAGAACCCCTATTATGACAAGTAGGACCTTGGATTCTATGACGAGTGCTAAAAG
>JAGXNS010000147.1 GCA_019894855.1 Promethearchaeota archaeon
GTTACCAAACCATCTCCTGAAATGTGGGAATACGTAAAGTCAATGGGTAATTCTCGACTTGGAGACGATGTAATGGGAGAAGATCCTACCGTAAATGAGCTAGAGGAAAAAGCCGCTAAAATTATTGGAAAAGAAGCTGCCTTATTAGTAACCTCCGGATCTCAAGGCAACTTAGTATCGCTACTCTCGCAAACAAAACCTGGAGATGAAATCATATTAGAGGAATTGAGCCACATATATGGTCATGAAGTAGGGAGTGCAGCAAGGATAGGGGGATTGATGATTAGAACATATCCTTCTAATAAAGGTGTTCCCTCCTTTGAATCCTTACAATCTTTAATTAGAGATAAGGAGGATATACATGAACCTCCATCATCACTTTTATGCACTGAGAATACTCATAATTATCATGGTGGAGCCATAATAAGTATTGATGTTCTAAAGAGAATGAAAGAATTTGCATCAAATAACGAGCTGAAATTTCACTTAGATGGTGCTAGAATATTTAATGCTGCTGTGGGATTGAATGTGCCTGTGACTGAATTTACGAAATATGCTGATACTGTAATGTTCTGCTTATCTAAAGGACTTTCATGTCCGGTTGGATCTATAGCTGCCGGTTCTAAAGAATCGATTATGAAAGCAAGAAAATTCCGAAAGATGCTTGGAGGAGGAATGCGTCAAGCTGGTATCATCGCTGCTTTTGGACTTCTCGCTCTAGAACCTAAATGGATCAAAAGACTTGGCGACGATCATAAAAATGCGAAACGATTAGCTCAAGGATTAAAAAATATTAACTTACCCTTAAAAGTACATCCAACAGATACTAATATTGTTATAATTGAGATGTTAAAAAAGGTCAGAATCCTTAAAATTATTACAGCTCTTAATAAAGCAGGTATTTTAGCTTTTAACATTAGTAAAGAAAAAATTAGATTCGTTACTCATTATGGGATCAACGCAGATGATATTGACTGTAGCATAGAGCAAATTGGGCTTATTTTAAAAAAATTTTTATAATCCTCAGAAATTATTAAATTATGAAGGAGTAGGAACTTGAAAGATGAATATAGACGATTTTGAAGACATTTTATATGAAAAGGAAGAAAACGGTATTTGTACGATTACCATAAATAGACCAGAAAGAAGAAATGCAGTTACCTATGTGTCTTTTCTAGAGATTTTTACAGTTTTAGAGGATATGGAAAAAGATAAAGACGCAAAAGTCCTATTAATCACCGGAAATCCTGAGGGAAAAGCATTTTCATCCGGAGGATACTTTGAACCAAATTATTTTGAAAAGATACAAAAAGAGATTAGAATGGAAATAGATCTAATGGATATTGCTCAAAAAAAATTATGTATGGCACTTTGGAGATTTACTAAACCCGTTATTGCTGCGATAAACGGGTTAGCAATTGGTGGTGCCATTACGATGCCATTATCTGGAGCGGATCTTATATACATAGCTGAGGATGCTTGGTTGGGATTTTATTTTTCTCAGAGAGCCATAATCCCCGAATTTAGTGCCTCGTTTATGCTGCCTTTTTTAGTTGGATTTCAAAAAGCTAAGGAAATTTGTTTTTTTGGTGATAAAATCACAGCCCAAAAAGCTTTTGAGCTTGGTCTCGTGAATAAAGTCTTACCCAGGGAAGAATTAATACCATTTGCTAGACAACAAGCGTTGAGATTAATTCCTCCTAAAGGACCATCTCTATCGCTAAAACTTATGAAAAAAACCATGCACGCTTACTTCATTGATATTTTAGATAAAACATTAGATTTAGAAAATAAAAGTTTAAGGAAAACATTTAGATCAAAAGATTTCAACGAATCCATGAGAGCTTTAAAAGAAAAGAGAGACCCTGTTTTTATTGGGCGATAATTATAAAACTTTTTTTTAAAAATTAAAAAAGAGTGGAAAAAATTTTAATATTTATTTAGATCGCCATTTCGGTTTAGTTTTCTGCAATCTTGCGAGAGCTCCAGACATTGCATCTTTAGTTTGAAGTAATTGAGAACTGACTAAAGTTTCTAATTCAAGCCCAAAAAATACATCTTTACCATAACAATTGTCAATTAATTTTTTTGCCAAACCTACGGCGAGTGGAGCGCTATCAATAAGTTCGTCGGAATACATCTTAATAATTGAATCTAATTCCTCGGGAGTTTTTGCTACTCTATTTACAACTCCAAGCCTGTAAGCTTCGTTTCCGTCGAAATTTCTTCCTGTCAAAATAATGTCTTTAGCGTTAGGGATTCCACATAATCTCACTGCTCTTATAGTGCCTCCTACATCTGGATTCATCCCAATCTTTGTTTCTAGCATGCTAAAATTCGCGGAATCTAAACAGAATCTAAAGTCACAAGCGAGTGCTAGCTCAAAAGCCATACCAAAACAATAACCGTTAATTTTAGCTATTACTGGTTTTTCCATTTTCTCAATTTTAGTAAAAATTGGTTGAATCCAAGTATTAGCGAAATATCTAAAATTGTGGGGTACTCTTAAATCCGGGATTACTCCTTCTGAATCTTTTTCTTGGCCTGTTAAAAAGTTCAAATCGATGCCTGCACTAAAAAAATCATCCCCTCCTGTGATAATGACGACCCTAGTTTTAGATCTTTCTATTTTATCTATCGCATTCTGAAGTCCTACTAAGATATCATAATTCATCGCATTCTTCTTACCTAGTCGGTTTAATTTTATAGTTGTTATGCTTCCATCTTCGTTTTCTTCTATTAAAACTGCTTTTTCATTCACAATTTTTCACTTTAATAATTTTAATTAATTCTTATAGATATAATAAAGGTAAAAAAAAAACGTATTAAATTTTTATTATATTGGCTCGAAATATTCTATATCCAAAATTCTTTTTCTTGGTTTTTCTTTAAAAACAGCTTTAACCCTCATCCCTATTTTTAGTTTTTCTGGATCGCTTTCTTTTATTATGTGAACAAAATCAGTGTCTGCACCATCGAGTCTAATAATTCCATAAGCGAATGGTGGTTCTAAAGGCATAACTGGTGTAGAATGCGTGATAACAGTAAACCCCTTAACAATTCCTTGATTTCCGATCTCCACCCACTCTTCCATCTTTTCAAAACATTCAAAACATATCATTTTAGGAGGAACGTACACCTTATTACACTTCGGACATTTAACACCAAAAATCTTGTTATTTTTTCCGATTTCAGTTATAAATTTTTCAACGTATGCCCCCGCAGTATGTTTATAAGGAACTTTAATCCTACCTCTAAATACTTTTT
>JAGXNS010000148.1 GCA_019894855.1 Promethearchaeota archaeon
GGACCGAAATAAAGTTAAAGATTACATCACCAATTTCTTAAAAAGTCAATATAAAATTAAATAATTTTAAAATCCTATTTTTATTTGTATGAAAATCAAGACCTGCTTAACATCATTCTTGTTAATTTTTCAAACGATTCTTCTACATTTTCACCCGTCTTGCTAGAGCATTCAGTGAAACCGCTAAAACCCTTTGCTTTTGCAAGTTTCCTTCCTTCTTTAAAAGGAATTTCTCTAATTATATCTAAATCCGCTTTACCGCCAAGTAAAACAAGTGGAAATCGTTCTTTTTTATCGTTTATAATGGATAACCAATTGTCAATGTGAACAAGAGAGGGATAATGTGTAATATCGTACATTAATATCCCTCCCATCGTACCATTTATATATTCAGGTATCATGAATCGAAATCGCTCTTCTCCCCCAAAATCCCAGATCATCAATTTTACATTTTTTCCATCGACATCAAAGGTTTTAGTTTCAAAGTCAACTCCGATAGTCATCTGAGAATCTGATATGAATAAATCTGTCTTAAATCTTTTTGTTAGTGTTGTTTTTCCACTACCCGCATCACCAAAAATGATAATCTTAAAAATTGCGTCAAGCATATTATCCTAATTATAATTCTTTAATTTTCTTAACCAACTTTGTTTAATGTGTATTACCTTTATGAAACTTACCCCGCCGTAATGTTTCTCTTAAACACGCCTTTTTTGTAAAAAAAATAATACAAATCTAGACATAAAAGTTTATATATTTAAATCTTTTCTAAATCTTTAACCAGTTTTTTATTTTTTTCACGCTGATTAATAGTAAAATTAAATTCCGTAAGACACGTACGACTTTTTCCTTTTTGTCCCATGAATTGAAGGAAAAATCATTCGATTGATATTGCTTGAATTAGGCTAATTTAATTTAAACTAATTATTGAATTCAAGTTCAAAACAAAAAAAAGAAGTAAAGATTTATGCTTAAAATGTTTTATCCTGGTGGTTTTAGGCCTACCATTTCCATAGATTCTACTAATGTAGCCATAGTGTCTACTCTCGAGTTTACACCTTCGATTTCAGAGTAAAGCGCTAAAATTTCGCTAACTCGGGCAAGTCCATCATCAAGTTTTCCTTCTTTTACTTCTGAAATTGTTATAGCTTTTATACCATATTTAGTTCTCATTAATGCGCCATCTAATACCGATTTTCCGAGGGACCTATCCTCAGGAAATTTCTTTGTAATTTCAAGAAACTTCTTTCCAACTTCCTCTCCCTTATGGGGCGGAAACCATACTGTTGCTAGTAAATAAACCATAATTTACACCATAAAATGCGGTAATAAAATTATCCGATTTTTATTAAATAATCGCAAGTTAAAAACACCTCTTTTCAATTTAAGTCTTTACATTATCGTCAAGAATTTAATAAAAAGAAATATACAATAAACAAGGATTTGTGAAGAAGAGAGAAATTCTCTATTTTTCTCTTAACTGAAGCATAAGATCGAATAACATTTTGCTTTCGCTTTTGCTAACTAGTGTAGAATACCAATTTATGTATTCCTCAAATCCTAATTCAAATCCGTGTTCTCCTTTCGTTTCACCAATATACTGATATTCGCTATTTTCAACCCATTTCCATAATCCTGGCCATTTAATACTCATTTCCTCCACTCCGTCGCATTTAGCCACTGCATAAAGCCCTCCCGGTATTGAACGGACTGGTATGTCCCCCTCTACTTTAGTATTGGGTGGAATTGTTATATAAATTCCATACCCATGTGGCTCAGGGTTCTTCGTTGGATAAATATTTCTACCAAATATCCGAATGCTTGAATCCGCTAGTAACAATCCTTTCTTTTTGGCCCAAGATTCTGCTTTACTCCAAGCATCTTCTTCTGGGGTATTTGAGAGGGAATGAAAAAATGCTGCATGCATAGTATCCAACTCTTTAAGGCTAACTTTAATTTTATCACTCATCGTGCTTGCTCCGTTTAATTTAAACCTTTTTTTTGAACTATACAAGTACTACTTGCTTTAACAATTAAAATCTATAGTTAAGCATTTTTTTTTTCCTATGAATTTAGGGAAAAAATTTTTCAATCTAAATAATATCTAAAATAATCAAATTCTAAATAAATTGAGTAAAGTTTTTATTCACGTCAAATGAAATTAACATGCAAAATTATATTTACTCCATTTAAAAAATTGAAATAAAGTAAAATGTGAATTTATATGGCGCTCTCTTTTATTGGTTGGTTAAATGGGCTTACAGCATCAGGTGTTTTTCTCTTTTCTGTTATTTTTGGATTATTTGCAATTTATAAAGCGAGAAAAACACATTCAAAACCTCTATTATATCTAGGATTAACATATTTTTTCGCTGGCCTTATTTTTACAGGAGATTTCTTGGATTTTGTGACAGTACTCTTAACTCAAACAAATATTGATAATTCGATTGGAATAATAGGTCTTATTAATTGGATGTGGTTTCCGGGAGTCGCAATCTTTGGTATGTATTTTGGAGCTGAATTGATAGTACCAAAAAAAAAATGGACTATTTTTATTATTTATTTAATCTTAGGCATTATTTTCGATGTATTTTTATTCTTAGATCCTGCAAGTGCTTTAACTTATACATATCCCACAATTCCAGGTGAAGATTTAATTAATGATAATCTTGTCCTTGAATCAGTAGTTTCGATATTAGCTTTAATATTTTTATTATCCATTCTCATTCTTGATGGATTTGGCTTCTTAAGAAAAGCTATTCAGTCTACTGGTATAATCAGAAGGAAATTTTATTATTTATCACTAGGCGCTTTTTTATATATAATAGGTGGAATTTTAGACGGTTTATTTGATCCAGGTATTAGTTTAATATTTATTAGAGCTGCAATGATTATAAGCGCGCTCCTATTCTACTTAGGAGTAAAAAAATAAATTACAACCTTTTTTTTTTTAATTTGCATATCTGAAATATTCATTATATTAGAATACAGAATAATGAGTTCTATCCCAATGAGGTTTTTTTTCCAAAAATTCAATACTGATATTCACAACCTCTGACAAGAATGCTCTCAAATACAATGAATAATCCTGCTTTTTTAACTAAGTCCAGCGTAATTTCCGGTTTGTGATTGCTCCAAAACATAGGGTCAATTCCGTGTGCCGAAAAATCGGGATTTTTTATTATTTGTC
>JAGXNS010000149.1 GCA_019894855.1 Promethearchaeota archaeon
GAAAAATAATAAATACCATATAGGATAAAACTAAAATTATGTCAGATCAAAAAATTTATTATAAATATTGGCCTGAAGGAGTTCCAAAAGAGGTCAATATACCAAAGAAGAATTTAGTAGATTTTCTCGAAGATTCTGTTAAGCTCTATCCTAATAATGTTGTAACCTATTTTATGGGATTCGAACTGACCTATTCTATGTTGCTTGATATTGTTTATCGCGTAGCAGCAAAATTAACCGAACTTGGTATAAAGAAAGGTGATTGCGTAGCAATCCAATTTACCAATAATCCGGCGTTTATTGCTTATTATTACGGTATTTTAAAAATCGGCGGAGTTGTTACTCCAATCTCTCCTTTATTTAAAAAACTTGAGATAAAACGACAATTAAACGACAGTGACGCAAAAGTTTATATTGGTTGGGAAGGTTTTTCAGGGTTAGTGGATCCTATTATTGGCGAAACTGGTGTAAAGCACAAGTTTTATAGCAATCTATCGCCTTATTTATCACCTGACCCAATGGCACCTCCTGAATTTTCCATGGGGGGAGAGCCCATGATGGAGGATTTAATAAGAGAAACTGCTCCAAACCCACCAAAAGTCGATATCGGTTTAGAGGATTTAGCTCAATTGCAATACACGGGAGGAACAACTGGATTCCCTAAGGGAGCAATGTTGACTCATGGAAGTATCGCTGCAAACATCTTTCAAGCGGAATCATGGTTTGTTGAAAAGGAATTAGGGAAGGAAATCCTACTTGCAGCTTTACCTTTTTATCACATTTATATGGGTTTTATGATGAATATGTGTGTCCATAACGGGTGGAAATTAGCGTGTGTTTTCAACCCTAGAGAGGCGCATGAAGTTATTGAAGTTATTGAAGCAACCAAAGTTACTGTATTTCCTGGAGTGGCGGCTATCTACAATAATCTAAATAATTACGAAGGAATTCAAAACCACGATTTGTCGAGTATAAAATATTGCTTAAGCTCAGCGGGACCCCTCCCTGACGATGTGAGAAAAACATTTGAAAAATTAACGGGGTCCAAACTCCGAGAAGCTTATGGATTGACAGAGATGTCCCCCGCTGTCACAGCAAATCCCTTTGAGGGTAAATTCAAGCCAGGGACGATTGGGATACCCTTTCCTAATACAGATGTAAAAATATGCGATTCCAACGGTAATACACTTGGAATTGGCGAAGTTGGTGAAATTCTAACAAGAGGTCCACAGATGATGAAGGGATATTATAAACGCGAGGAGGAAACTAATAACACAATCAAGGATGGCTGGCTGTGGACGGGTGATCTAGCGCTAATGGACGAAGATGGTTATTTTATCATTAAGGATCGGCTAAAGAACTTAATTAAATATAAGGGACATTCTGTTTATCCTACTGAAGTAGAAGATCTCTTGTATTATCATGAAGGTATTGAGGAATGTGGCGTTATCGGAATAATTGATGATGAAGGAAAGGAAAATATCAAAGCCTACATCGTATTAAAGGAAGGATATAAAGATAAAGGAATTAACGAACAGGATATCATCGACTGGGCAAAAGGAAACATGGCAGGAGATAAATATCCTCGTTTTGTGGAATTTATTGAGGAAATTCCTAAGACTATAGTTGGAAAAGTGTTACATCGAGAATTAAAAGACTTAGAAGCCCTAAAAAAATAATTCACTTATCTTTATCAATCAATGTGATTCGTCATTTCTATAAAAAATATTTGCGTTTAACCATTTTTTATTATAAAAAATTATCAATATTTTTTTTAGCTTATTTTATTTTAATCGTATTAATGATGGAAGAAGCTATTTTTGGAGCAGGTTGTTTTTGGGGTATCGAATCTAAATTTGGAAAGATGGAAGGCGTAATTGAAACTGAAGTTGGATATACTGGTGGGGCTACAAAGAATCCAACTTATAAAGATGTCTGTACTAATAAAACAGGACATGCCGAGGTAGTTAAAGTTACCTTTGATCCTTCGATTGTGTCTTATGAGGAGTTATTGGAAATCTTTTGGGGTATTCACAATCCTACTACACTTAATCGCCAAGGTTGGGACATTGGAACTCAATATAGATCTGCTGTGTTTTACAATAATGAAGAACAACGATTGTCTGCAAAAAAATTAAAGGAAAAGTTGGAAAGATCAGGAAAATATAAGGATAAAATTGTTACTGAAATTGTTCCTGCTGCTGAGTATTATAAAGCAGAGGAATATCATCAAAAATACCATGAAAAAAACAAAAAATCAGCATTTTCACTTTAAAAATATTTAATAAGCTGAGAGTTTGCGACTTCGAAATCAGCTTATCTCTATTTTAAAACTTGTATAAAAAATTAGGCAAATCATAACCAATTAATAAATACACTTTTTTTATGAAGAAGCTTAAATTATTTTATGTTAAATCATAGATTAATAGATCCACCCCGTGAGCCCGAGAAGTTTGTCAAAAAAGCAGTTCAATTTTTACAAAAGCATGCGAAAAATAAAAAAGTATTCTGCGCTCTCTCGGGAGGAATCGATAGCTCGGCAACCTATCTTCTACTCAAAGAAGCTGAAATTGAAACGATTCCGGTTTTCATAGATCACGGACTTATGCGAATAATAAGAGGGGTAGAAGAAAGAGAACATATTAAAAAGCTATTTCCTGATGTTTTAGTTATAGATATTAGGGAAGTTTTTCTTCCTAAGATTTTAGGAGAAGAAGATGCTGAAGTTAAAAGAAAATTATTTAAAAAGGCTTACTCTGATACCATTAGTAGAGTAATTAAAGAAGAGAATTGCCAATTACTATCTGATGGTACCATTTTACCGGATATAGAGGAGAGTTTTGGTGTGAAAATCTCAGATCTGAAAGAAACTATGTCATTGCAAGAAGAGCTTTCATTAAAAGCTAATAATATGCAGGGTTTTGTTAAAAGCCAACATAATTTAGATATTGAATATGATGTAGAAGCTACAATCCAACCCGTTGCTAGTCTTACTAAACCAGAAGTTAGAAAAACTCTTGAATATTTCAATATGCCTAAAGAGTTAGTATTTAGAAAAGCTTTTCCAGGACCGGCGCTTTCAGCGAGAATAATCGGCCCAGTAACATTAGAGAATTTAAATTTTGAGAAAAAAGTCCACGATGTCGTAGAATCCGCTATTAACGATTATTACATAGAAAAGTAT
>JAGXNS010000014.1:0-367 GCA_019894855.1 Promethearchaeota archaeon
TATATATAGAGCAAAAAAAGGCATTAAAAGAAAACCTCCTAGCATATCTATGAATGAGGCAAGTACTAGCACTTTAAATGCACTGGGATACTCTTTATAGGCAATCTTTATTTTTCCTAACATAGTTATTTCACACTCTTAATAATATAATTCTAGTCTTTGGAAGCATATTTGAACCTTCTTACGGTTGAAAGAAATATTATCGATATGGCTTCCTAGTCCTTAAAAAATACCATATTTTTTGTTAATAATTCTTCCATTTTTTTATAAAACCTACAATTCTCTATTCTTACAACTTAAAACTTTTTTCTTTAATACTTGATACGAAAGTTTCAATATATAGTTTCGAAATATGAAGTTCACGCAT
>JAGXNS010000014.1:377-38800 GCA_019894855.1 Promethearchaeota archaeon
GCGAGAACCAGAACTTTAAATGGTTTTGGATATTCCTTATATCCCCTTTTAATTTTTGTGAACATTAACAGAACAACTTTTGATTATATTTGTTATTACTGAGTATGATTTCTGGTTTTTTAAAATACCATCTTCCAATAAATTAAGATAAATTTAATTGTGGTAAACTAATAAATCTTAATCTAACTATTATTTTTATTGAGCATTAAAAAATATTAAGAGAGAATCAAAAATGTTTGATTATTTAATAAGTGAAAATGCCAAAAAAATTAAAGAAGAGGTACGCTCATTTGTAAGAGACGATGTTCCTCACTCTTTAATTAAAAAGATGGATAAAGAAGAAATTAACTATCCAACTGAGTTCTTACAGAAGCTCGGTAAAAAAAATCTTATAGGATTAAGGTTTCCTAAGGAGTTTGGTGGTCGAGGCTTAAATTGGGAATGTGAGGTTGTTGCTCTTGAAGAAGTAGGAGTATTAGGGAGCTCATTACCGTGTCTATATTCTCTTCCTATAATTACTGGAGAAGCTATGAATTTATTTGGTACTGAAGATCAAAAGTTAAAGTATTTAAAGCCAATGTGTGAAGGTAAAAAGTATACTGCAGAAGCGCTGACAGAACCAAGAGGAGGTTCTGATTTCTTTGGCGCAACTTGCACGGCTGTTAAAGATGGTGACTATTATATATTGAATGGGGAGAAGCGTTTTGTTGTGGGAGCTGAGGGGGCTGATTTTTTTTTAGTTTATGCTAAGACCAACCTAGATCCTAAATCTGATCCTCGGTCATCTCTTAGTCTATTTCTTGTGGATCGTAGTAAGGGTGTTGAAACGGAATATCTATATGGTCTTTTAGGAACTAGAGGTGGTGGCGCTGGAAGACTTAAATTTGAAGATGTTCAAGTTCCTCAAGAAAATGTCATTATGGGCGAAGGGAAGGGAAGTATAATTTTTTACCAAATGATGGTCCCTGAACGCCTTACAACTGCGTCAGGATCATTAGGATCAGCTAGAACATGTCTTCATATTGCTACTAAATATTCAACCAAAAGGAAAGCTTTTGGGCAAACAATAAAAAACTTTCAAGCCGTGAATTTTAAAATAGCCGATAGCATTACGCTTTTAGATGCCGCGAGGTCATTAGTTTTGAATACTGCAAGAACGATTGATGCGGGAGCGCCATCCGCTTTACAGAGAAGATTAGTTTCTGAATCTAAGAAATTTTCTACTAAAGCTTGTTGGAAGGTTATTAATAGCGCAATGCAAGTAATGGGAGGAATTGGTTATACAACCGTTTATCCCATTGAAAGAATATTTCGAGATTCAAGGCTTGGAGAAATTTGGACTGGAACTACAGAAATAATGAATTTAATTATTCAACACGAGTATTATAAAGAATTATTAAGCGAAAAATGGCTCGATCGGGATGTAGAAAAAGACGCTATTGATGCAGATCACGAAGAGGAAAAACATTTCGGTTGAAATCTATACATGCAAAATTTTCTCAACAATTTTTTTTAATTTATTCTCTTACAATTATAATGTGCGCCATATTGGATTTCTAACAAGCCAAATCTTTTTTGTTATCGTATATATATCTTCATTTAAGCTTTTCCAATTTACGTAAGAAATCTGATTATCACTAAGATCTGCGGTATTTAATGTTGATAGAAATTTAAGATCGTCTAATTTTTTAATTCTATTATTACTTAGCCATAAATCCTTTAATCTATTGAGAGAATCAATTCTCCCTAGTTCGGAAATTTGATTGTTTTCAAGATATAATTCGACTAAATTTGAAAGATTCTCGAGTCCTTTTATTTCGGTGATTTGATTCTCATTCAGGTTCAATTTTTCTAAATTTTCAAGATTCTCAAGTCCTTTTATTTCTGAAATCTTATTTCCTCTAAGATATAATTTCTCTAAATTAGTTAGAGTTTCAAGTCCTTTTAATTCGGTAATTTGATTGTACTGAAAGCCTATAAGTTTTCATTTTTTTTTTGTTTAAATACAATCATATGGAATAATATGTATGATTGAAGATGGACCCAGATCGAATCAATGTCGATTTTGCAAATCGTCATTCTCAGGAGAAATTCTCAAAAAAATCGAAGTTAATAGAGACGATGTCTACTGCGAAAATTGTGGAGATTTAATAAAAAGAGTCCAAAACAAATATGATTTTAATCCTACTGAAATTATTGAAAATGACTCTAAAATCAAAACCAATGATACTCCTCCTAAACCTAAAAATGATTTAAAAAGCAACCCGGACGCTTTGCATTACCCAATTGGCCGCATTTTCTACGACACTGATTTTCCACTAATCTTTAAGAGTAATTTCATTATTGTATTTTCCCGCATTACTTGTTCTCACGCACTGCGATTAGAGCGCGAAGGGCAAATCGAATTCGGAGAATCGGAAGTACCTGAAAATGGCCTTAGCGACCTCTATATGTCTATAAGGCATATTCAGGATAAGCGAATTAAGTCTGAATTCCTAACTAATCTCCATGAAATTTCTAAGGAAGAATTTGAAAGAAATCTAAAACTCTTACAAGCTAAAATTAAATCCAACCACCAGTATCGGGAAGATTTCATCGTTTACTCGCGGTGGTTAATAAGTAAGGTGTATCTCATTATATCCATGAAATGGAATGATGATCCTCTTAACAAGTTTGATCGCACCATTAGAGACGATTTAAGAAAGTTACAATTTTTAAAAATAGACGCAAAAACTACTCAAAATCTTAAGAGTAAAGAGCAAAATATAAAATTAGAGGAAAATGAACAAGAGGCAAGTAAAAAAGAGAGCTTGATAAAAAACCCGAATGAAAATAATCATAATAGATGGTTAACAGATGAGATTCAAAACTATTTAAAAAATGTAAATGAGAATATTATTTTTTTATTTGAGCCTTTCGAAGCATTTTCAAGAATGAATGTTTTGTTTGGTTTAGGAAAAGGTATATATTGATTCAGAGAATGGAAAAAAATTGTAATAAAATAATAGCAAAGGATATTTTAGATAGAATGCGTTTGTCTCTTCAAAAACTTATAAAGATTTGGGTTGTAAGTTATCCGCATCTATCAGACAATTTATTGAATGCCCAGAGAGATATAATAGACATTATCAACGAATATGAGATAAAATTAAACCCAAAGCCATCATCTCATTATCAAATGTATAATCATCATCCTAAATTCAAAAGAGATTACTTTAGATTAATAAATACAAAAGATAAGGCTTATTGGTTAGGATTTATTTTTGCTGATGGTTGGATTAGTAGAGCTCTCAAAAAATCAGGCTATTATTATCGAATGGGAATTGGCTTATCTACCAAAGATAAGAGTGTTCTTGTTAGTTTTTGCAACACTATAGGTTTAAATCAAGATTATATACGAGATCGTTTTAGTGGTAGTGATTTTAGTGAAAAAAAATATCCAATAAGCTTAATTAGATGGGGTGATCAGGAATTTGCTGGAGACGTCATCAATTTAGGTGTAGAATATGAATATAGTCAAAAAAAAAAAGACGGATCAAAAACCCTAAACTGCCTATTATGGATAGTCGAGAGTTGATGTTGGCATTTCTTTTAGGTTTTTATGATGGTGATGGAACTCTTGCTTTCAATAAAACTACAAATAGAATTCAACCTAGTCTTATTTGCTCGAACAAAAATTTCTTACTTGAAATAAAAAAACATTTTGGTATTAAAAATAGTATATCGTCGAGAGTTATTGAAAAATATAGTATAAGAAGAGAAAAGATCGTTAAAACTCAGGCGAATTCGTTGAGCATTGGTGTAAAACTTTTTGAGGAAATGTTAAAGAATTATAGGTATAGTATTGTTCGCAAGAAAGTCGATTTGCCTTTTTTCAAAGAGTATTTTACTCCAAAAGAGAAGCCACCTACACCTCAACGAGTCTGGTTGAGAATTAAGCTCCAAAAAAAAACTCTAGAAGAACTACTAAATGTAATATCTCCAAACATGATTGCTAAGATATTAGGAGTATCCCGATCCACCATTTTAAACCTTATTGAAGAGAATGGAATTGGCTTTTTTGCCGCTAGTCATTATATAAGAATAATTCGGTCAGTTCGTAATCAAGGTAAATCTTCTGATTTTTACGAACCATATAATCAATGGACAAATTATTTAAAAAAAATAGGTAAATTTAGTAATAAATAATATCTTATTATTTATTCAATCTACCAAATTAAAAACTACTAAGGTGATTTTACTTGACAATAAAAAAAATAGGGATTTTAACGGGCGGCGGAGTCATGTTAAAGGCTTTCCTTAACTGCCGTTTACTGCCCGGGTTTAAACTCAGTTATTTATGGGATAATGTTAAAGGCTTACGATGCAAGAATAGAATGTATTGGAATCCTTAAAGGTTGGAAAGGCCTTATGGAAAATCTTACAATTCCACTCGATATTGCAGAACATGACGACTTGCATACTATTGGAGGGACGATATTATACACAAGCAGAACTAACCCATTTAAAGGAGCTGAATCAAACGAAGAAAGATCAAAAAAAATAGCAAAAAAAATTGACGAACTTGACATTGACGCTCTTATTGCTATCGGTGGAGATTTAAGATGATATACATTTTAAACCTGAAACGATACTCTAAGTGTTGCCAACGCTTTATTTAAATTTTCAAATATCAATGTTGTAGGTTGCCCAAAAACGATTGATAATGACCTGCGTGGGACACATTACACGTTCGGGTTCTGGAGTGCGGTACAGCTCGCTTCTAACGCAATGGATAATTTGACCACCACAGCAAGGTCCCATCAAAGAGTTTTTGTTGTAGAGATTATGGGCCGAGACGCCGGATTTCTCACAATGTATAGCGGACTTTCTGCTGGTGCTGATATAATACTAATCCCTGAAACGCCGTTTGATTTTGAAAAAGAAGTTGTTGATGTGCTTAGAAAAAGAGCAAAAGCAGGATACAAATACCATATAATAGCAACTTCTGAAGGTGCTTATCCTAAGAATGAATCATTAGAACGAGATTTTAAAACTATTTCAAAGGAATCCATTGAAAAATTGCCTAAAGACACTTTTGGTAATCCTCTCCTGGCTAAATTAAACATATCGAAGATAATTGTTGATGAGTTAAATATGAGAGATGATCTTAAAGAAGTGTTTCATAATAATGGTGTAGATTTTGAATGTAGGAGCGTTGTTCTCGGTCATACTATGCGAGCTGGAACGCCGAATTCTTTTGATCGAATTTTAGGATTACGATTTGGTCTAGCGGCTATGAAACTTGTTTTAGAAGGCAAATTTGGAAACATGGTTTCGCTTCAAGGAAATAAAATTGAGACGATTCCTCTCTCTGAGGGTGTTAAAAAGAAATACATCACAAATGATAACGATAAAATGGAGTTAAGAGATTTATTGGTTAAAATAAGATATCTATCGAAACAAAAGTAGAAAATAATTTCACTTATTACTTTTAATTTATTTCTTTAAGTTCGAATTTTTCAAACGAGTATTTTGATTCATCTTCAGGAATAATATAACTTCCTCCTCCTGTGTCAGTTATTATTAGAGTAAATTTAAAATCTCCCTTCATCGCCTTATGGAGATCGTGTAAAATCTTATCAATATCTTCTATTTGAACATCATCCTTATCGAGATTTTTACGATAAATTAAAACGGCACTCTCAAACCTAAATAATATCCCTTCAACATTGGTGTAATAAAAATCTGCGGCTGGCCCAGGTTCTACAAATAGTTCCAACTCTGGGATTTCTAATTTTCCAACGGGTGAACGATAGATTTTTGATTTTAAATCATTCTCATTTGAAACTCTCAAAGTCATAATTCCTGGAGTATTATTGGTAGTTAAAGGAATTACATCATTATTAGAAAAATTGCAAATGTTACACTCAAATTTGATAAGTAACATTTTATCTCCGTCAGGCACATCATAAGTAGTTTTAAGAATTTTGATTTTACCTTTATCACATGAAGGACATTTGAATGAATATTCTACTTCATCATTTTTTGATTTTTCTGACAAAATTAATCACTATCTACATTTTAGGAAAATAAATTAAGGTTATTACTAATTTTCAACAATTTCAGTGTCTATCTTATAAATTTTATCCAGAAATTTTTAATTTATTGCTAGTTAATTTACCTTAGTAGTTCTATTTAAGATAATTTTATAAGTTTTCCAAAAAAATAACTATATTATTGATTTATGGCTTTTATTATTATCAAATTTGGAATATCGAATAAATAAAAGGATGGAAAAAATTGATGGATAATGGAATAATAGAAATTACCTTTCATGGTCGAGGAGGTCAAACCGCTATCACTGCTAGCCAGCTTCTAGCTCAATTGGCTTACGAAGAAAGTTTTAAAGATGCTATTGCTATACCAATTATTGGAGCAGAGCGGAGAGGCGCACCTATCCAAGCATTTACTAAGTTGTCAAGGAACAAAACCATAAAAACTTACGATAGCGTAACAGATCCAGATTACATGTTAATTTTTGATCCTTCCCTATTGGATATTCCGAGAATTCTCGAATCGATAAAAAGTGGAGTTACATTATTAATTAATACAAAAAACCCGATTGATACTTGCGAATTTCCCGAAAACACAAAGATATTTATTGTTGATGCTACGGGAATCTGTATAAAATTAGGATTTATGCATTCGAGTGGACCAATTTTGAACATTCCAATGTTGGGGGCATTTGGACAGTTATCTGGCTTTTATAATTTAGACACTATGAAAAAAGTGATCTATAGCGAGTTTGGAGAAGCAAAAGGCAAAAAAAATTTAGAAGTGGCTGTCGAAGCTTATAATAACGTTAAGGAGGTTGAATTTGAATGAATAAGGTAAAATGGAAGAATATATGTGAAGACAAAGACAAACGACCTGAAGTTCAAGAATATAAAAATTGGAAAGAATTACCTCCAATCCCAATATCGTTTCCAATTAAAGGAAGTATTGGAACCACGGGAGATTGGAGAACGTTTAAACCTATCGTTGATCAGGATACTTGCACTAAGTGTGGTATTTGCTGGATGTATTGCCCTGAAGGTACAATAATCAGAAATGAAGAAGGAGAATTTGAAGTTGATTATGTATATTGTAAAGGTTGTGGTATATGTGCTAAAGAATGCCCCACAAAAAGTATAGAAATGTTTAGAGAGAGTGAAGTTAAATATGGTTGAAGCACAAGAAGATTTTACACAGAAAAGAGAAACTAAAATAATTAAGGGAAATGTAGCAGCAGCTTACGGCGCGAAATCAGCACGGGTCCAAGTGATAAGTGCTTATCCCATTACCCCACAAACAACTGTGGTAGAAAAACTATCAGAGTTTGCTGATAACGGTGAGATGCCTGGAACTCAGTATATTAAATTCGAGTCAGAACACTCTGTGATGGCTGCCACTATTGGTGCTAGCACTGCAGGGACTCGTACTTTCACTGCCACATCTGGACAAGGATTATTTTATATGTATGAAATGGTTCATTGGGCCGCAGGTGCTCGTTTACCTATAGTAACGACAATTGCCTCGAGAGGTCCTGCCCCTCCATGGAACATTTGGGCGGACTTTACAGATATAATAAGTTGTAGAGATACTGGTTGGATGATTTCATTTGCATCAAGTCATCAAGAGATTTATGATGATATTTTAATGTCATATAAAATTAGCGAAGATCACGAAATTTTATTGCCTAAATTCGTAGCTTATGGCGGATTTACTTTATCTCACACATCTAAACCAGTAACCATCGAGGATCAAGATGCTGTCGATAAATTTTTGCCACCACTTCCAGGTGAGAGAGGATGGCCCCATATCTTTCTCGATCCTGAAAGACCAATGATGCATGGGAATCTAATAATGCCGTCCGGTTTCTACAATGAATTTAGATTAAAGATTCACTATACTCATACAATAGCAAAGCAAAAAATCAAGGAAGTTACCTCAGAATTCGAGAAAAAATTTGGTCGATCTTATGGAAATGGATTAATTGAAGAATATCAAATGAAAGATGCAGAAATTGCTATACTTAACTACGGTGAACTTGCCATGCAGATGGAAGACGCTGTCGATGATCTAAGGAATGAAGGTTATAAAGTGGGATGCGTAAAATTAAGATATTTTCGACCATTTCCCGTTGAAGATATAATACAAATTGCAAAAAAAGTTAAGGTTCTTGGCGTAGCTGACAGAGCTACTGCATTTGGATCTCCGACTGGAGGACCTGTAAGTAGTGAAGTGAAAGCAACCTTATATGGTTCTGGAGCATCTACAAAAGTTCTACCTATTGTAATGGGTTTAGGTGGAAGAGAAGTTTCTTTAGAACAGCAGAAAGATCAATTAAAAGTATTGAATAAATTAAATGAGACTGGAGAGTTTCCAAAAGATATGATTGAAGGAACTTTCTGGGATGGATTATTGGAGGTCGATTAAATATGGTATCCATTAAAGAAGCATTAGAAATAGGTAAAGAAGAATATTTTTTAGCAGGAAATTCCACATGTGCTGGTTGCGGGCTTGAAATTGCTTTAAGGTGGGCTATGAAAGCTCTTGGTCCAAATACATCCTTAGTTACGCCTGCTAGTTGCTTAAATGTTGTTGTTGGTTTATGGCCAAAGACAGCACCAACTTTCCCGTTTATGAATATGGCATTTGCTGCGGGAGCAGCAGCGGCAACAGGAATTTCTGCAGCTTTTAAAGCAAAATCATATAAATTTCCAGGCAAAGTATGGGAAAAAATGACGACATTAGTTTTTGCTGGTGATGGAGGAACAACAGATATTGGGATTCAAGGCTTAAGTGGTGCAGCTGAAAGAAATTCGGACATAATTTATTGCTGTTACGATAACGAAGCGTATATGAATACTGGAATTCAACGATCCTCTAGCACACCACATGGAGCAATAACGACTACAACCACATTAGGAAAAGAACGGTATAAAAAAAATCTACCGAGGATAATGGCGGCACATGAGATTCCTTATGTTGCCACTTGTTCTGTAAGCGAACCTCTCGATCTTTATGAGAAATTTAAAAAAGCAAAATCAATTGAAGGATGTAAATACATTCACATTTTAGCTTCTTGTCCTCCGGGATGGGGTATTGCATCCGAAGATGCTATTGAAATTCCTCGCTTAGCAGTTAAAACAGGTTCATGGATTTTATATGAAATCGAAAATGGTATTTTAACATTATCAAAAAAAAGCAAACCACTTTTAGATCCCTCAAAAAGAGCTCCATTAATTGATTACTTATCAAGACAGAAACGATTTTCAAAATTATCTGAAAAAGAGTTAATTGAACTTCAAGAAAGAATCGATCTTCAGTGGAATAATCTCGCTGATGAATTATCATGTCAAGCAAATCATCAGTGAAGCCTTTTTTATTATTTAATAAATTTATAATCCAAATGAATCCAAATGGGTTTTTTAATAAAACTTAAGGGAAAAAAAATTCAAGATTTAGAATTTGTTTTCGAATCCGCAGTGGAGACCATTATTGAGGGTAAATTAATTGCTTTCCCTACAAATAGTGTATACGGGCTTGGATGTGATCCAACAAATCTAATTGCTATAGAAAAGATTTACGATATCAAATATCGAGATCGTTCAAAAGGATTATTGATATTAGTTGCAGATATTGAAGAAGCAGAAAAAGTTGCGGAATTTAACAAAATAGGTTATAAATTAGCTGAACGCTTTTGGCCTGGTCAATTGACTTTAATATTAAATAAGAAAGAAACAAATATTATTCCTCCAGAAGTTACGGCTTGTAAAAATACGATTGGTATTCGCGTACCAGAAAACGAGATCGTTCTAACTATTTTAAATAAATTAAAAAAAAAAGGATATTTTGGTGGAATAATAGGAACATCAGCTAACTATTCTGGAGAACCTCCATCGATAAGTGGAAATGAAGTAGCGAAAAAATTTTTAACACCAATAGATCTAATACTTGATGGGGGAAAAACCAAAACGAAAGTTCCCACAACAATTGTTGATTGTACCTCGGAAGAGTTAAAACTATTGCGGATTGGGGTCGTAACAGAAGAAGAAATTGAAGTTTTTATTAAATTAAATAAAGATTAACTATTTGGAGTAAATATTGAATAACTTTAATTTATTAGTCTCAACTTCGAGATTTAATGAAGTGAATGCAAAAGCAGAAATTTGGTTTACTCTGTTAATGTGTGGCGATAAATACCCCATTATTCAAGGGATTAAATATCCTGGATTAATAACCGCTGCAACCAACATTGATACTAAAGAAGTGATACGAAAGATTAAAAAAATCCTTGAAAAAGATTCCAGTTTTTTTCAATTCATCCTTAAAATTGTTCCTATTGATTACGTGTGCGAAACCAAGCTAAATGTAATAAAAGATTTTGTAGAAAAATATTACTCTCTTTATTTAAACAAAGAAGATTCTTTTAAGATCGAATTGAAACGCAGAAAAAATGAGATCATAGAACGAGATGCCATTATTGAATCAGTGGCAAAAATAATTACTAATAGAGTCGATTTGGATAATCCAGATAAAATTATAAAGATTGAACTTCTAGGAAAGGTAAGTGGCATATCGTTTCTAAATCCCGATGATATCTTTGTTATCAATAATAAGTATAATAAGTTCTAAATAGATCTCCTTTTTTCTAAACTTAATAAAGCCATTTTTTCACAAATTAAGTCATTCAAAGCTCCATACAAGCTTTCTAAATTTATGGAACTTATATCTAAGACGTCGTTTTTATATCCGTAAGCCTTTAAGACGGTTAAAATCTGGTTATCAGAAAACTCAAAATGCTTTTTGACGATTTTAAACTTATCAATAGATAAATTTCCTAAATTTAAGCTTATATCTTGAGAATGTAAATAGCTATTAATTTCGATATTTACTTGCTGAATATTATCCTTTTGAGAGATGATACAAAAACTTATTCTTTTATCGTGTAAATTAGAATCGGTTACTCCAAAAAATTCGAGACTTAGTTTAATTTGTCTTTTAGCAGCTAAATATAGAAGTAATTCAAGATTCTTTTTATTTGAAATGTTATTTTTAGTATGGAAGGCTTTTTGGACGAAATAACAAGCACGTAATATATGTTCTGGGTTTAGAATATATCTATCGTTGAAGAATTGTAAAAGAGTATCTTCATAATGACTTTGAATAAATTCAATTAATTCCACTAACTTGTTTATCTGAACTTTTTTGGGATCGATCTCAATCTGGTTAATTCCAATGTAATAATTAGGAAATCCATTTGTATTAGTAATAGAATAGATTTTCATAAAGGTAAACTCCATCTAAACCATAACGGCATTAACACAAAGTTAATTCGAATGTATATTAAAAAAATCAATAAAAGAATCAAGTATAGCGAAAATATCCAATCTTTTAAGGAATATTTAATCGTGTAATAAAATGTTCTACCTTTTTTACCAAAAGATCGTGATTCTAAGGCTTCTGCTACATTAAAAGCTCTTTTTATAGAACTAACTATAAGAGGAACTAAGAGAGGAAATAGGTTTTTTATTTGATTGATAATCCCTTTTTTTTGCATTTCATAACCTCGACTCTGTTGAGCATCGATGATATTTTGTGTTTCTATAGCAATAGTTGGAACAAACCTAAAAGCTAACGAGAAAGAAAACGCATACTCGTATGGGATTTTCATAGAAATCAAGGAAAGAGCTAAATCGTTTGGGTCTACAGTTAAAAAAAACAAAGAAAATGCTGAAATCATTATAGAAATCCTTAAGATCATAGCAATGGCGAACGATAATCCATTTTCATTAATAAATAGAGTATTAAGAACAATAATAAAAACGTAGAGGAAAGACATTCCTTTGACGCTTTTCAACCATTTTTTAAACAACTTTCCAATAATTATTACTGGGAGTAGGGTTATTAAAATTAGTAATAAGGGGATTATTTCTTGAAATAATAGAGCGCTAATTGTATATGTTACAGCTAGTAATAATTTTGTTCTTGGATCTAAACTGTGGAGAAAAGTCTCTTTTTTCAAGAATTTGAACGCGCTCAGAAATTCTAAAGACATTTATTAATTTTCCTCCTTTAAATTGTCGATTTGCTCTCCAAATAAGCATCCAAAAAATCAATTATTTCGCTTTCTCTAATAACTTCTTTAGGAATAGTAATTCCTATTTTTTTAAGTTCTTTTTTGAATAGATATATTTGTGGCATAATTAATGAAGATTTTGATATTAAAAACTCGTTTGTAAAAATACTCTGTGTTGGGCCATCCGCAATAATTTGTCCCTTCCCCATCAAGATTGTCCTTGGAACATGTTCTACTGTAAATTCTATGTTATGTGTGACCATAATTATTGTTTTTCCTCTTTCTAACTCGTTTCTTATTAATCCAAGGAAGAAGTTAATCTCTTTTGCGTCTTGCCCTAATGTTGGTTCGTCAAAAACTAGAATGTCAGGGTCTCGACATAAAATAGAAGCTGTAGCTAATTTTTTTGATTCTCCACCAGATAAGTTAAATGGGGATCTTTTTCGATATTTTTCGAGATCAAATTCCTCTAGTGTTTGATCGACTTTTTTTTGAATCTCTTCTTTATCTAAATTTAGATTTTTCAAGGAAAATTTAATTTCGTCCTCTAATGTATTAGAAAATAGTTGATGCATAGGATTCTGGAAGATAACTCCAACTTTTTTAGATATTGTAGCAATAGTTTTTGAATCAATATTTTCTCCTTCTAAAAAAATACTTCCCTTAGTTGGTCGAATTAAGCCATTAAAAGTGCGAATCAAAGTCGTTTTTCCCGCTCCATTTTGTCCCATTATTGCAATAAATTCGCCTTTCTTAATATTTAACGAAACTTGCTTTAACGCAATTGTTCCGTTTGAATACACATAATCAATATCGCGTACCATTATTAAAGGGAGCGAATTTTTTTCTTTCATGAGTATCTCGAGTTATTTAATCATTTTTAATGAACTTATGGCATCTTGAATAGAAACTGGAATATCGTGTTCAAATTGATTTCTCTTTTTTAATTCATTGAAAATTGAATATATTTTTGGCTTATTAATATTCAAATTCTCAAATGTGTTAGAATTTATGACTTCATCCTTAACACCATGAGCTATGATCTCACCATCCTTCATTAAAATTATATCGTCTACTAGTGGGAGAATTAAATCCATTCGGTGCTCACTAATTATGACAGTCATCTTCTTTTCGACTTGAATTTTTTTTAATAGTGTTAAAATTTTTCTTGCGAATAATGGGTCCAAATTTGCTGTTGGTTCGTCCAAAACGATAACCCTAGGTTCTAATACTAAAATTGAAGCGATTGCTACTCGTTGTTGTTCACCACCACTTATCTCGAAAGGCGCTTTATCTATTATGCTTTCAATTTCTGTTATCTCTACAACTTCCTTAATTTTTTCTTTTATTTTCTCCCTTGGGATTCCTAAATTTTCCAAACCGAAAGCTATTTCATGTTCTACATTCATTGCAATTAGTTGATTTTCAGGATTTTGGAATACGATTCCAACTTCAGTAGATAATTCAGATATTGTGGTTTCAGTGGTGTTTTTTCCTGAAATTTCTACATCTCCTTTATAATAACCAGCATAAAATTGGGGGATTAATCCATTCATACATCTAATTAATGAAGTTTTCCCAGATCCCGTCTCCCCTGCTAATAAAACAAACCTATTTGATTCCATTTCCAAATTAATTTTATTAAGTGCATACTCATCGTTTCCTTTATATCGAAAATGAAAATTATTAAATTTAATTAAGCTCATGAAAGGGGATATCCATAATTCTTTTTACTTTATAAGGATAATTAATTAATTAAAGTTTCTTTTATTTTATCGATTAATTGATTGAGACTTTCCTCTACATCATTCTTACCAGTCAAAGTAGCAGCGCCATCATGTCCACCACCATTCACATTATCTATTTCACTAATAATTTTCCCGAGATGTAAGCCTGTTATTAGGCAAACTTGTTTTTTTGCTCGAGATGTGATTCTATAATCAGATTTATCTTCAGATACGATAATTCCAATGTCAAAACCCACTTTTGTTAAGATTGAAGCAGCAGAAGCACTAAAACTACTGAGATGTGATATTCCTATTAACCAATTGTTAATTCGAATTAATTTGACTCTTTGAAGCGCTTTAATTCTTGCAATTTTCTCTGAGATGTCTATTTCTCTTTCTAGTAAAGGTAACACGTCTTGAATTTCTAAATGATCCTGTAAGATGCTATTTAAATTTTTTATAGTTCCGGTATTTCCATACTTGAGAAAACCAGAATCGGTCAATATTGCTGATACAAGGAGATATTTGTATGGGAGTGGAAGCTTAATGTTGCAATCATCAAATAATTCTGACACCATCTCTGATGTCGAAGAATAATTATCAAAAATTAAATTAAGAGAAGAAACATTACCTGGATAATTTTTCTGTAAATTTAAATGATGGTCTATAAAGATAAAAGGAATATCCAAATCTATATTATTAAATAACTTTACCTGATTTAGATTATTAGAGTCAACTATTACAATAACATCGATATCTGATAATTCAACATGCTCTTGATAGTTAAAGTTAAAGTTTGGAAATTTTGTACTAAATTTGTTTATAAAACTTTTTGTATGCTTAGAAAGTCCTGAAAAAGTTAATTGTATGTTTTGGTTAGGGAAATAATTTTCAAAACAATATTTCAAGGCAATTCCTGAGTTAAAACCATCAAGGTCTGCTAAATCATGGGTGGTAATTAAGAGGTTTTTTCCTTTAAAGAAGTTTAAAAAAACCTCTTTTTTAGAATTAAGCATGAATATTTCAGTAAATTATTGATTTTGAGCAAGGTCAGCCTGTAAACTTTTCTGCATGCTCTCGAAAGTGCTCTTTGTTCTTTCTATTTTTTGAGCAAGCGTGGTTGAACGCATATTTAAAGTTTCTTTAGCAGATGTTTTTTCTGCAAGAAGCTTATCTCTATCGCTTCTAACCATTATACCACCGATTTGCTTATAAACTATTGTATCGGGGGTTGCTTTTTCTAACTCTTCAAGTGCAAGTTCTGTTTCTCTAATAGAACTATCAATTTGAATTTTCTGTTGTGTTAGGAGTTCTAAAGTCTGCCCAACCTGAGTTAAATTTTGAAATTTTTTTCTTGTTTCTTCATCTAATTGGTCTAAATTAATCGTCAACGAAAATCACAACTTTTGTTTTATAATATCAAATGAAATGTGAAATATGAAATTTACGAATAATTTAATCTAAGGCTTATTGAGTATTATTTACAATATTCAAAACGCCTTCAAATATACGACCAAAACTGATGATTTCATTAATTGATGCCCTGAATGCGGTAATATCTCTACTTTCTATTAAAAAGATTAAGGAATTTTGTTCTTTTTTTAAAGATATGGTTGATCTTTTTGATTTTTGAACTTTAAATTCAGGTAAAATAGAGATATAGGAATAATTACATAATTCAGATGTTTTAAATTGAAACTCTAAGGTAGTTTTAATAATAAGTAAGTTATTTTTATTCATTATTCTTCTATAGTTTCTAACTCTCTTTGCTTTCGCTTCGCTATTCTAAACGACTCAGCACCACGAGGAGTTTGGGTATCATAAGCACCACCAGTAAACTTAGCATTGCATTTTTTACAATGCCATATACCTGTGGAGATTCTATTAATAGATCCTTTTGTTTCGCATCGTGGGCATTTTAAATTACCATCTTTTTGTTTCTCCATTACCAAACGCCATTTCTTTCTTACATTAGCACCATAACGCGCTCCAAAGGTTGCCGATATCCCAGTTTTTTTAGTTTTACCCATATCATTCACTAGTTTCTTTTATAATAATGTATTTAAATAAAAACTAGTATAAACTTTAAATTTTTCTAATGAGGAGATAAGAATTCCTCTTGAAACCAATTGTTAACCGTATTGTCTGAATCAACCTTTAAAAAAAGCTTTAAACAAAGATATAGTAACATTTTTCTTATCAAAATTTTTCAATTAAATTTCAAAAATTTTAGGGGTTCTGAGTTAGAATTAATAGATGCTCAGAATGATCGCCACATACTTAAGGCAAAAGTAGGACCAATTATTCCTGTCAATTTTCAGGACAGTGAAGGAAACCAATCAATTTTAGTTCAATCCTTTGGAACATTCGAGCTCGATGGAATGAAAGGAGGATATGGTACTTTTGAAACTCTGAGAAGAGTAAGAAAACTAACTTAAATTAAAATATGAATTGGTTATGTTTCCTATAAATTAAAAATAAAATTAAAAATTTTTTGAATTATCTAAAAAATTTAGTTTTAAACCTTATATTGCCAGAGATTTAAATCTTTTCTGGTTTTCTTGCCAAACTCCATAGATTTTTTACTTAACATCTCAACTTCTTCTATAGAAAAAGTAGCATATCCACTTTTTTGAATAGATGTTATCTTATCTTCGGTTACCGAAATTGAAATTCTTCCATCGCATACTAATTCTTCTGGTAAACTCGGATCTGAAAAAATAATATCTCCAATCTTTCCATACGTTGAAACTATAGGCAATTCGTTCACAAGTGTATCTCCGGTCAAATATTTTCCCGTCCATACAACTTCATCGTTCTCCCATTTTCCTTCCGGGATTTTACTTGAAATTAACGCAGTTAAAGAACTAATACCACCAACATCAATTAAATTCCCTGAATAATTAATGACATAAATATCCACGAATATAATATAGACTGCTTTCTTTTCCTTTATACATAGCTTTTTCGTTTGCACACAGTCTGCATGGCGAATTCCCCTATCAACAACGCGTGCTAATTCAATAGATTGTTCGTTAGGAGGACCTCTTTCAAACAAAGGAGATGCTAAAGGTAATAGTTCCGCCATAAATGTACAAACTCCCTCGTTAGGAAGATCTGGAAATGGTGTACCTACATCGTACTTCACTCCAGTGATCACCTTTGTTTTTCCTAAAGAAACTTCAGCAGATCCCTCCGCTGAAGCGATTACATTACTTTTAACACTCCAGTCTCTATATTGCCAAAGATCTCTGCCATCTATTCTTTCTCCTTTTTTCAGATTAGAAAAAATATAATTCTTTTCTATAGTCGATATTACTCGCTTTATATTCATCATTCTTATTTCTCTCCTCCACTGTATTTCTCTTGAATTTCTATATATTTCTTTTTCAAAGCATCCAACTGAATTTCATAGATTTTAGAGAGTGCTTCTTTAGCAAGGACCAAACTTTGGCTAAATTCTTCTAAATCCATACTACCATCAAATTGAAGTAATGATAGTTCTTCATTAAACCATGTCATTGCACAAGGTAAATCTGCTTCACCAGCTTTATCTTCTATCCCTGATAGATCAGTTATTAATTCTCCGTCAATTTTACCTATAGCAACGGCTGTTACTAAACTTCTCATAGGAATGCCGGCATCTGCAAGTGCTAATGCTGCAACAGTGGTACACGCACATCGTGTTCCACCATCTGCATCTAGAACGTTGATATAAACCTCAAAGGAAGTTCCAGGATAAAGTTCTAAAAATAGAACAGGTTTCAAGCAATCAGTTATTACCATTGAAACTTCTTTTTCTCGGCGACCAGGAGCAGGGCGTTTTCTTTCAAACACCGAAAAAGTTGCCATCCGATAAAAAACGCGTAAGATTCCTCTGTCTGGTTTTGCTAAATGGTGAGGATGTACTTCTCTAGGTCCATAAACGGCACAAAAAATTTTATTGTTACCCCATTCTAAGTAAGCTGAACCATCAGCATTTTCTAAGACTCCGACCTCCATTTTAATAGGTCTCAATTCGTTCTTATCTCGACCGTCTAGCCTCTTACCATCTTCACGAAATAACTTCTCCGGATACTCATCTTTAATAATTAACGGCATTTAATTCATACCTCTTATCTTTTTTTCATTCTCAATATATTCAGACATTCTGTCTGTTAGCCCAACAGTATGGGCTTCTTTTTCTATTTTTCGTATCGCATCTATTAATAATCTTTCATGAGCCAAATCTTCGCCTTTCAGCCAAATTCGACCATTTTGTGTAACAAATATATTACTTTTAGTTAGGTTTTTTAACATTTTAATCATCGAACCACTACGGCCTATAATGCGGGGTATTTTTGGAGTGTCAATTGTGATTACTAATCCATCCCTTCTTTTACCTAAATATTTACCAACAGTTGTTAATTCCGGTTTATTTAACCTATCTGCCGAAAGTACTTTAACTATTAAAATATCTCCAATGTCATACTTTCCCGTAGAATTATCCTGACGATCAGGTGCTCCGCCTCTATAACCTCTCGGTTTTCCTCTTGGTACGGTGTTTTTAGGTTTTAAAATACCTCTGTCTTTCGCGTTTATATCACATATGTATTTAACGGGATTTTTATCAGTAATTAATGCAATTACTTTGTCTCCTGGACGGGGTGTATAGAATCCTCTAAGAGGAATTACATTAATGTAATTTCTCTTAACTTGTTTTAATCCAATATTTAGAGATATAATCTTAGACCTATCTTTATTAAATATAGTTCCACGTCCCGGTAGATAATTTTTTGTATCTTCTGTTAAAATTTCTCCAGGTACAACAAGATCGCGGGAGGTTTCCTCGTCATCAAACTCATCGACATCTACATCCTCAGAATTGTCCATGGTAGGTTCTTCAATAGGTTCATCTTTCTCGTGTTCCATTTCTTAAACTCACTTTTTCTTATTATTTATGCTTTTACTTAACCAATGTAGTAAAAAAAATCTATACAAAAATTAGTCAAAAATTAATCAGTTAAGATTTCATAATTTTAGTTTGAACTCTTCCATGAGTAAGTTTATTTAACTTATCTACTAATTCCATCTGCAACCCTGCTGGCAAACTAACAACTGATACCCACGATCCATCCGATTGCCACTCCTCTTTCTTAATTTGTGCTAATTGTGCTACTATGTTATAACCTTTTGCTGTAAATACAGACGGTATTTTAAGCGCGAGTTCTACCTGTTCCATCCGAATAGGTATAATTGCCCGTATTTGTTTAATAACATCATCTACCTGTTCTTCTGCGTTTCTCATCAAGTCAACTTTAACGTTAGCTTCTTCTATTGCTTTCTCGATTCTCTGATAAGGATGTGGTTTCTTATTTTGAGGATTTATTGCATTTTTAGTAATTATTGTTATAATTTGTTTTAATTTCTTCTCTCTCTCTTCATCTCTTTGAGAGCGAGTCCATTGAATCTCCCCATCAAGTAAAATATGGCCCGCTATAATTCTCCCTTCTGAAGTGTTAAATACAGCTTCCATATCACCATTAGTAGCTTTTTTTCCTCGCCTTAAATCCTCAAATACAATGAAGCTTTCGAAAATTAGTTCAATTGATATCATAGGATTTTTTAGAAGTTCGTCAACAGAGACGCGAGATTTATCCTTTCCCTCAACAAGACGCTCATTGATTTCCTCTCGAATCATTTTTTTCGCTTCCCAAGCCTGATCTGGGGCTAACAGCATTTCAAATGTTCGACCCTCCTTTTGAATGCGTCCGATGATAAAACCGCCTAAATCTATCCTCGCTCTGCCTATCATTGAAATTTATCTCTATTTGCTTTATGGAAATATCAAGTTTCTGTATGTTTTTTGCCTTCTATTATTAGATAAACGTTAATTTGAGATAACCTTGAATCAGATATAATTGTAAGAAGATTATATTTTAGCTAATAATTCTTCCTTTTCTTGATCATTTAATAGCTTAAATTTTAAATTGTCTTTCATAATGAAAGCTACATCACAAGTATCCTTACTTAAATTTTCACCCATTAATTCCTTCAAGGTCCTTAAAGGTAACAACTTTAGGTCCTCATCACTTATATCTTCTTTATAGTGTTCTTCAAGGTAAGCTCTTGCTTCGGTCGCTCCTGACCCAATCGCAAAGGCTTTATAGCCCCACATAGCGCCAGAGGGATCAGTTAAGTACAAAGAAGCTTCTCCATTGGAATCAACTCCAGCTATAAGGAAACTTACTCCAAAAGGCCTTACACCCGCATTCTGGGTAAATAATTGGAGGTATTCGCAAATATTTAAAGTGCTATCTTTTACAGAAATTATTTCATCATAATTTAAAATATTAACCTGTGCTTGGACGCGAGCTCTATCAACTAAAACTCTTGCGTCAGCTGTGAGCCCAGCGATAGCCACACCAATATGGTCGTCAACTTTAAAAATCTTCTCAGAGCCAATAATCTCTTGAAGCTCGGAACTCTTTTTCTCTACGGTAAATACAACAGAATTATTATTTCTGCATACAATAGATGTTGTCCCTCTTCTTACAGCTTCTATGGCATACTCAACCTGAAAAAGACGACCCTCAGGGGAAAACTGAGTTATAGCCATATCATAGCCCCTTCCTGCTTGCTGGAACATGAATCTCTCCTAATAGAATTTTTTATTAATTTTTATTACGTATTTTTTTTACTATTTTAATAATCAAATAATCAATAAAATTTATATTTTTACTAAATAAACTATAACCTTTATTGTAATTTGTATCTGAAAATCCAGATAAAAATCTAAAAAGAAAACAAGAAGAAAATATGAAATCTCAATCCTTAAAATCGTAATTTAATTTTTTTGAACCTTTATTCCTTTATTTTTTATTATTTAAGGAGTTAAGTTCTCAATTCAATTTTATCTTTAATTCCTAAGTTAGTTAGTAAAGTTTGCACTTCACTAATATTTGGTTCTGAAACTGCTGGTAACCCTAATTCTTGGCGCCTACGTTCGATAGCTGGCTGAGAAGGTATAGCTTTCGCATTGTCAAAAATTGTTATGGCTTGTTCAATAATATAATCTGGGCCTTTACCTAATGCAATACTCTGGTTCTTTAACGATGCGAATAAATCTGTCAGTTCAATACCTTGAGGACATACTTCATTACATGTATGACAATCGGTACAACCCCAGATTACTAAATCGTCCCCCTTTAGAAGCAAATCTTTATACCCTAAAAGAGTGGTTAAGATATTCCTTCTTGGGTTATAGTTTCCTTTTGTAACAATGGAAACTGGACATTCAGACGTACAAGTTCCACATTGCAAACATGGATAAAGCGAAGGGTTTTGCTTTAATGAACGGAATGCCCACTTTCTGTCCTTTTCTGAGACACCATCTAAACCTACATCATCCCAAGAGCTTTTACGATACGCATAGGGGTCACTTGTTGATCGAAACCTTCGAATCAACTTGTGATAAAACCATCCGATAATCGTAATGCCAAAGAAAAAGTAATATATGCCAAGCATGTACACCGAACTTATTGATGTGAAGGATATTATCGAGTGGTAAAAAATGAGAGCTAATCCTACCATCATAACATTATGAAGGATTTTATTGGTGTCATATTTAAATCTCATAATGAATGCAGACAATCTTAATTTTCCGATTGCTTTGTACTTCACTAGCCTGTTTGACATGAAGATTTTTGCCAGTAACATCAGAATAATAAAAGAAGCCCATCCAAAATTTCCAGTACGTAATTGAGTAGGATCAATGGCCCCTCCTAAACGTATTAATGGATAATGGAGAGACCCAAGAATTATTGCAATAACAGCTGTCCACATGTGAAATTTATTTAACCAATCCAAGCTATAATTTGTTTCTATGACTCTAATCTTTGTCATAATAATAATGTTAAAACACATCCAAATAAAAGCGAAAATACCAAATATGCTCCCAATTCTATGAATTAATTCATTGGATCCTAGATAAGGTATTGGTTCTTCAATCACATAGACTATTGAAGCAATTATAGGGAAAATTGCATATATCATCAGCAAGTATATCTTATTTGCTTTAGTTTCCATCTTGTTCTATCCTTTAAATTCTATTTTTTTATCAATATAAACATTCTAGAGGTTTTTCAGTATGTCGATTACACTTGATTTAAAATATTAAGTATTTTCAGTATCAATCTCTGAAACTTTATAAAATATTTATATTAGGTGTGATAGAAGGATTATTTTTTTATTAAATTTGAACTCTTTTGATCAACAATAATATTTTTTAAATTTAGATCGATTGTAAAATAGAAAAAAAAAGTTTTTCTCGGCTAACTCCAAGCAACCTTATTGATAAAAATTGACCATTCAAGCACGATAAGACCCTCATCTTGCGTATGGGCTATAATGTAGTCTCCTTCTTTCGTAATGGAACCTACTATATTGCCTTTTCCTCCAACAATATTTTTTGCTGCTAGTTGTATCTCATCATTTTTTAAAATGGCATATCTAAAACTCTGAAACATTAAAGCTTGTTTATGCTCTTTCCACGCATTTAAGATTGCTTTCGCATCATCATCTGATAATAGGAAATCTTCAGATTTAAAAAGGATTTCACCTTCAGGGCTCAACACGAAAATCTCTTCAATCCCGTTATATTCCCTTAATTGGTCTACTAAATATATAAACCGTTGTAGTTCCATATCTCCACCATACTTCTCTATTATTGTATTTAATGAATCATAAAACCACACTAATATAAATTTTGTTAGAACGAAAGAAATTCTTGATATGGTTTGAGAAAAAGGGAAATTTTAGATTTAAGCAATTCTTTATAATATTATTCATAACACTAATTTTAGAGAATTTTTATGGTAAAAACACTGGTTCTTTACGATCAGATATATAATATCCCAAAAAAAGGCAACGTCAAAGATATATCGATAAGGTACCTTAAATACTTAAAAGAAGTAAGCCAGAGCTTTCCGGGTACTAAAATACGTATTAAGAAATTAAGAAAGTTTGATAATAGGTTTGAAATTCTCATTTCAGGGGGCGAAGAAGTATTCATTTTAAATCTACTAAAGAAAAAGATTGGGGCCATACATGAATTTGAAGATGTTAAGACAAACGACATCTTTAAAGGAGTCTTATTGGATGTAGGAAAAGTAGGTTTTGGAATTTTTGCAGATTGTGCCATTGTAAATCCTAAGGTAGATATATTATTAAACCTTCATGACTTGAGAACTCAATTGTGTAATGGAAAAACTGTTTCATTGACAGAAATTATCAAAACTTATGATTTTATTAATAAATTCCCCGTTTATGTGAAAGTTGTTGCGATAAATAAAGAAAAACAACAAATCCAAGGCATTTTGGATCAAAAGACGCTAGACTTTTACGAAAAACTGATTTCAGAGAACCTCGAGGCGGTATTTGTCAGTGGTGAAACTAAAGGTCAATTTAAAAAAGCACTTGTGAAAACCGGACATTATCGTGATATTGCATCAATAGAACGCTTCGGATTTTTAGAAAACATAGTAATATTAAGAGAATCTACTACTGCTCCTGGAATTATTGCAGATATAGGAAAATATCTAAAAAATTGTAAATTAAATGCAATTCGGCCTGAAAGAATCAAGAAATTATATAAATCGAAATTATAAATAATGGGCCCAGGGAGGTTTTCGTAGAAGCGATAATTTCGCTTTAAAATCGAACTCCCGACCTTCTCGGTGTAAGCGAGACGTAATAACCACTAGACCATGGGCCCTTACTATTTGAAGATTATTAGAGCGCAATCGGAGGGATTCGAACCCTCGAGTCCGTTGGACACTGGATTAGCAATCCAGCGCTTTTAGCACGCTTAAGCGTTCTACCAAGCTAAGCGACGATTGCTTAATGTTGATATAATCTTCAAGTGGTATAGTTTGTATATAAAAATTTAAAATTTTAATACTTTTTCATTGTATAGAGTGGATTATAAGAAATAAAATTAATTTATTAATAATAAATAAAAGAGCTGAGGACTAATTCTCCCTTGCTTATAATTTGAAAGTAGTACCTGCTGGTATCATTTATCTCTTCAATCTTATCTGAGTTTTGTACTGTAATCTCCATATGATAAACCCCAATTTCTCATTAACGAATATTGAAAATTAATAGGTTTAAATTGTTCAGAGGATGTATCAATATAAGCTTTTCTCAAACCTAATAATAGTTGGAAAAAAAAAGAAAAATCGCTAGCGAGAAAAGAACTTATTCTTGGATAATCTCAAAAACCATTTTCTCAATCATCGGTTTTTTTGTATACCGTTTATCGTAATACCAACCCACCATATGCCCCTCTAACCCTTTTTCTGGAATATGAGGAATAATGATAATCATAACCCCGTTTGAAAGATATTTAAGTATCCTCTTATCAATTTGGTGTAGTTTATCGTTTCCCGATGGATGTGTGTGTGCTTGCCAGACGATATCTACGTTAAGTTCCTGTTTAAACTTACGCATGTTATAAATTTTTGACTTTTTATACCTCATCCAACTTCTTGGTTTGACGTGGGTTTTTGATTTTCTTAGATCTGGATTAACGATAAATTTATTAACAATTCCAAAGTTTTCTTTACGATCAGCAAAAATCCAATAATGTTCGATGTTTGGATGAACCTCTGTGGCTTTCTGGGTAATTTCTTTAAATAATCGATCTGGTATCAAATACCTAAAATTTTTTGCCCCACTCATTTTTACATCATCTCAATTATGAGTCAATGTAACATAAGATTTATATTTTTTCTTTACGGTTCTCATAAAGGTTAGGAATTACGAGATTAAAATAAAAAGAATTTTATTTTATTAAAAATAAACTATTTTAATATCTATATCACAATATTAAGAATAAAAAATTTACAGATATAGGTTGGAAATATCAAGCAGATAATTCTTAGGAATTTTATTCTATTATTATTCTGCGTAGAATCAAAATAATTGAAGCACCTGTAGCCTAGTGGTAAGACGCTGGCCTTGAGTAGATAATACGATCAAGTAAGCCAGTGCGCGTAAGCGCTCGGGGGTTCAAATCCCTCCAGGTGCGTATTAAATGGCAAGCAATACTAAATGGGCTATTAGCGCAGTCAGGTAGCGCATCCGGCTCTTAACCGGCAGGTCGGGGGTTCGATTCCCTCATAGCCCGCTTATTTTTATATAGAAATGCTAATGTATTTCTATAAATATTGAAATATTACTTCAAAATCAGAAAAGTCAAAAGGTTTTAGAATATAACCGTCAGCGTGACTATCTTCGAGGTTCTTTTCTACTTCTGAACCAGGTATAGCAGTTAGCAAATAAACCGAAATGTTTTGAAGCTCTTTACTTGCTTTAATTCGCTTGCAGATATCGTAACCACTATAATCGGGTAAAATGATATCAAGCAATACCAGCTTAGGTGGGTTATTCGCTAGCTCTTCCAATCCTTTTGTTCCACTAACTACACCCTTACAGGAAAAACCTTTGCTTTCAAAATAGCTTGTTAATAATCGAATGGTAGCTAAATCATCTTCAATTAGTAATATGTCGTATTGAAAAGTTTCTGTTTTTATATTGTCCAGAATGGTGACGATTTTGTTTTCTAAAAGCAAAGATTGATTAAATATATTTTGAATGGTGTCAAATACATTTTCTTCCATCTCATCACGATAATTTTCAATTAGTAGTTGAGAAAATCCTTTGATTGATGTTAACGGTTCCTTTAGAGCATGCGATATGTTTGTGAGAGTTTGATTGTCTACTTTATGCAAATCTTCATTGATTAGAGTGGATTCTTGCTTAATAAAATAATTAACACTCTCTCTTATAAGCTTGGAAATGGTGTTATATTTATCTTTATGAGTTTTTATAAATTCGCTCCACTCTTCTTTGGTTTTGTTAGCTACATACAAGGAAATGCGTTCCTTTTCTCTGTCGTATATTTTTTCTCCCTTAAGCCATTTCATAAAACCTTCAGTTATATTTCCACGCCAATTAGCATATTTATCAGTTGTCTCTTCATACTCCCTCATTAACTTTTTCGCTTGTTCGCTATTCAAATCCAGATTATTTATCTCTTCGTCAGTCATTTTTGGACTTGTGTGATTTTCCTTACCATTTGAATTGCTATCGTTCTCTCTTTCGTTAGGAATTTTTTACACCTATTTCATTTTGTTTATTTCTGAGTAATTTTAACTTTAAAAATCTAAAATTATTATATTGCTTATTATAAAAATTTTTATTTTTTGTAAACTAATTCTATACTTAAAAGTAATTCTTCACAAAAAATAAATTTAATCCAATTAAGTTTTATCTTATTTTTTTTAAAAGTTAACAAACTCAAAGAAAAATCATCATCTTTCTCTTGATGGGGATCATTTAGTTAATATATACTTAGATTAATTCACTTTTCCATTTAAAATTTCAAAAATAACTTTGAAATCAGAAAAGTTAAAAGGTTTAAGAATATACCCATCAGCTAGTGTCTCATTTAAACGTTTTTTTATTTCTGATGCGGATATCGCTGTTAGAAAATAAACTGGTATTTTTCTGTACGCACTATCAGTTTTTATAGTCTGACATATATCATACCCACTTAAATCAGGCAATATAATGTCTAGCAAAATAACTTTTGGGACCACCCTTCTTAATTCCTCTAAGCCTTTTGTCCCACTTATAACTCCCTTACAGATGTAGTGCTTACTTTCAAAATAGCTTGTTATTAACCGAATTGTTGCCAAATCGTCTTCAATTAATAAAATGTCGTAGGGAGTACTTTCAGGTTGAATGTTGTCTAGGAAATTTTTTATAATGTTTTCTAGTAAATTGCTCTGATCGAAAATATTTTTTATTGTTTCCTCAACATGCTCACTTAATTTACCCTTGTATTCGTCGCTTTCAAGAAGTAACTGAGAATAACCTTTAATAGACGTTAGGGGTTCCTTTAAGGCATGAGAGATGTTAGATAGGGTACTCGGTTTCAGTTTAGACAACTCACTTGAAACTCTACTCGTATCTTCCATAAATGACTTAACACTTTGTCTTATTAACTCCGAAAAAGTAGGAAAAGATTTCTTGTTTTTATTTATAAATTTTTGCCAATTTCCTTTAATCTTATCATCTACATATAAAGATATTCTTTCCTTGTCCCGCGTATAGATTTTTTCGCCTTTTAACCATTTTTTAAAACCTTCAGTTATCGCCCCTCTCCAAATTGCGTATTTATCGTTCTCTTCTTTGTACTTTTTCATGTATCGCTTTATTTTTTCGTCATTAAGATTAATACTTTCTATTTCTTTTTCGGTCATATTAGGTTTATCTTCTGTTTTTTCCTTACTCGAACTCTTGTCATTCATGGTGGATGGATTTTCTTTATTATTTGATTTTTCAGGTTCTTGCGATATCTGTTTTTCACCTTAAAAGAAAATTTTTCTTTTAAAAAAACGTAAATAAAGTTCAAAAAATTAGTGTTAAAAGTTTTATTTAATATTATCTAAAAAGATAACACGATAACTAATTAACTCGAATAAGAATAAAGTCGCAATTTTATCGCATTAAAAATAAAATGTTGGAATTTTCAAGAATTAGAATCAAGGAGACTATTTCCCCCAAGGTTCAAGAAAAGTCATTTTTTTATTCAAAGATATACCCTTATGATATATCTATTATTAATTCAAAAAAAAATATTTATATTCAAATTAGTTAGTTTCCTTTTCTTCATAGGAGAATAGGGTAAAAAAAAAATATATACTACTAAAAGTAAAATTTGTATTAAAAAAACATAATATTTAAATATAAACTTAACAATGTTTGAGATAACAACAAAAAAAGTGTGTGTTCAAAACTAATAAAAACTTGTCCTATTATTCCCTTGAAAAACGAGAATAGTAAATAAAAAAGGACGACAAAAAAAATTTATTAAATTATAAGCAAAGTGGTATCATAATATGGTTGTTGAATTAGATGTATCATCAAATTTATGCCCGGAATGCGGGGGGAGTACTCTCATCATACAAGAAAGAGGAGAAACTGTCTGTCAACAATGTGGACTAGTTGTTGGAGAGAGAGGATTGGATATTAGCCATAGTGGAATAAGGGCTTATTCGAAACACGAAAAAGATAGAAAGGAGCGAACAGGGTCTCCTATGTCTATCTTGATGCCAGATATAGGGTTGAGTACTGTTATCGATAGAACCAAAATCAAAAATCCTGATTTAAGAAGAGCTGCTAAATGGAATACGCATCTGTCTTGGGAAAAGAGAAACATGTTAATGGCCATTACCGAACTAAAAAGAATAGGGGGTAATCTAAATTTTCCCGAAAGAGTAAAAAAATCTGCTGTCAGATTGTATAAAGAAGTATTTAAAAGACAACTGTTGCGAGGAAGATCGATAAATGGGATGGTTGCAGCCTGCGCATACTACGCATGCAAAGACGAAAAAGTCCCTATTACGCTTCAAGAAATACTAGAAGAAGCTTCCATTAATGACAATATCGTAAAAAAATGCTATAAAATATTAGTTCGTGAGTTAAATTTAAAAATATCCCACATAAACCCAGTAACTCTTATTCCGCGTTACTGTGCAGATCTAAATTTAGGAATTGAGGTGGAAAAAGAAGCAATGAAAGTGCTTCACAACTTTATAGTAAGAACCTCTATTTCTGGAAAAGATCCTAAAGGATTATGTGCTGGTGCGATATATCTTGTAGCGAAGTTGAGAAATGTAAAAGTCTCTCAAAAAGATATCTCTCGTGTTATTTCAGTCACTGAAGTAACTTTGCGTTCAAGATATAAAGAACTTTTAGCTAATATTAGTATAAATTTCGAATCAACGAATTAAACATTGAAATTTTTTATATTTCACTTTTTTTAAAAGAATTAACTCATTTTACTAAAGAATCAATAAGTTTTACTGAGCTATATTTGTTAAACATTCCACTCTAGAGAACGCGGGAACTTGTAAGGAGAACTATAATATAGTCGGCAACACCTTCAATAGAGTCGGATATTGCTTCCAAAATGTCGAAAATATTACCAACAGTGAAAATTGTAAAGAAATTAACATCATACTCTGTTTTCTGAAGGCTTTCTCTTAGTTTAATATTTAAAAGGTCTACATCATGTTCCAATTGATTTATCTTTTTAGCATACTCTTTCACACTTTTCCTTTCGCCCACTAAATCACTAACAAGTTTATCTAAGTTGCTTACCGCTTCTACGGTTGTTTCAATTATTTCTAATATTAATTTTATAGTTTCTTCACTACTCTGATCCCAAAATTTTATCGGGATAGTAGTAATTCTACGAGCCACTCCCGTACTACAATTTGCTACATCATCTAATCTTTTTATAAGATGTGATAAATTTTGTCTTATACTAGGATTTAATTCTCCTCTCGAAACATCTTTCAGTATTTCTCTTCTTAACTTGTCTGCTTCGTCTTCTAAAAGATCAACTTTGTTAAAGTTTTCGCGAGATTTTTCAAAATTCTCTTCCGTAAGCAATACTTTAAGCCCAACTTCTAATTCTCTTACACATTGTTGAACGATTTGAGCATGTTTTATTGTTTTTTCTAACACATTCAATGCCGTTTCTCTTTTTAGAAATTCTATTAACGAACCCATTTTTATCACATATTTTCTTTTCTTTATTAGTGCTATATTTTACTATTACTAAGTATTTTTTATAGTTTATTAGACTAATCCAAATAAATTAAATCCAAAATAAATCAACCCTGCTAGAATTGCAGCACCTGGAAAAGTAAGAACCCAGTATATCGCCATTTTTCCTAAGCCTTTGTAGTCAACTTCTTTTCTTTGAGCCACACTCATTCCAATTATGCAAAATACTATTACGTGGCTATGGGAAATAGGCAAGCTTAAGAATGTGGCAATCATTAGAATCAAAGCAGAACTTATTTGAGTAATGAGGCTTTCGCTAGGTCGAGAATCCATCATTTGAGATGCTAGATTTCTAATTACATACCGCGCTGCAATAAATATCCCAAGACAAGAGAAAACACCACAAATAAATGCAAAGAATATGTATTGCTCCAAGTTCAAAGTACCTACATCCAATAATCCATAAAGTATTCCTAACGCCTCCCCAGAATTTGCTCCTACCCATATCTCAGCAAAAATTACTGCAATTAATAATAACCATTTGAAATATTTCTCAGATTTCTCGATTTGATTTAAACCTTTTAATCTGGATAGATAAACTTTCGCAAGTAATTTAAAAAGTACATATGTCATGATTAATCCGAACAATGGAGAAAGGAACCAACCAAGAATTACATTATTTAATTTTGTCCAATTAAATACCGTTTCAGGATTAACTGCTTCATGTGTTATTGAGTATACAATAACAACTCCAAAAATACTTCCTACTAATGAATGAGTGCTACTTAAGGGGATTCCTGCGAAACTACCAATTACTAACCATAAGATACTACTTATTAATACAGTTAATAACATAAATTCTGTATAAGTTATTGCCTCACCTAATAAATCTGCACCAACGGTTTTTGCCACAAACGCGAAGCTAAAGGAGAACATCCCTACTCCAACTGCTATACCACCAATTAGTAAGGCAACTTTGAATTTAATAACTCCAGCTCCAACTAATGTGGATAGGGTTTCATCATTTGCGCCTATAGAAAATGCGAGGGCGATTGCCAAGACAATTAAAACAATTACTACAATCGAAATTATGTCAACTGCCATGGTCAATCAGTTTTTTTATTCAAAGATTAAGTATTTTGTTGATAAAAATTGAATGTACTCAGCAAAACTTTTAATATGGTCAGCCAACATCATTATATCTTCTACTAATTCTTTCAAGTAAAGGAAAGTTCGTGATAAGTAATCCATGTCATAATTATACAACCGGTTTAGTAATTCCCACTCTTTTTTTCTCATTTTTCGTCTTTCTTCTTTCACTTCTTCACAAATTTTATAAGCATTACTCAAATCTGAGCCAATAGCTTTTACTGCGTCAGTTAAACCATTAGAAATTAATTTTAATGATTTTAAAACGCGAACGAGTTGGGATTTAAATTCATTATCTGGAAATATGACTTTGTAAAGAAGCATTTTATTGGCGAAAAATTCTCCAATATTTTTAATATCATTAATTTTAGTGAATAATTTTAATCGGTCTGATTTCGAGAAAATTAATTTAGATTTGAAGATCTTAGCTTCAAAAACTTTCTTGATTTGTACTTCGGTATTAGTCTCTATCACGTAATTTAAATTTTTCGTGAAATCTCCAAATTTTTCCTCGACCAGAAATTCTATACCTTCAATTAATTTCAAATTTTGTTTATTTATATTGTCTACAAATAAGTGCGTTAATTCGTCGATATTTAACTTTTTTAATGCTTTCTCAGTTATCTCCTTCATAACGACCCCAACTTTTTAGAATCATATATATGGAATAATAATATCTCTGCTAAAATTAACTTTGCTTTTTATCTATTAATGATAAAATATATATGTGGTATGTTAGAAAACTTGTAGCCTTATTTTACATAAATGCTAATATTTTTGTTATATCCCTATAATGCGCAATGTTCAGAAATTCTACTTTTTTCGTTGTTACCATTGTGGAGAATGGTATTATAGCAATAAAATAATAAAAACGAAAAAATGTTGGAAGTGTAATCGATCTTTTCAGTTTAAAAACTCATTTAAGATTGTAAGAACAGTAACCTTAAATGACGCTATTAAAATTATCAAGAAAATAAAAATGAAAGGAGAAAAAGAAACTCTTTTTAAATTTCTAGATTATGAAAAAAGTTTGAATTAAAAAATCTTATAAAGAAAAAAATTATTTAAACCTCGATTCTTCACTCTTCTAAGACTCTTATTATTATTTATCAAGACATTTTATGTTTATATTGTGATTTGACGAGTTTTATGGAGACAGATAACGAATTAAGTCTATTTGACAATGCTTTTATTGCAGATTTGTTACGAGAGGCGGGGAATAAAGTTGAATATTGGGATATTAGGGCAACGGTAAGTAATGGAACGACTTTAGATTTCACAGATCAAAAGAGCACGGAGATTTCTTCTTATGAGATGACGAATTGTGGAATAAGAGCTTTTATAAATGGAGGATGGGGTTTTAGCGTTCTCAAGGATCTTAATAAAGATAGTATTAAAGCTAGCTTCTTAAAATCAATAAAACTAGCAAAATTAACTCGATCCTTATTAAAAAATGAGTTTAAAATAATTGAAAGGGATTCTTTAGAGAAAATCTTCAAAATTGATAGCAAAATACCCTTACCGGATGTGGATATCGAAGAAAAAATAAAATTAGTAAAAACTCATGAAAAAATTGCTGCAAATTCTTCTCAGTTAGTATCAAATACGCGAACAATTTATATGGATGGCATTAGCGATTACATTTTTATCAATTCATTTGGAAGTAGAATTAAACAAAAACTTTCATATTTGCGATTACTAAACATGGTATATTCCCGAAAGGCAGGAATAACCCAGAGATCGATTAATTCAGTAGGAGGTTTAGGTGGATTTGAGATAGTATCCACAGAAAAAGCAGAAAATTTAAGCGAAAAAACAGCTCAAGAATCGATTAAATTACTAGATGCAAAATCTCCGATAGGTGGACAGTTTACTATTATTGCTGATCCTAAACTAGCCGGAACCTTAATCCACGAAGCTCTTGGACATGCATGCGAAGCTGATCTGGTTTTAAGTAAAGAAAGTATTTTAAAAGAAAAGATTGGTAAAGAGATAGCTTTACCAGATATCAATATAATCGATGATCCTTCGATGGGACAAGGTAAAACACTTGGGCTTCCTTACGAGTTATTTGGGAGCTATTTTATTGATGACGAAGGAACTCCATCACAAAAAACAACTCTTATTGAAAATGGAGTACTAAAAAACTACTTACATAACTTAGAAACATCATCTAGAATGAATTTACCACCAAACGGTCATGGGAGAGCATCATCTAGCTCCGCTAAACCTCAAGTCCGAATGGGTTTCACTTACATTGAACCTAAAGATTGGAACATCGATGAATTAATACAAGATACAAAAAATGGAATTCTATGCAAAGATTTTTTGTATGGGTATACTAATCCGACTACTGGAAATTTTCAATTTAAGTGTAAGTTCTCCTATAAAATCGAAAATGGAGAAAAAAAAGAATTAATGAGGGATGTTGCGTTGTCGGGAATGATCCTAGAAGTTCTAAAAAAAGTTTCAGCTATAGGTGATCAAAAATCATTTAGCTACTCAGACGGTATTTGCGGAAAGGGTGGCCAAAGCGTTAGAGTTTGTGATGGTGGGCCATATATTAGAGTTGACGACATCACTGTGGGAGGTTTGAATTAAATGAATGCGGAAATAGACATATTTGAGCTGTCTAAATTTGCTATTAAAATTGCAGAAAAAAATTATTCAAATTTTAGATGTGCCGAAGTTTTTATCGGAAAAAGTGAATATCTTAATATCGAAGTTGAGGAAAATTCAGTAAAATATAGCGAGATTGGGAGAAACCATGGAATTTCAATAAGAATTTATCAATCAAATGGGTCTATTGGGTTCGCATTTACAAACATATTAAAAAAAAATGTCGTAGAAAAAATTGTTAAAAATGCTATTAAGATGATGCGTGTCGGAACTCCTGATCCAGATTTTAAAAATCTGCCTGAAAAATCAAAACCCTATGCAGTGGTTGAAGGCTTATACGATAAAAGCATAAAGAACTTATCTATAGAAGATGCAATAGAACATGTTAAGGACTTGATTAAAACTTGTAATGAAGATGACCAAGCAATATCGCAATCTGGAGATTTTACAGCTAATAGTAATCTTTCTTACATTTTCAACTCGAACGGCATTGAGGTAAGCGGAGAGGAGACATATTTCAACATATCGTCAAATATGATAGTGAAAGATACGATTAATGGCGAAGTTTCAAACGGATACGAATCTCAAATGAGAAGAAAGTTAATTGACATTGATGGGACAAGAACTGCGGAAGAAGCGCTAAAAAATGCTAAGAGAAATCTACATAGAAAAAAGATTAAAACAAAAAAAATGCAAGTGATACTTTCCCCTAAAGGGACAATAAACCTAATATTAAATCCAATCGCATCTGCAATTAATGCAGAAACGCACCAATATAAACGAAGTTTTTTAGTTGGTAAAAGAGGTAAAACTATCGGTACAGATTTGATCAATATAGATGATAACGCTTTAATTAATGGAAGGGTTGGCTCAAATATTTTTGATGGCGAAGGTTTTCCTTGTAGAAATAAAAAAATTATTGAGCGGGGACAATTTCTGCAATCAGGATTGTTGCACAATAGTTATACAGCCGGAAAGGATGGGGTCGAAAGTACTGGAAATGCGTCGAGAAGATCATTTAGTTCCATTCCTTCTATAGGAATATCGAATTTAGTTTTACAACCTGGAACCACACAAAAAGAAGAATTAATGCAAAATGTGAAAGAAGGGATTTTGTTAAATTCAACCGCGGATTCTCCAAATATTGCAACTGGTGATTTTTCAGGTTTGATTTCTCAAGGAAATTTGATAAAAAACGGAGAAATAAAACATGCTTTAAATGAAACTATGTTCGGTATAAACCTATTAGATTTATTTGAAAATATAACTTCTATATCAAAGGAATATAAAATTTACGGGCCTTACTCCGCACCCTATGTAAAAATTGATAATGTTCAAATAATAGGAGCCCAGAGTTAGGAAGTAATATTTAATCTTAAATATACCACATCATAAAACCTTCTTACACCTACAGAAGGGATTTCCCATAGTTCCGCAATTATTGATTGGTTATTTCCTGGATCCGAAAAAGTGACATTAAACGCACTTGAAATCCATTCTGCTCCATGTAGTAAGGTAATTGTCGACGAATTTACAAATGAAGTTGCGTTTAAAGAAGGTGATGACCCTAGTACAGTGTCGTTATCTCCCTTCAAAATTTCTATTTGGAATGAAAAATCCCGATTTAAATAATTACCAACAGAAATATAAAAAGTAATATTTGCATTAACCGCAGCTTCTGTAGGGTAATTTTCTGCTTTTTTGTCAGAATTCAAAATACCAAGATACCAATAACCCGGTCTCGGAGTTAAAAAGGCGTAAATTATGAACCCAGATATAATGACTATACCAATAATTAAGAGAATTTTTAGGATTTTATCAAATTCTTTATAATTTTTTTTTAAACTATTAAGATTTTTTATATTATCCATTTTTGACATTATCTTTAAACCAAGCTATAGTTTTCGATAACCCATCCTTTAAGGGAGTCGTGGGTTGCCAATTTAAGATTCTGTTTGCTTTTTTTAAATCAGCACATCTTCTTGTTGGATCGTCAATAGGTAGAGGTTTAAAAATAATTCTTGATTCTGAATTGGATAAGTCTTTGATAATTTTAGCCAATTCTAAGATAGTATATTCCTTATTATTACCCAAATTAATAACCTCTCCTATCGCTTCGTCTTTATGAACAATTTTTAAAAGACCCTCAATTTCATCAACTACGTAAATAAATGATCTTGTTTGTGATCCATCGCCAAAAATAGTTATCTCTTCGTTATTCAACGCTTGATGGATAAAGTTAGGTATAACTCTACCAAATTCCGGACCGAAACGGATCCTGGGACCAGATGTATTAAAAATTCGAACTATTTTTGTTTTAATTCCATGTTGGAGTTCGTAAGCTTTAACGAAAGCTTCTCCAGCTCTTTTAGATTCATCGTAGCAACTTCTTGGACCTACAGGGTTAACATGTCCAAAATATTCTTCAGAGGTTGGGATTACATCATCGGGAGGGTTCCCATAAACCTCAGAGGTGCTCGTATAAAAGAATAAAGCATTGTGAGCTTTTGCAATTCCCAGAGCATTCATAGTCCCTAAAGTATTACTTTTTAATATGGGTATTGGAAATTTACTAAACTCAAACGGAGACGCTCTACTTGCCATATGCATCACGATGTCGATTCTTTTAATATCGCCGATACATATTCCATCTGGATGATGTGTGAACCCAAAAAATACTGGTTTAGAAATATCGTGATTTAAAAAGCGAAAGTTATCCTTATCCATTAAATGTGTGATATTTTCAAATCTTCCTGAAGAAAGATTATCTAAACAAACGCAATACGCTCCTTGTTTTACTAGTACGTCGCAAACCCATGAACCTAAGAAACCTGCTCCTCCTGTAACTAAAATTGTTTTACCATGAAAAGAAATTCCTTCGTCTTTTAAACGCTTTATGATTTCGTTGAGGTCATCGTTTAAATCGTATTTCAAGTTAAATTACCTATATTTTTTTGAATATTATTGTTGATAAGCGTTTTATTTTTTAAAAAGATATAGATTCATTAATCCTTCTGTTCTAATATAATCAATAAACAGAATTAACGTGTTTTCTGACCACAATATTGACAATACTTAAGCTCTAAAGGATAAAACTTGTCGCAACTAGTGCATTTTTTTAAAGAATTCTTGATAATCTCTCTTCCAAGCGTCTCAAAAACATTTTCGACATTTTCTCCAGTCTTTGATGACACACCATGGATGTCTCCTTGAAATTTGTATTTGTCAAATAACTCTTTAGCGTCATCACGACGGACTTCTCTCTGTTTTTCTAAGTCAATTTTTGCCTCAATTAGTAGCTTAGTTTTGGGATAATTTGGAACAGAACTAATAGTTTTTACCCAATCATGAAGGTCTTCTAGAGAATCTTTATTTGTTATATCATAAAGCATTAAGGCACCAGAAGCTCCCGATACATATGAGGGAAGTAGAAGACGAAACTTTTTTTCTCCAGCGAAATCCCAAATATTTAAGAGAATCTCAGTATCATCAACAACTACCTTTTTTGTTTCAAAATCTACTCCAATCGTTGATAAAGTTGATATATCAAATTTGCCTGTTGCATATCTCCTTATGAGAGAGGTTTTTCCGACATTTTTAGCCCCAGCTACGATTACTTTAAATTTGATTATGGTAAATCACATCAAGTTTTTTTAATAACATTCTAATTATATTACTACTAAAATAAAAATATTAATCTTTAATCATAAAATTTTTGTTATTAATATTAACTGTTTGATTTTTCATTTATTTCATAACTTTTATCTGCAAATTCTATTAAAGACTAAGATCTTAGATCGATAAGCAAATATTAGAAATTAACTAAAAAATAATGTTGATGTATTATGAACGAAGGTTTAAAAAATAGATTTATTGGAACTTTATCTCAGAAAGAGCTATTGAAGTTATACGCAAAGCATGTGAATTCACCAAAAGTTCGCCTATTTAAAGGATTTGGTCTTGGAGTTATTCTTGGCGAGCGGAAGGGAGTTAAGATTAAAACTTTGGCTGGACCAAAACCCAATGAACCATCAATGGAACTTTATAATTGCCACGTATGCGGAGGCGTTTATAATTTAGGGCATGGTAACCAAAAAATTGTACAAATCCTTAAGGACGCTTTAGATAGTGGATTAGACATAGGTGATCATTTACTATTATCAGAATGGAGAGCATTGTTAGGTGAAAAAATAGCAGGGCTTATGCCACCAGGAATTACAAAAACCACATTTGGAGTTAGTGGTGGTGAGGCAGTTGATTCTGCTATTAAATTTTCAAGGGCGTATACGAAACGGAAAAAATGCATATCAGCAATTGGAGGATTTCATGGTCACACTGGTTTTGCGTTAGCAGCTGGAGATCCTGGCTTTAAAGAAAATTTCCTTTGGAATCTTTCGGATTTTAAGCAAGTTCCTTTTGGCGATATTGATGCCTTGAAGAAAAATATTTCGGACGATGTTGCTTGCATCATTCTGGAAACAATCCCAGCATCAGCAGGAGTATTAATCGCTCAAGAGGGTTACTTTTCAGAGGTTCGAGAATTATGCGATGATTTTGGTGTTATGATGATAATTGATGAAGTTCAAGCTGGACTTGGACGAACTGGTCATTTTTGGGCAATTTACGGAGGACTTTATGAACATGAAAAGGTCATACCTGATTTTATGGTATTAGGTAAAGGTATGAGCGCGGGAATTTATCCGATCACTACTTGCAGTTATAAACCATTTATAGAGAAAGCAGTTTTTAAAGATGATCCATTCATACACATTTCTACTACTGGAGGATCCGATTTAGGTTGTGTTATTGCATGTAAAATGCTAGATATCCAATCTGATCCAAAATTCTTGAACCATGTAACGGAGATGGGTAAACTCTTCGGTAAGGGTTTAGAAGAAATCGCAGACGATAATTCTGAAATAATAAATGGTGTGAGAGGGAGAGGACTTATGTGGGGCATGGAGTTTAATAGCGAAACATTAGGGCAATTAGCTATGCTTTCCATAATAAAAGAAGGCGTTCTACAAAATTACTGCGGAAATAAAAAGGATACGCTCATAATGATGCCACCACTAATCGTGAAAGAAAAAGAAATCGAAGAGATATTGAAAAGAATTCGTGAAGGTGTTAAAAAGATTAAACACTTAGCTTAAATATACTTAATACAATAATTTAGGAGTCATTGTGGTATTTAAATC
>JAGXNS010000150.1 GCA_019894855.1 Promethearchaeota archaeon
GCTATGGGAGCTTTCGAAAGATTAGATATGATGTTAAATGATGCGTTGTATGGAATTTTATTTAGAGATATAAACATGCAAAGAACGATAATCGATCAATATTTTTCAAGGATGATAAATGCGTATGCAGGAGTAATCATCAATACGGGGGAGGACAATTATCTTACTACTGATGACGCTTATGATGCAGCTCATACTGTGTTAGCATCGCAATTCATTAACGAACAATTTGCGAAAATAGCAGGATTAAGCGAAGAACAAATGGGATTAGGACATGCGTTTGAAATGAACCCTGAGTTGGAAAATGGATTCGTGTACGAACTTGCCCAAGCACAAATGGCGCGAGAAATTTTCCCAAATGCTCCTTTGAAATACATGCCCCCAACAAAATATATGACTGGAAACATTTTTAAAGGTCACGTTCAAGATGCGTTATTCAATATCATTACAATTCTTACAAATCAGAGAATTCACTTACTCGGAATGTTAACGGAAGCAATTCACACTCCATTCATGTCAGATCGGGCTTTATCCATTGAAAATGCGAAATATATTTTTAAAAATATGAAAGATTTAGGAGACGAAATCGTTTATAAGGAAGGAGGGATAATGCAACAACGCGCAAACGAAGTATTAAAGAAAGCTCTCGAACTTCTAACTGAGATAGAAAAGGAAGGTTTATTCAAGACAATTGAAAAAGGGATTTTCGCGCAGATAAAAAGGCCGATTGATGGTGGAAGAGGATTAGACGGCGTAATCTCAAAAAGTAAAGAATATTTTAATCCCTTCTTGGAAATTATGTCAAGAGAACTACACTTAGGAGGCGAAATATAATGGGTGGTGGACTCTATTCTACAGAAAAAAAAGATTATGACAAGAATTTAGATCTAACTAAAATCAAGCCTTATGGAGACACAATGGATGATGGAAAAGTACAGGTTAGTTTTACTCTTCCTGTAGATGATGGAGAAAAAGCCATATTTGCTGCTTTAGAATTGGGTAAAAAAATGGGGATAGAAGAACCTTCAGTAGCATATCATGCGTCTCTAGATAAGGGATACACTTATTTCGTGTTGTATGGGACTCTTAAACATTCGATTGATTATACTAAAATAAAAGTAGAATCAGTAGAGATTGAGGCGATGACGATTAAAGAAATAAATGATTTCATTAAAACCGAACTAAAACGAAAATTGGTAGTTATTGGCGCTACGACTGGGACTGACGCACATACGGTAGGGATCGATGCGATAATGAACATGAAGGGTTTTGCCGGTCATTATGGATTAGAGCGATATGAGATGATTGAAGCTTATAATCTTGGTAGTCAAGTATCGAACGAAACATTCGTAAAAAAAGCAATAGAATTAAAAGCTGACGTACTTCTTGTTTCTCAAACTGTAACCCAGAAAGATATCCATGTGAGAAATTTAACCAACCTTGTCGATCTACTGGAAGCTGAAGAGATAAGAGATAAAATCGTTTTAGTTTGTGGTGGTCCAAGAATCTCGAATGAACTTGCTAAAGAATTAGGATTTGACGCTGGTTTTGGCCCTAACACTTTTTCTGAGAATGTAGCAAGTTATTTTGTGAAAGAAATTTATAATCGAAAAACTAAATGAAAGACAAACGCGATTATGCCTCGATCAAGCGCTTATTCAGATGATGATTGGAAAAACATTACACCTCATGTACCGCCGGGATATGATAAAAAGGCTTATAATTTGATTTACGACCATCATTCTCACACATACTTCAGTGATGGAGTACTTACAATTAAGCAAAATGTTGAATGGCATATTGCTATGGGGTTCAACGCATTAACGATAACTGATCATAACAATATGCGGCATTTAGAAAAAATTAATGAAGTTAAGGAAGAATATCTTGAAAAGGATATTCTTATAACAAGTGGGATCGAATGGACAACTACGAGGATTCATTTAAATTTTTTAGGTGTCTCAAAGTGGGATACTAGAATACCTTATAAACCCAAAGATGAAAAGATTATTGATGCAATTAACAAGGTTCACGATCAAGGTGGTATAGTTGTCTGTAATCATATTCCATGGAGTGTAAAAGAAGCTAAATATAAAAATCATCCAACCCGAGAAACCCTATTGGAATGGGGAATTGATTATATTGAGATTGTAAATGACGATTCTCAACCGGAAAATGTTTTCGATCAAGAATCCTATGATTTTTGTGTGGAACATAAGGGAGAAATTGGAATGCTTACTGGTACAGATATGCATAAACCAGATGGATTATTAAGTGGGGGCGTTCATGGCTGGACGTTATTAGACCTTAAAAAATTTACCGAAGAAGCGTTATTAAAAGAATTAAGAGAGAAACAAACTAAAATTCTCTATTCCAAAAAGCCTTATTTAGATCCAGGTATTCATAAATAGAATAATTCTAGATCGATTACATCTATTTATTTACACTTTATCATGGTTTATCATTAGTTTTTTTAAATATAATTAAAATAGCAAGAGAACTACTGTTAAAAATTTCTCGCAATTTGAACTTGACTAAAAATATTAATTCCCGACCGATAATCTATTTAGGTAGCATAATCAAGATAATTTTATTTGAATAGATTATAGCCCGAAAACATGCGAATGAAAAACTATAACTAACCATTATCCTTCAATTTTTTAAAGAAATTAACATTATTGTTAAAGGAGTATGAAATGAAACGCGGAATAGTTTATTTATCTAGCGCAATACTATTAATAACAGGGCTTCTGCTCTCAGCTTTTGCATATATAGAATATACTTACCTAATATGTGTAACCGTTAATGGAAGTACTGACTGTCATACCAAAGTTGTCCTATCTTTTGAAAGCCAAATATTTATGTCTGGAGTTGTAATTATTATAGTCTCTCTTACAATTATGTTAGTATATTCACTAATTCTTCTTATTAAAATGCGAGCAAATAAAAATCGATTAAAATCTGATGGAAATCTAAGTGTTAAAGAAGTATAACCAGAGGAGCGTGGAAACTATAGCAGATACGCCCCAGAATAGAATTTTAAAAAACTCTAATATACATTGCGTTAATTCTTCGTCTTGGAGATCGTAGGTCGGAAAAATATCGTATATTATTTCGTGTTCCATAATTTCATTAATTTTATCAACC
>JAGXNS010000151.1 GCA_019894855.1 Promethearchaeota archaeon
GAATGGTATTGATTCGCTAAATATTGACGCTACTCTCGATAATATTACTTACGATGCAACTGCTTACTTATCGTTGTACCCCTTAACATGTTACACTGAAGAAGGAACCGTTAATAAAACTTTCTCCTTATCCAACCCTATACCTACTCCTTTTGAATATTCTTCTGAATATACTCCAACCTCTGCAGATGTACCCGGTTTTGCTATTTTTTATATTGTACCGTTTAACCCGGCTTCTAATTATTACAATCCACATTCTCCAAGACTTGTATCGTTAATCAACAATAACCCTCCTGAATTCGTAGAAGAAAGTTCCACAATCCTAATAGATAATTCGCAATCAATTTCTTTCGATGATACTCACACAGAAGATAGTTTAAATGTATATACAATATCACAAGGATCTCGCCTTGATTTTCGAATTAATTTAACGGATTCTGTTTCATATGAAGACCAAAATAGTTCTGAGATGAGGGTTTCAGTAAATCTTTTTATCGCATCTATCTCAGAAGATAATACTATAGTTCCTATTAGACCTAGAACCAACATCTTTTCTGAGATGGCTTACGAATGGAGTTCTGATACTCACGCTGGAAGTTTTGTAATTCCTTACACGATGGAATTTTCCACTATAACTGGACCCAAGGAATTTTCTACTGCTTCACAATACGATAGTTTCTCTCAAGACGGTTATCTCGCATTTTTATTAGTTACAGCTTTCGATGGCGAAGGAGAATCTGAAGAGTTCTTAATAGTTGTGTTAATACAACCATCGCTCCCACAAGACATCTTCTTCGTTCTAATCATTATAGGTGTGGTTATTGTGATTGCCCTAATACTGGGCGTTTCAATGTATCTTAGAAAGAAAAGAAAATCTTATCTATCACCATCTTCTGAGAACTATTATCAGTATCATTACAATAATGACTCATCACCCGAATCTTCTGATTATGTTCAAAGATTAGTTTCCTATTGTCCTTATTGTGGTTATCCCTTAGCTACTCAACAAAAATTTTGTCCTAGTTGTGGTAAATCTTTAACATTTCACGACTAATTTGGTTTTATTTTATAATATTCTAAAAAAGATTCATTAATAGTAAAAGAAATATAACACTATGGATTACTTCCTTGGTTTAGATTGTTCGACACAGGGTTTCTCAGGCATTCTCATCGATTTCCAAGAAAAAGAGACTGTATTTTCACATAGCATTAATTTTGATATAAGTTTACCTCAATACGGTACACAACATGGAGTTTATATTTCTAATGACGGTAAAGTTGTTCATTCTAACCCTTTAATGTGGATAGAAGCATTGGAATTATTATTTGCTACTTTTTTGCAGGAAGACTTACCGTTAAATGAAATAAAACTAATAACTGGATCGGGTCAGCAACATGGAACCGTTTATCTAAATAAATCTTTTGAACCAACCTTGAAGAATTTAAATAAAGAAAAAACTTTAGTAAGTCAAATCAAGGGAACATTTTCAAGAGAGACTAGTCCAGTTTGGATGGATTCTAGCACCACTAAAGAGTGTGAAGAAATCCGAAATCAGCTCGGAGGATTAAAGTCTACAATACAAATTACCGGATCAAACACATTTGAAAGGTTTTCTGGGCCTCAAATTAGGAAATTTTATAAAGATAATTACGATAAATACGCACAAACTTCAATAATTCATCTCGTAAGCTCTTTTCTTTCATCAATTTTACTAGGAAAAAATTCTCCAATTGACCATGCAGATGGAGCTGGGATGAATTTAATGAATATTAAAACAAAAGAATGGGATGACGGAGCTTTAGACTCCATCGCTCCAGATTTAAAGAAAAAATTACCTCCTTTAACAAGCCCCCTTAGTATTATTGGTAAAATAGCCCCATTTTTTGTTGATCGTTATGGATTCTCTTCAGAAACCCTCCTTATTCCATGGTCAGGGGATAATCCTAGTAGCTTAATTGGAGTAGGTCTTACAGAAAAAGGAAAAGCAGCGATCAGTTTAGGTACTAGCGATACTTACTTTACTTATTTAAAGGACCTATTCGTTGACTTAAGTGGTGAGGGTCACGTTTTTGGAGCGCCCACCGGGGATTATATGGGATTAATTTGCTATAAAAATGGTTCTCTTGCAAGAGAGCAAGTTAAAGACAGTTTTAACCTTAATTGGATTAGCTTTTCAAACATTTTAGCGAAAACGCCCCCAGGAAATTATGGTAAAATTATGCTTCCTTATTTTTACCCTGAAATCGTACCTCTTGTTTCAAAGCCTAAAGTTCATCGATTCGGTTTCGATGATAAGGATTTGGAAGGGAATGTTAGAGCAGTTATTGAGGCACAATTTCTTTCAATGAAAATACATTCCGAATGGATTCAAGAACCCCCAGACGAAATATACGCCACTGGGGGCGCATCAACAAATGTAGAAATGTTAAAAATAGCAGCAAATATATTTAACACTAAAATACGCAAATTTGAAGTGACAAATTCAGCCGCACTAGGTGCAGCTCTTCGTAGCGCCAAATCTTACTACAATTCAAGAAACCAAAATTTTGATTGGACTGAGTTGGTAGAAAATTTTCTAAATATAGAAGAGAGCATCATAATTCACCCTAACAAAAAGTACGAGATATTATATAAAGACATGCTTAAGATTTATCAAAAATACGAAAATTATATTTTAAGGAACGGGGAAGATCCAGAATTGTCCCGCCAATTCTTTATTAAGAAATACTTCAAAAACTAAAGAAACAATCAGAGTTAACTAGAATGTTTTAATGATTCTATAACTTTATTTGGATTCTTTGCGTTTAAAATTGTACTTGTGCTACTTATAATATCAACATTTAATTTTGGAGAGTTATTGAGGTTAATTCCTCCATCGATATCTATAAGAAAGTTATGCTTCTTTTTATGTTCTCTTAGGTGATTCACTTTTTCGATAGATTTAGGAATGAACCTTTGACCAGAACCACCCGGGTTTACTGACATTACTAAAACTAAATCAATCGATCCTAAGTAGGGCAAAATCTCTGATATATCTGTATCAGGATTGATTGCTAAACCTACTTTCTTGTTCATCTTTTTTACTTTTCTAATTATCGCATCTATATCTCCTTCAATCTCTTTATGAAAGGTAAAGATA
>JAGXNS010000152.1 GCA_019894855.1 Promethearchaeota archaeon
GCTCTCCTCAGAACAAAGTTTTCCTTTAAAAGCGGGTGGGATATAAAGTCTTCTTTATTTGATACTCAAATCACCAGTAAATATCATAACGAAACTCTTTCAAATAGATATAGCTTAGAAATTTATTAAAGTTACAGAGTCTATAGAATCTCTTAAATTATATTAATACCTTTTTAATAATTAATCTATAATATTTATTCACAATAGGCTGCGCGAGTGGTTTAGACGTATAACGACACTTTCTAATGTGTTATTTTGGAAAGCGTTAAACGCTCACACCGTGTAAATTTTCGCTAATTCAAGGCGTAAATCTCGACGGTCGGGGGTTCAAAAGTCTGAAAAATTCTTTTAAACTGAAAAATTCCCCCCTTGCGCACTCTTACTAACCACATAAAAACAATCATTCTAATCGATATCGGAAGAAAACCAAAAAAGTTTTATTTTAAAATACATTTAAAAAGTCAGTTACTAATTCTTAGGTTTATGCTATGTCTTCTTTTTTAGAATCTCGTGAATTGAGGAAGTTATACAAAGAAGTTCGAAAAACGATTAAGGTTGGTTCAATATTTCTTACAAGATATGAAAAAGCCCGGATTACTGGTGCTAGGGCTTTACAAATCTCGTTCGGGGCTCCTATCCTAATAAAAAAACCCAAAAATGTCATAGATCCAATTAAAATCGCCCTATTAGAATTAAAATCAAAAATCTTACCTTTAACTATAAGGCGTCAATATCCAAGCGGAGAATACCAAGATATTTCCATTAATAAGTTGATTCTTAAGAAAGATTAAGGTTACGTTCTATTGAAGCTTATATTTTCCCCTCTCTGTTAATATGTACACATTTTTCCCTCCAACCAGTTCAACTTCTAAATAACCCTTCGACACTAAAGTATCTAAAATTTTTTCCAAATCTGCTTTATTGAATGGTTCAATACCTAAAGGAAGTCTACTCTGATTAGCGATAATCGCGATTCGCGTTAAGAACATTCTTTTACTAGTAAAAGATTCAAGCACTGTAAGATCATCATTTGTAAGGCGTTCAAACTGATCGTGTTCTATATATCGATCTTTAAGGGCGTTTGCTAAGTTTTGTGTCGCAGGACTTATTTCTTGTTTCTTTACTTCCACATGTTTTAATTGGACGAGGTCTTTTGCAACTGGAGTTTTCTTAGATTGAGCCATTTGTTCGATGTAACCTCGAATTTTTTCTTTATCATCTGAGGCTTTTTTATTCTTATCGCTTTCTTTTTTATTTTCCATAATAATACGATAAGGAATTTAATTATAAAAATTTATATTTAATTAATGAAAGAAGTTGTCAAGCTAAGGAACGGAGAAAAAATTCTCATCAGACATGTCATTGAATCTGATATTGATGGCATTTGGAATAATTTTAATGAAGTTGTTGATGAAAAAATCTATCTTCCGGTGTTATTTCCTGTTAGATCAAAATTCGAAAAACAATCGTGGTTTCATAATATTCAAAAAGAAAGAGAAATATGTATCATAGCGATTCATCCAACAATGGTAAGTCCATACAATATTTTAGGCCAATGTGAGATATCGAATCTCGAATGGGATGCTGCTACTCATGTTGGTAGCTTAGGCATAATTGTTCAGAGAAACTTCCGAGATTTAGGCATTGGCTTTAATTTAATCGATAAAGCTATCCGCGAATCAAAAAGATTAAATAAGGAAAAAATAATTCTAAGCAGTTTTTTAGATAATGAGAGAGCTCTCTTTCTTTACAAAAAAATTGGGTTTAAAACGACTGGAATAAGGAAAAAGCAATTTTACATGGATTCGGTTTACTATGATGAAGTTTTGATGGAACTTTGGATAGACGATTACATAAATAAGAATCCTTGATGATTGGAGTCATTCGGAAAATTCGTGGTTTTCCATTAATCCCCCTAATTAGGATTTTCTGTATACACAAATGGTTTTTTGAGGTCTCAAAGGTAAATATTTTGTTTACACAAATTAATGTTAGAAAAAAAAAAGAAAACAATATCAACATTTATTTAGTCCGATCTCATAGATGAAAAATTAATTTCTCGAAAGAATCACTCTAAGACATCTCATTTTTTTTGTAATAAAAAAAATTTATATATACGAAATTTATTATTATGATAATTTGAATTTGTTATAATTTATCGATATTATTATACCTATTAAAAAAAATAATATAGCTAAACTATTAAAAAATTTAAAAACCGTTTTGTAAATATAAATTAAAAAGCTGAATATTATGGCAGAAGAAGAAAGTTTTTTAAACGCGAAAGCCTTAGTAGTCGATAATGGGACAGGAATTTCCAAGAATGGCTTCGCTGGTGAAGACCAACCTCGTTCTGTATTTCCAACTCTTATTGGCTATCCTAAATATGAATCGATAATGACTGATGTTGAGCATTACACTCGTGAATACTATATTGGAGAAGAAGCAATGCAATTGAAAGGTGTTCTAAAGCTAATGTTTCCAGTAGAACATGGTATTATCGAAGATTGGACCGCAATGGAAAAGATTTGGCATTACACTTTTTATACAGATTTGAGAATCGATCCTAGCGAACACCCAGTTCTATTAACTGAAGCTCCTTTAAACCCTAGACCAAACCGAGAAAAAATGGCTGAGATTATGTTTGAAACCTTTAACGTTCCAGCCCTTTATGTAGCAATGCAGGCAGTTTTGTCGCTATATGCTTCTGGTCGAACGACCGGATGTGTTATAGATATTGGGGATGGTGTTTCTCACGTAGTACCTATTTTCGAAGGCTTTGCTCTAAGTCATGCAATCCAAAGAATCGATCTTGCTGGCCGTGATATCACAACGTACCTACAAAGATTACTCCGACAAAAAGGATACTCTTTTACAACCTCTGCAGAGAAAGAAATTGTTAGAGATATAAAAGAAAAACTCTGCTATGTAGCAATCGATCCAGAGAAAGAAATGATGCTATCAAAGAAAGTTGCTGGAATGGAAAAAAGCTACATGCTTCCTGACGGAGAAACTATTAATGTAGGTGTCGAACGATTTTTAGC
>JAGXNS010000153.1 GCA_019894855.1 Promethearchaeota archaeon
GTCCAGGAAAAGCAGAGATTCCGTCTAGGGTGATTTCAGTAAATTTTCTTAAGGTTTTTGGGGGCGCCAATCTAAAAGAAAATACGCCCATAATTCCACTCATTAAACCTTTAGTGGCGGTCGTAATCACATCAACGTCTTCAAACTTAAAGTTTTCTCCCTTTTCAATGCGACTGATAAATTCCTGAGCAGTGAGAACATTTGCGTTTCCATTATGAATTTTTTTCTTTATATCAGAAAGCTTTCGTTTATTAGCCAATAGAACCACTTATAACATATATAACATGTAAAATATTTATTCTAATAAAATTTTTTTTATTTAAGAACACTTAAAACATCGAAAACGCTACAGATAAATCCCGATCTGAAATTAGAGGTTAAGATCTGATTGTCATATTTTGAGTCAAGGTTAAGGGTAAAAACTAACAATTTCAAGGAAATTGAGCAGAAGTTACGTTTTTGTAAGTTATTAGGGGTTCAAAATGTGATTGTAGAGCTTGAAAATAATAGAGAAAAAATGCAACCGGATTTAAAAAGAAGAATAGAAGAGATCACAAATATAAATGTTAAATATCGCACTAATATTAATCCAAAAAACCTAGAAAGCTTAATTAAGAGACTCAAAGGAATTGGACAATCATCAAACATTATAGTGGTTGAATCTCCAGATAAAAGAATTCAAATTCAGGCTGCTAAAGATTCCAGAGTGGATGTAATCTCGTTTTCAGAGCAAGCTGTACTCAAAACGATTTTTCCAGGAGTAATTTCGCTTACCAAACAGAATCAATCGTTTATCGAATTTTCACTCGCTTCAATAATGGTAAAAAACAAATCATTACAGTCCAAAAATCTAAGAAATCTTTACCGAGGCGTACAACTCGCTAATAAATTAAATGCAAACTATATCATAAGCGGGAATTTTGACGATCTTTATTCAATACGGCACCCTAGAGCTTTAATTAGCGTTTGTCATACCCTTTTAGGCATTTCAATGCTGCGAGCTAAAAATTGTTTCTCTAAAAATGTAATTTCTCTTCTAAATCGAGTACAAATGCGTCAAGATAGAAATTTCATAGAATCGGGAGTAAAAATAATAAATCAGGGTGAAGAGTAGTCGTAAAAAATGAACGTCATAGGTATATCCTATTTAAAGTGCTATCGGAACATATTAAACATTTGAATAATCAAGAGATTCTAAATTCGATATGGTCATCCCTATGGAAGTATTTTGGTTTAAAAGAAGCTAGCAGAGTAGGATTGTGGTTGGTTGATATTAATTTTTTAGAAGGTTTTGGAATTATAAGATGCTCTCATCAAACAAAAGAAGTCGTGATATCCGCTTTGACATTAATTACTGAAATATCTGGTAATAAAATTGTTTTTTCTCCTATAAAAACATCCGGGACTATTCGTAGTATTCAAATTACTAAAAAATTATTTTTGGATAGAAATAAAAAGAATATTAAAGATATTCAAATTATGGAAATAAGCTAAAGAAAAATTATTTGGATTTAATATGAGTACTTGGAAAATTGATCTGAAATTCGCAGATGGAACAAGTAATGAATTAGAACTCTACGACGCCAAGTCTTATTTCAAAGGGTATTTAAAACTGAAACGGTCCTACTTTATCCGGTTAGTAAAAGCTATAAAAATAACTAAAAAATATTCTACAGGGCATGCGATAGAAAAAGTAATCGGACCCGATTCTAAAGAATGGACTTTAAATCCATGGATGCTACTCCTAATTAAAGATAGTGAAAAAAAAAATCCTTTTTGGCTTTTTATTAAGAGAGAGAAAGATCTATCGGGGTTGTTAATTGCAATTGGACCAAAGGAATTCGCAGAATATAATAATAGTAATATTCTTGAAACTAAACGCGATATAAAACGCTTGATAAATTATATTGTAACTTATTTAAACAAATTCAATTGCAGCGTTCTATTACCTAATTATCTTTCATAAAATGAAAGTTCTTTAAATATTGAAAAGAGTTATCTCTTCTTCACAAAGGAAATCCCAAAAATTTTTGATTGAAAATCCTCATAATTTGCTAAGACAAAGAAAAAATATTAAATTCAATTTTAATTATCAACTTTATTAAGTTTCTTTAATTAAAAGCAAAATTGAACTATCGCTTAATGATAAAAAAGTGGCTATATAAAAGTGAAAAAACACACAACAACCATTATTATTTTCATCTTCATTGCTCAAATACTTGTAAGTTCAGCATTCCTCATTGTAAAAAGCTATGGGACTCCAATTGAGATTGAGGTGGGATTTGGAACAGCACCTGTTATAGAC
>JAGXNS010000154.1 GCA_019894855.1 Promethearchaeota archaeon
GTTATATTTACTAAAGGAAGATTTTCGTCATCTTAATTCCAATTTCGAAACTACTGACTTCTTGTTTCAGAATAACGCAGAAATTAAAGGTACATTTGATTTAGTAATAGGTAATCCTCCCTGGTTTACTTTAAGGGATATAGAAAGCCGGAATTATCAGGAAAAAATAAAAAATTTAGCTGAAGAGCTTGAAATAAAACCACTTCCAAAAAATGTCTTAAATATTGAAATTGCCTCGCTCTTTTTCTATAAAGCTAAAATATCACTTTTGAAAAACAACGCAAAAGTTTTTTTTGTTATTACTATGGGCGTTATAAACGGATCTCACGCAGCCCGATTTCGTAACTTTCAGGGATTTTACAACATAAAACTGTGGAAATTTACAAAACAAATTATTGACATATTCAATATAGATTTTGTTTGCATTTACGCTCAGAAGTCAGCAGAAGATCGAGCAATGGCTAATTTAGAAATACCTTCTTTCCTCTTTTCAGTAAATTCAAACAGTAAAAAATTAAATTACTACGATTCAATAGATATATCCTTGGAAAAAACTGAAGAACTGGTTCCTTATAGTACCGAAATTAAAGGAAATAAACATTATACAAATAAGCTTATCACTAAAGAAAAACAACAACAGCTTATCCCAATTAAAACGAGTAAATACAAAAAGCTATTCCATAAAGGAGCAGACTTAAATCCAAGAAATTTAATTTTCTTTAAAAAAATAATTCGAAATGATTCTCTCGTAATAATAAACCCCGATCCGAGAATTTTCAAGAGAGCTAAAGAACCTTGGGTTAAAATTGAATTCTCTAACGAGATTATTGAAAAAGAATATATGTTTAAAGTAATAAAGAGTACTGAATTGGTGAAGTTTTATATGTATGACTTCTATTACGTCTTCTTACCTTTAAAAAAGGAAAATTTAGACTTTGAGTATCATTCTTTGAAAACACATGCTAAAAAGTTTTACGATAAAATTAATAAGATTTATTTGAATAAAAAAAAAGATTCGACAATGAACGAATCATTGATGGATAATCTAAATCGGTGGTCTAAATTAATAAATGCTCGTCAAATATCTAAAATAAAAGTAGTCTATAATAATTCTGGATCAGTTGTTAACTCCGCAGTTGTTAAAGGAAATTTTCTTATTACTGGAGATTTAAGCTTTTATTCAACCAATAGTATGAACGAAGCGTATTACTTATCCGCAATTCTAAATTCACCCTTAATGACAAGACAGGTTCAGATAAAGAAGAGTTCAAGGCATATTTTTAAAATTCCGTTTGAGATCCCAATAAAAATTTATGATAAGAACAACGAAAATCATAGAAAGCTTGCTGAATTAGCAAAAAAGGCTCATAAAATATCTGAAACCACTACTCTCGAATTAAAAAGGAAAAATAATCAAACTATATCAAAAAATAAAATCCAATCAATTCTTAGTAAGGATTTAGCACCGATTTTGAATGAAATCGATGAAATTTTAACTAATGATTTGAAGACTTAGCTAAATTTGGATATAATAAAATAAAAGGGCAAATTTGTATTATTAATAATAAATAGGTTATTAGGATTAATTTTTAAAATACACGATACATAATGAGGAACTTCGTTTTTAAGATACTCGTAGGCGGGGATGGCGCAGCAGGTAAAACCACGCTACTTAGAAAATTTGTAGATGGCACCTTCGACGCTTCTAGCATCGCTACTGTGGGAGTCGATTTCTTCATTAAACAGGTAATATTTGAAAATATTGGAACTTGTACGCTTCAACTTTGGGATTTGGGAGGGCAAGAACGTTTTCGACACTTATTAGAAAGCTTTATCATGGGAGCAAAAGGAGCACTTTTGCTTTTTGATCTTACAAAGATGCCAAAAATCGATCACATTTTGAATTGGGTAAATATAGTTAGAATGCACGATTTAGATCTTCCGATTATACTTGTCGGAACAAAACTTGATCTGGAGGAATTTATTGCTGTCGATGATGAATCAGCAAAAAGTATAAAGAATACATTTAATATGTTTGATTACATAAAGACTTCTTC
>JAGXNS010000155.1:0-302 GCA_019894855.1 Promethearchaeota archaeon
TTCAAGAATATTTGAAGCTAAATTTGATTGAGTTCGTGCTATTGAAGAATTAGCTTCGTATAACGATATGTTTAATTCTGCGTTTACGGCTTTGGTTAGATCCAATGTTCTAATCCAGGCGTAAAACCCGTTTATTGTTGAACCTTTTCCTTTTAAATCAAACTCCAAAGCTATTTGCTTGTCTTCCGTAATCGGTAAACCAAACTCATAAGTAGAGGCTAATTCAAATTCTCTTAAAGTAAGTATAAAAGGGTTAGAATCGTAACTTTGCATATAAAATTGTATTTGACTAATATCAGAGG
>JAGXNS010000155.1:312-833 GCA_019894855.1 Promethearchaeota archaeon
ATCATCTAAGTTTTCTCCCGTATTAATATTCATAGACGATTGGTCTTCATCATATATGAACTTTATAAAATCATTTTCAACCAACGACAATGGTTCCGTGTCCTCAATTATATATTCAGTTGTGAAGTTGTTTTGGAAAGTGAAATTAAAATTTCCATATGAAAGGTATGTCGTATCTGTAGTTGACATTGATGGGATGTCAAAAGATTCTTGGTTATTAACATTAGAGTAAGAACTATTCAAAGCGTAAATTCTAACATCTTGATTGTCTCCTGAACCTGTTATATAATAATCTGTTAGGTATGGGTCAGCATAGGAAGACTCAGGATTCTCTTCGTTATTTAACCAATTTTGTTCTTGGTTATTATTTATGTCAGTATTAAAATTACTAACCATCTGAATATTTGCTAATAGCATAGAGATCATAAATATGCTCGCCACTATAACTCTTTTAACATCCTTTTTTCGTCGTTGAATCAAAAAAACCAACCGTTATTGTCAATATTTTAGTTATTAAATAA
>JAGXNS010000155.1:843-1307 GCA_019894855.1 Promethearchaeota archaeon
AAGAATATTAAAATTTGCCAATTTATATTAAATTTATTCGATAGATTACTAAATATCAAAATATTCAGATTAATTGAAATGGTGAAAAAATAAAAATGAAGATGGGTAAATTAGAATATGAGCGAAGAATTAATTTTAAACAAAATTGAGCAAGGAAAAGAAGAATACATCGAATTTTTGGTGAAACTTGTCAAAAGCGACTCAATAAATCCACCCGGAAATGAAAAAAATGTTGCGTTAATTATCGAAGAATTTTTGAAAGGAATGGGAATTAAAACCGATATTTTCCCATTTGGGAACAATAGAGCCAATTTAATAGCTTATTTAAACGATTCATTTGAAGGAAGAAATTTGTTATTTAATGGTCATATGGACACAGTTCCTCCTGGTTCCGAAGAAGATTGGAAATATCCCCCATTATCGGCCCTGATAAAGCGTAATAAGCTTATGTTTGGTAGAGGTAC
>JAGXNS010000155.1:1317-1593 GCA_019894855.1 Promethearchaeota archaeon
GGTTATTGCTTTAAAAATCTTAAAAGAATTAGATATTAAAGTTGAGGGAAATCTAATATTAAACGCCGTAGCAGACGAGGAAACAGGAGGCATATTTGGAACTGGGTGGAGCGTAGAAAATCCTCTTAAGGAGATAAAATGTGATTTTGCTATTATAGGTGAAGCTTCAGCCCTCAGTCCCCTTCCAAAAGCAATACTTGTAGGGGAAAAAGGACATCTTCAGATAAAGATAACTACTAACGGTATTTCTGGTCATTCAGGAATGCCATCGATAAG
>JAGXNS010000156.1 GCA_019894855.1 Promethearchaeota archaeon
GTATAAGAACAATTTACATTAATAAAATGCAGTTTGGTAAACTATAAGTTCAATATGACAAAATTTGGCGGATATCATCCCAACCATAAGCAAATGCAACGTAATCAACACCTTCTTTTTCAAGCATCTTCTGACCTATATATTTTCCTCCAAGAATCTCATAAAACTTCCCATTGGGATTATCTTTTAAGACCCAGACGATCATACTGTTTATATTTTTTTCCAGTAATCGCTCTACAACCATCTTCACTAATTTTACACCAATTCCACTTCGCTGGTATTCTTTAAGTACGTATATCGCCCTTAATTCCCCAACGTACTTTCTAATACCAGGAATTTTAAGAGTAAGATCTTGTTGTTCGAAGCCACCTAAAATAAATCCTATAATCTTTTTAGCCTCAGTTTCAGCAATATAGAAAAAGATGTTTTTCTCTGGATTAATAAATCTTTTTCGCCACTTTTCCTCGCTCTCTTCATAGGATAAATTGTTAAGATAATCAGCGGGAAAAATATCTTGATAAGCAGTTCTCCAAGTGTCTATGCTCACTTTAATGATACCGGGTACATCCTCAATCGTAGCTAATCTGAAGTTCATATCGAAGTAAACAAAATTTGTCTATAGAATATATTCATACCATAGATTATAATTCTTCGTGAAAGCTGAGTTTCACGATTAAATATACATATAGTGATATTACCTTGATATTACTGCCATATTATATTGATATGAAAAAGATCTTTTATCTGATTAATAACTCTAAATTTCTTTTTAATCTTGGAAGAAATTTCATCCCATAAGAAGTATCAAACATTTTAATCTTAGAACTCAATGACGAAACTAAATCATCAGTAAATTCTCCGTTGAGTAACATTTTGGTTTCTTCCTCGGATACATCTTCAAATCGACCAGCTTTTTTAATCTCTTCCTTATTTCCCGGACATAAATATTGACATTTCATGCAACCCATCATAGAATGATGAACATTCCGATCCATCCATTCCGGAAATTCACCATCAATTTCATTATAGAGTGGTAAGCATTTGCCAGCATCAATTACGAAAGGATCTCCTCTAATTGCTTTTGTAGGACAATTTTTTATGCAAAGATTACAATTTTCGCACTGATCCATCATTTTTAGCTCATGCCAAGTATCGTGTTCCATTTTATAATTTGTATAGTAGGCATATAGTGAAAAAAAACTACCCATTCCTTCGATATAACAGATGTTATTCCTACCGTACGTCCCAAGACCACTCCTAACAGCTAATAATTTTAAATGAAGTTGGTTTCTTGTTTTTACAATATCATATCCTGGTTTTTGAATTATTGCGTTTAATACGAGATCCTCAAGTTCTTCATCCAAAAGACCATCGTCATAATAGGGAGGAGGTATCATTACATCGTATACTCTTC
>JAGXNS010000157.1 GCA_019894855.1 Promethearchaeota archaeon
AGCACTCCAGAGGTGATATCATCGTACGTTAATGACAATGACACATTGGTAGAGTTTGTCCACGTATCGCCACCATTGATAGTAATTGATCCTGTAGGTGCCTCCGTGTCTAAAATAATTGAATCGTTAAATTGAGTAATGAGACTCGCGTTGTCTTTAACCTCGTAATAAACCGTTCTATTACCGTCGGCACCAACTAAACTCCAAGCTCTAGTTGCACCAGCAGCTTCCCAATCAGACCAGGAGCTATCGTCGTTTTTGTATCTCACCTCGAGCACTCCAGAGGTGATATCATCGTACGTTAATGACAAAGACACATTGGTAGAATTTGTCCACGTATCGCCACCATTAATAATAACAGAACCAGTAGGGTTAACCGTATCTTTAACAATTTGTACTGAATTTGAACCTTCATTTCCAACAGTGTCATTAATGTAAAAATTAATAGATACTATTCCATCACTTACATACTGCCAGCCTTCTACAGTCCCATTAGAAGTAAAAATATGTTTTGTTTGATTTGTGTTTAAGGTGTACCAAGTAGTATTCAAATTAGGATCTGAAATTTCGATCTTATAATCTGGAGGTGTCGAGTTGAAATAGCCACCGGTAGGAGTAATAATATTAATTACGGGATCAATTTTATCAATTCTTATTATCGCGTCTAAATATCCTATTTCACCCAAAGAATTATTTACATAGAATCTAATTGTTTCAGTTCCGTTATTTAAGGAATCCCACATAGTTTGATTAAAAGGCGCTTCGAAATTTTCGCTTGGAGACCCTTCTAATTCTACAGGAGTTGAATTTACTCCTAAAAATCCATACCAAGTAAAATTACCTATTCCTGCTGTTATGGTCAAAGAATAATTCGGAGCAATTTTACCAAATAAAGAGTAATTAGACGGTGAGTCAATTGAAAAAGTTGGTGCTGTAGATGCTTTTGGAGAGGTATCTACGCTCATTCGATTGTTGTTCATGTCGTATAAGATGTTTGTATAAATGGTGTCAGAGGAATAACTGTTAACTATAAGAAAGCAAACAATACCTGTAACCAAGATTAAAAATATTCTCTTAGTCCTCATATTTGAAGACCTTTTAAGCCTAAAATATCTATACTTATTAATGATTATCGCCTTTGAAGAATTTTAAAATTTTTTTATTTATTTTATTTATTCTTTGAGATTGGAAAACAATGAACCCCATAGACATTATTTAATACATCCAATATGGATTAACACATTATTAGCACATTAATAA
>JAGXNS010000158.1 GCA_019894855.1 Promethearchaeota archaeon
AATATTGTTTGCGGTAATCCATAACGTCTCCAATTGGGAAAGATGTTCTACTCCTTGTATTTCTCGTATTTTGTTGTCGTTGAGGTAGATTTCATTGACATTCTCTAGATACTCAAGTCCTTGAATTTCAGATATTTGGTTTCCGGCTAAGTTGAGAACTTTTAGATTTTTTAGGTTTTTCAGGCCTTGGATTTTTGTGAGTTGATTACCTGCTATCCATAGTATTTCCAGGCTTTCTAAAGCATCGAAATCTTCTATTTTCGTTATCAAATTCCAAGACAAATCTAATTTCTGAAGCGAACTTAGTGAATCTAGACCTTCTAACTTAAGGATTTGATTCCCTCTCAAATATAACTCTTTTAATTCGGTAAGTTCGTCAAGTCCTCTTATTTCTGAAATTTGATTAGAAGCTAAGTGCAGTATCCTCAAATTGGATAACGTTTCCAATCCAGAAATGTCAGAAATGTTATTACTCCCACAATTTAAGGTTTCGAGATTTTTAAGTTGTTCTAATCCTTTTAATTCGGTTATCTCGTTTGAACTAAGTTCTAGATGATTTATCTTAAGTTTATCTAAACCTTTAATTTCAGAAATGTCGGTAATTTCTAAAAGGCCAAGATCCAAAAATCCGTCTTTAACTTCGAATTTTTCGCCCTTGTATTCAACGGATGTCATGCAATTCACTCGAAATAAAAATTTAGATATAATTTAAATAGGTGGCTATAAGGATTATTATAAATAGTTTAAAATATATAGTTTTACATTATATTCACTAATTTTTTTAATATTACCAAATATCGTAGTTTACCTATATCTTATAATTTCAACTTTTAATACTAATCGTGAGCTTTTATGCATGATTAGTATGATATTTTGCATGAATTGCAGAACTAAAATTGATGGCATGAAAGAAGGATTCTATTATTGTAACGGATGTAAAAAATATACTCGTTTTTTTACTCTACGTTTCAAGTGATAAACAGTAAAGCCATAAATCAAAACGAATTACCCTTTCAAGAATGAGACGCACATAAAAAAATTAGATGGGTGTTGACAACCTTCGCCAAAGGTTAAGGGTAACAAATTTCTACTTTTAAATTATTAAGTTTATCTAATTTTCGTTTATAATTCGTCGAGATAAGGATTGCGTTATTTCTAATTTATAATGTGAACATTTTAAATAGTTATTCAAGAATAGAATAATATGAGTGCTGTAG
>JAGXNS010000159.1:0-525 GCA_019894855.1 Promethearchaeota archaeon
CTCTACAAGGCGGCCTAAAATAGCAGCCTAAAAAAAAATGAGGTAAAATAAAAATGAATGAAAAAATAAAAAAAGTAGTAACAACAGGTCCTCCTGTATCAGGTATGTTTGCTCCTGATCAAGAGAATTTAGTTGATCCTGAAACTCACGCAGAATTAGATTACGAGCGTTGCGTTCAATGTGGCTATTGCCGTCTTGTTTGTAGAGTATATAACACAACTTACGCCGAAAGAGATTATGCTGGAGGTCGAAATAGAATTCTAAAATCACTTGCGCACAAAGAGATTGATTTTGACAAAGATAAAATCATCGATGCAATCTATCAATGTATGTTATGTGGGGCATGTCGCACGGTTTGTCCTAATGGTATCGACACATTAGAAGTTTTTCAAACCTATAGACACACTGCTGTTAAAAAGGGAGTAATGCCAGAAAAACTAGCTGTTCTAAGAAATTCAATCGTTACAAATAAAAATCCATTTTTAGAAAGTGGTACCGATAGATTTAACTGGTGCGATTCTCAGT
>JAGXNS010000159.1:535-1216 GCA_019894855.1 Promethearchaeota archaeon
AGCAATAGAGCATAAAAGAAAAATTGAGTCGGGAGAACTTAAGGCAGAAGATATTCAAGAACATCTAGTCGGATATTTTGTAGGCTGTACTTCAGCTTATAGGAATAACGAGCTTACAACCGCCACTAGTACGGTTTTAGACAAACTTGGCGTGCCATTCATTGTTTTTCCTGATGAGCAATGTTGTGGATCAGTACTATTCAGAACTGGTTTAGATGACGATGCAATGGATCTTGTTGACAAAAATATTAAAATGATTCGTAGTTTAGGCGTGAAAGAAGTAGTCTTTTCTTGTTCTGGATGTTATTCTACGATGAACATTGAGTATAACAAGTTCACAAAAAATAACCTTGGATTCGAACTTACTCACTTGGTTCAATTTGTGCCTAAATATGCAAAAGAAAATGGTATTAAAATAAGATACACGAAACGGACAAAAGAAGATCCATTAATTGTTACATATCACGATCCCTGCCATTTAGGAAGATATTCCGATATCTATGATGAACCAAGAGAACTTATCGACATGATTGAAGGCGTTAAGTTAGTTGAAATGAAACACAACAGAGAAATGTCATGGTGCTGTGGAGCTGGTGGAGGTGTTCGCGCCCTCTATGGGAATATTTCTAGCGATATCGCAAGTAATCGATTAGATGAAACGACTGCATGTTGGGAAGATAT
>JAGXNS010000015.1 GCA_019894855.1 Promethearchaeota archaeon
AAATAGAGAAGTTATCCTAGGACGGGATACAAGACCTAGTGGTGAGTACCTCGAAAAGGGCATAGTTGAAGGATTAGTTGCGACGGGTTTTAAGGTAGTCAATGTAGGAATATGTCCCACGCCAATTATCATTCATACTAAAAATCTATTAAACATACCCACCGGAATTATAATCACAGGATCTCATAATTCACCAGAATGGAATGGTCTAAAACTATTATCATCGATATCCTATTTACATAATCGTGATCTAGAAGAGATATCTTTTTCTTTAAAGAGTGATAATTTCAGAAATTATAACGCGAATAGCAAGGCAATAAAGAGTAATGTTAGATTCATTAACCCCATTCCAAATTACATCAAAGCACTTTACAACCAAATAAATATAAAAGAAATAAAAAAAGAAAATAATCTTAGAGTAGTTCTTGATACGGGAGCAGGGGCAGGTAAATGTGCTACACCCCAAATTCTTGCTGGTCTGGGGTGTGAAGTTAAGGTTATTAACAATGATCTACTTGTAAATAACACTTTTCCTAGAGAGATTGAACCAATATCTAAAAACCTTAAAGATATAATTATGGAAGTCTGGCAAGGTAAATTTGACGTGGGTTTCGCCCACGATTCCGATGCAGATCGACTAGCAATTATAGGTGAAAATGGAGTTTGTTATCCTGAAGATATTGGATTAGCGCTTATAACAGAACATTTTTTAAAACATAAGATTAAAGAAGCGAAAGAATTCATATTTGTTACAAATTTAGCTTCTTCGCTAATGTTTGAAGTTATAGCTGAGAAATATAACGCACAAGTAATAAGAACCCAAATCGGAGAGGTCTTTTTGGTTGAAAAAATGCATAAACTCTTGAATGATCATCCGAAATTTTCAATATTTGGCGGAGAAGGCTCATGTGGAGGAGTTATGTTTCCAAATTTTAACAATACCAGAGATGGTCTTTTTGCAGCAGCTAAAATTATTGAAATCATGGTTGAAACAGGAGAGAATATATCTCAACTTGTCGCTCAACTTCCAAAGTTCTTTTCTCATAGAAGAAAAATTAGAATCAATCCTAAAGATGTCAGAGAAATTATTTCTAAAGTTAACCAAGAGTTGATTAGCGAGGGTGAAAAAGTTAACCAATATGTTAATGACCTAAGATTTGGTAAAGAAAAAGATTGGTTTGTCCTAATTCATCCATCAAATACAGAACCAATAATTAGAGTTATTAGCGAAGCAAAGAGCGATTCCTTAGCTCGAATTTATTGCGAAGCAACAGCTGAGCTTGTAAACTTAGTGATCGACAGAATGTAATGTGAATCTAATTACTTAACTCTTTTAGGATGTTATCAGCTAACTTTTTTCCAACTACTTTAGCTATCTCTTCAGGAGTAGCTTTTTTCATGTTTTCTACACTTCCAAAATGTCTAAGTAGTTTATTTCTAGTAGCGGGACCTATTCCTTTTATGTCATCTAAAACAGATCTTCTTACTCTTTTCTCTCGTTGTTTTTTATGGAGTTTAACAGCGAAGCGGTGAGCTTCATCTCTAACTCTTTGAAAGATTTTAAGGAGATTTGAATTTCTAGGTAATATTATAGGATTTTTCTCGTTAGGGACATAAATCTCTTCAAATTTTTTAGCTAATCCGATGATTGGAATGCCTTCAATACCGAGTTCTTTTAAAACAGAATATCCCGCGTTAAGTTGCCCCTTTCCCCCATCAACAAGAATTAAATCAGGTAATGATAAATTGTTCTCAATTAACATTGTATATCTTCGTTTGATCACTTCTTTCATCATTGCTACATCGTCGGGAGTTGATTTTGTACGAATTTTGAAGTGTCGGTAATATTTATTATATGGGCGCCCTTCAAGAAAATAAACCATCGATCCGGTCGCATCTGTCCCTTCGATATTTGAAATATCAAATCCTTCAATAATCCTAGGTATTTTAGGCAAATTTAAAATCTCTTTAGCTTCTTCCAGAGCTTCTTGAATTTTGTTTTCTTCTTTTCTTTTGATCTTTTTCATTAGGATTTCTTGATCTACTATTACTTTTGCGTTTTTATTAGTAATTCTAAGCAAACCATATTCCTCTTCAAGGGGAAGCCTTATTTTTATGTCTGTTTTATGTTCGTTAAGGATTTCCTTAAACAAATTAATTCCTTCATAAAACTCGGGAATTACTATGATATCGGGTAAATCGTGTGTGAGGTCTTGGTAAAATTGTTCGAATATCAAAGGTAAAATATCTTTCTTTTGAACGATTTTATCTTCTATATTCACAGGAAAAGAGCTTTTTTTAGCGATCTTACCTTCGCGAATGTGAATTATTACCATTGCAATATATTTCTGAGCCTCGTCTTTAAAGTAGCCTATAATATCCTTATTTTCTTTACGATCTAATAAAACATTCTGAGAGACTGTTGAATTATCAATAGCTTGAAGTTTATCTCTCCAAAAACCAGCTATTTCGTAATTTTGCGCCAGAGCCGCAGACCTCATCTTTTCGTTAATCTGCTCTTTTAATTCATCTGTTTGTCCTTTTAGAAACAATTCTATTTGCTTCACATTCTGCATATAATCTTCTTCTGTTATGGCTTCGATACAAGGTCCCGGACATAATTTTAATTGATAATATAGACACGGTCTTTTTTTTATTTTAACTCTTTTTTTACAAGAACAATAAGGGAATATCTTGCGTAAATCACGTAATATTCTAGTGATTTCCTTTTTATCAGTGAAAGGACCCAAAAATAGGTTTTCTTTGGAGTATTTTTCTGGTCCCCTTATAATTCTGATTCTTGGAAATTTTTCTGAATAAAAAATCCCAACCCAAGGATAGGTCTTTGAATCTCGCATTACCACATTAAAACGCGGTAGATGCTTCTTAATTTGTATATTTTCGAGTATTTTTGCTTCTTTTTCGTTTTCTGTAACTATATAATTGATAGATTGAATATTTTTAACGAGTTCTTTGATTTTCTCTTCGTAAAATGGATCGTTATAATTCGTTTTGAGAAAATACTGATTTACCCTTTTCTTTAAATTTATGGCTTTCCCGATGTAAATAATCGTTTTTTTATTATTGAGAAAAAAATATACGCCTGTCTCATTGGGTAAACTTTTTCGCTCTAGATCAATTTTACTCATTTTTTTTTTAATATTTATTTTTTCAAATCTAGATTAGGAATTTAAGTTTTAAATCGTTTCTACTAAATGGTAATTTACTATATATTAATAATGAAAGAGACTAAATGTTATTTATGATTATGGAATATAGCTACCAATTTTTAGGTGCTAATTCCCTATCACGCGAAAAAATGATATAAAGATAAATATTTTATTAATAATAAGATGGTACGTATCAGAATTTGTCCAAAATGTAAAAATGCTACCTTAAAAAGCGCTGTCAATATTTCTGGTTGGTTAGCACCGAGAATGTATGAGTGTAAGTCGTGTGGATACATCGGTTCTCTGTTTATAGAAATCGATCCTGAAGATTTTAAAGAAATTAATAATTCTTCTGAAGTCGATACCGATACTAAATGAATATAGTGAAAAGTGTTGACTGTTTTTATATTAATTAAGAAATAAACAGGTGAATGAAATTAAACAATTATTAAAAGATGCTGAAAAGATTAAATCGTTAGAAATACAGGGGGCGACAAATGTAGCCTTAAGTGCTATAGACTTTTTAAATAGCTACGCCCAAAGACTAGTGGATTTCAATACTGCTGAAGAGTTTTTAAACAAATTAGAAGAGGCAAAGAAAATACTGTTTGATGCTCGTCCCACTGAACCAGCGTTGAGGAATGGACTAAATTTCATAACCAATAGATTGAAAAAACCTAAACACGAATTCAAGGAAGATCACTTTTTAGAGTTAATCAATCGCTATAAAAATAAATATCAAACAATGATTCATAATTCCAAAAAAAAGATAGCTGAAATTGGAGCTAGAAGAATTCCTTCTGTAGAATCAGATGATGACTACCTCATTATGACACATTGTCACTCATCTGTGGTAACGGGTATCCTACTAGAAGCAAGAAAGCAAGGTAAACACTTTAATGTGATAAATACTGAAACCCAACCTCGCCTTCAAGGAAGACAAACAGCGAAAGAGTTATTAGACGCCGGAATAAAGGTTTATCATGTCGTGGATAGTGCTATGCGGTGGGCTGTAAATCATTACGAAGTTAATCTTATACTTATTGGAGCAGATAGTGTTACAAGCGAAGGAACCGTTTTAAACAAAATAGGATCAAGATTATTAGCTTTAGTTGCCCATGAAGAACATGTTCCTTTTTACGTTGCTACTCCCCTTTTGAAATATAATCCTCAAACTTCATTTGGCGTTATTGAAAAAATTGAAATGCGAGAAAGTTCAGAGATTTGGGAAAATCCACCAGCAGGTTTGGAAATTCTAAATCCTGCCTTTGAAACCGTAAGTAGAAGGTACATAGACGGTTTAATTACAGAGGCGGGTATTTTTGCTAGTAGCCATGTGCATAATTACTTTACAAAGTTATATCCAGATATGATTTAAATTAGTTTAAGGTGATTTAGAAATTAAATATGAAGATTTTTTAGATTTAGCGTATGAACCAAACGAGGAAGACCTAATTTGTTTGTTTAAAATTAAACCCGCCAGCGGTTTTTCAATTGAAAAAGTAGCTATTAGGGTTGCTGCTGAAAGTAGTAACGGTACTTGGACGACACTTAAAATTCCTGAACATATTCGGGCATTAAGTGCTAAAGTTTATGAAATAAATGATACATATGTTAAAATCGCATATCCCAACGATTTATTTGAGGAAGGAAATATGCCTCAAATTTTAAGTTCTATTGCCGGAAATATTTTTGGTATGAAAGCTTTAGACGGTCTGAGGTTAGTCGATGTGAAGTGGCCTAAAAACATATTAAATTCCTTTAAAGGCCCTCAGTATGGGATAAAGGGAATTAGGGATTTACTTAAGGTTAAGAAGAGACCAATTACAGCTACAGTTCCGAAACCCAAAGTAGGATATTATGCGGAGGAGCACGCTCAACACGGGTACGAAATCTGGACAGGAGGAGTAGATCTATTAAAAGACGACGAAAACTTATCGAATCAGAAGTTTAATAGATTCGAAAAAAGGCTCGATCTTAGTATGAAAATGAGAGATAAAGCAGAAAATGAAACAGGGGAAAGAAAAAGTTATTTAATAAATATTACCTCTGAAGTTGACGAAATGAAGCGTCGTGCGAAGTTAGTAAAGAATTTTAACAACGAATATGTTATGATCGATATATTGACTATTGGTTGGGCGGCTGTTCAAACAATTAGAGATGAATGTGAAAAATTAGGTTTAGCGATACATGCTCATAGAGCGTTTCATGCTGCTTTTGATAGAAATCCAAATCATGGGATGAGTATGAAAGTACTGGCAGAAATAGCGAGAATGCAAGGAGTAGATCAGCTTCACATTGGAGGATTGGGAAAACTAGCCGGTGATAAAACAGAAGTGTTAAATAATTATAAGAAGATTGCTCAAAATTCTAATGAGGGCGATGTAGAGGTCTTAGCGCAGAATTGGCATGGAATGAAAAAGGTTTTGAGCGTATGCTCCGGAGGAGTTCATCCGGGTATAATTCATCGTTTAATAGAGCTTTTATCAAGGGATATTGCTGTTCAAGTCGGAGGAGGTGTGCTTGGTCACCCTGGTGGCACGCGAAGCGGTGCGAAAGCCTTAAGACAAGCAATTAATGCTTACATGGATAATATTAGCGTAAATGAATACGCTAAAAGTCATTCTGAATTAAAGGAAGCATTAGATATGTGGGGAGACGAAACACCGATATAACAATAATTTAATAATATATATTCATCTTGTTTTTTTCATATTATCATTGGAAAAAGATTAATAATGTGTTAAATTATCATATAGAGTGATTAGAATTTGAGTGAAGATAATACTAAAGAATTGACTATTGACGTAAAAGATTTATCAATCGAAAAGGAACAATACATTGAGGATCTGTTAAGGTATCTCGAAGAACAATTACAACATATAGAAATTTCTCGAAGTGGAAACAGTATAGAATTGACTGTGCCAAGCAAAATGTCAAACAGAGTGATCAAATTAAGGATCAAGAAGTTTCTGCATCGAAAAAAATTAACGGAGAAATATAGACCGATTTCTTATAATAGCTCTGATATTAAGGGTTATAAAATTAAGGAGAAAAGAACTTTAGAATTAACCTATTACTAACTCATCTATAACTAACCTATATTAATTTTAAAAATAAATATTTCTAACGTGTCAAGTATAGAAATTGTTATCGAGTCACTCGATGATTTGCTAAGGTGCATAAACCTTTCGAGTTTGTTAGAAGTTTCTGGATGGCCAAAACCAGGAAATGTGCACAGAACGAAAAATTTTAAAGGCACAAGTTTTGAGCATTTTTTAGCTGGAATTTCTGCCATTCAACCTAATCTAAGATTACTATGTAAAAATGTTTATTCTACTACTGATAATGACGAACAATCGTTTAGTAACATCGAATTAGGTGTATTTTTTAAAGAGTCTGTCATAGAAATGATGAAGTGGCAAACCGGAGGAAATGTAATATTAGGGCATATTCTTATCTTAGCTCCCCTCTCGTCTGCCGCTTCAATATGTATAAAGTTAAAAAAAAATAGACTTATAGATTTTGAGTCAATATTAAACAAGATAATAGAAGATACTACGGTTAATGACACATTACATTTATATGAGGCTATTAAACTTAGCAATCCAGGAGGATTAGGCCAAATTGATAAGTATGATGTTAATAATCCAAGTGTTCACAAAGAAATCATCCGAGATGAAATAAATCTTAAGGAAATTTTTAAAAAATCTCAAGATTACGATTTAATAAGCAGAGAGTATGCTAATGGCTTTAAAATCGTTTTAAAGGAAGGTTTACCTTATTTTCTTGATAGTTTTAAGGACAATCGAAACATAAATAAAACAATTGTGAATACTTTTCTGAAGCTATTATCTAGTCATTTAGATACCCTGATTATTCGTAAAGTAGGTAAACCAGAAGCATTGAAAGTTTCAGAAATGGCTTCAAAAATCATTTTACAAGGAGGAATTTCTACTAAAAAAGGATTAAAGTCAACAATTAAATTTGATAAAAAACTTCAAAAACGAAATGGAAAGCTAAATCCTGGAACAACCGCAGATCTTTTAGCGGGTGTAATTTTTTGTGCTTTATTATTTGGTTTGAATTTTTAGATTTAGAAGAAAAAATTTTTGTTATTGAAATACTATTTTAATTATAATAAAATTTCTTAACTCGCCCAAAAAAATGCAATTTTGCGATGAATGTGGCTCTATGATGTTACCCTCAACAGTGAATAGTCAGAAAGTGTTTAAATGTAAATGTGGTTACATCAAACCTCTCTTGGAAGAAAATTCTGATTCATATATCTTAAAAACCAAAATTGAACAACCTATTAGGGAAGAAGTCTCAAATCTTACTGAAGTAATGAAATGGAAGGAAGAAAATTTAAGAAGTTCTATTAAAAATTTTAAATGCAGACGATGTGGTTACGACAAAGCACACTTAGAAACGAGACAAACTCGAAGCGCCGACGAGGGTATGACTCACTTTATTACTTGTTTAAGGTGCGGAAAGATGATAAAAATTGGATCTTAATTAATTTGCTAATTTTTCTACTATTTTTGGTTTAGTTATATCTTCATAAAATTTAATTTGGATCGTTTTATTCGCATTTTTCGGTCCCGCAATTATTTGAATCTGATTGGTCGTAATACTTAGCTTTTTACTTAATAATTTAATTAATTCTTTATTCGCCTTATTTTTAACGGGCTTAGATTTTAAATTAATTGAAATCCAAGAATCCGTAAGTTGGTTGTATGATATTTTTTGTACCTTAGAGTTTGTTTTAACTCTTATCTTCAATAAAATTGTTTTGTCTGAGCTTTCTTCGAAAACAACCATGATAATGATTCCTTAAACCTAAAATGCAATAAAATCGTCAGCATTTTTCTTAAGTATTTTAAATGAGGGCACAGATAATCTTATGCCTCCTGCTAATTTATGACCACCACCCGTTCCTCCAAGTTTTTGTTTAATCGTACTTATAACTTCATTGACACCCATGTGATCATTTTCTAAATATTTCCGAGAGCACCTTACACTAAGTTTAACCATTTGAGTTTTCTTCTCGAGGCCACCTAAGAACAACATCTTATCGGGTCTTAACAGTCCGTTAACGGAAGTAAAACTTGCTGTGTCTGACCAATTGCTCGGTGGTATTTTACCGTTTCCTGCATCAATGAAAATTGTGCTTTTAGTTTCGTATCGAGGTAATTCATTTGCTAATATTTTTAAATTTTTAACCAGTGTATTGATATATTCGTTATAGAGTTCTTTAGCGTATCGCGTAACAGACTTTTGGTTTATAATCGAAATAGCAGCGCTAATATTTTTAAATGATAGGATGTTTAGCAGTATCGCGTGTTCAAACGCGAATCTTAATAGGCCTTGTTTTTGAGGTAATAAAGCAAAGTGTCCGACATCTATATCACTGCTTTTAAGAATTCTTTGAATTTCATCCCGCTCTAAATCAATAATTTTTTTATTGGGGTTTATACTTATGCTATTTAAAAAAGATTTAATAGTTTGATCACTTTCACCGCCATATCCGATGAGAAAAGGCAAAATACTGTTCCTTAAGCCCTTTTTTATAGATTCGTGCATACTTCCGAAGAGAATTAACCCTTCCTTATCTATAACAAGTTCTTCGTCGCATATTTCTTGATAAATTTCCTTATTAAAAGATTGGAGTTTTTCCATGGATCGTAAGGAGTCTCCTGCAATTCCGATAACGGCTAGCCACCCTTGCTTTATAATCGATAAATTGATTTTTTTAGCGAACAAATAAGCTAAAGTAGCACCCGATACATGATCTAAGCCGTCAAATCCAAAAACCGTAGGATTAACAAAGAATAAATTTTCAGGAAGTTCTTCTAAAACTAAATCGCAATCGACTTCATGGTGATCAAGAATGTAAAAATGTTCTTTTCGCTTTTTTATAATAGGCACTAATTCAGCTAGATTAGAACCCACATCGGTAAAGATTAGTGCAGTTCTACTATTTTGAGCTTTCGGTAAAATTCCATTTAAATAATTTCCCCACGAAACAGAACGATTATAGATGAAATAATCATAGTTGAATTTCATTTTATGGAGCAAATTTTGAATAATTTGCAAGCTACTAATCCCATCTGCGTCATTATGTGAAATTGCAATAACATTATTATAATGAGTTTGAGAATAGTCCTCGAAAGAGTCTACAGCAGTATCAAGGTGTTTTAAAAATTTAGTGCGATCTGGTTTTGGGCTCATAAAAATCATTTAGTAGGATTTTCGACAATAAATTGTTTAATCTGCTATAATTGGAAAAAACTAATATATCGTAGTAAACTTCTTAATTACCTCATTATTGATAATGTGTTTTAAGGTAATAGATATGCCTTTTATAGACGTTATGAATGATATAAAAATATATTCAATAAATATAAATATTCGTATAAGTAGGCATTCACGGAAATTTAAGTAAAAATTAAAATCCTAAGAAATATTAATTAATTTTATTTAATTTTTTGATTAAAAAAATTTACTTTTAAAATAAAGATGAAGAGCAGTAATTACAGGAAATCTATAATAATCGTTATAATACTAATGAGCACGATAATCTCGTTTATTCTTATTGATCCATCTTCAAATTACAGCTCTTTAAATCTTGATAATAATGATATCCCTATAATTCCCGAACTTAGTTCCTTTTCAGAAGATGACTATACTCCAATTATTAATACTCCTAAACAGGGACTTGGGAACATAACTATTACACAATTTTCATTTGACGAAGAAGGTGTTTTTAATCAATCAGAAAATTACCCTAATCTCGTAGACGATTTAAGCTCTGGAGCGTTAAAGATATCATATTTAGAAACTACATATCTCGAAACTACTGGAATCGCCCAATTCAATAATCTCGATGATTCTATCCCTGAATCGAACAAGATAACAGTGTTAATTAATGAATCTATTAGTGTTCAGTTTAATAGTTCCATAGAAAATTCTGAGGGTTATTTAATCTATAATCCACTCTTATATCCGAGAGTTCTTAATCAAGTACTTGTGAAAAATAATACTGATCCTATTATTGAAGAACTTAATGAAGCCGATTACACGATTGATTCTGATAATTATTTTGTGTTCAATTATCAGAATTTCTTCTCAACAACTTTTCACAATTTTTCGCTCTACTTCATATTTGAGTATACTCTAACATTAGAAACATGGGATTTAAACCAAAACTCTAATGATGACTTGTCGCTAACGCAACAAATTCAATCCTTCAGCCCTTCATTTTATTATAACTTTACTTTAATTGGAACAAAAATCACAGCTAACCTAACAAGCCTTCCAGAACTTGCTGATAACCTCGTTTTAGAGATAATTGTAAATCCCCTTGATAAGGATTTGTTTTTTGACCATATTTTAGAAATTGATGATCAAATTAAAGTAAATTTTTTAGAACCAGACAAAAAGATAAATGTAACAATTTCTGCTGACTCAAAATTATTTTCATTAAAATTTAGTTCTAATTTTACTATGATGTTTGAGAATTCAGTTGATTTTAGCTGGGCAATTGATAGATTAATAGAGGGGAGAAATCTTCGCGAAAGAATTTACTTTCCATCGCTTATTTCAGGTCCAGAACACATTGTTCTTAAAGATATCGCACTGGTTGAGAGTACAATAATCGTAGATCAGATAATTAGTAATAGTTCATCATTTGGAAGAAATGTGAATGTTTTCGATGAGATCATTTCGATAACGCAAGAAACCATCGAGAACAGCTTGATTTTTACTAAAAATGCTGTAAAAAGGAAAGGATTAAAACTTTTTATTCCATATATGATTGCTGGTGAAACAAATCCATGCTCCTTAAAATATTCTGCTACTAATGACCTTAAAATCGTTATAACCGATAGTATTCGGATGCCCTTAGTTGGATATAGGATTGAATTAAAGTATTATGGAAAAAATTATGGTACATATATGTCGAACGATTTTACCCAACCAATGGCTTATGCTTATTCAGATGAAAATGGGGAGATTTTGATCGAAAATGTCCCTAATGGGAATTATACTGTTAAAGTCTATCAAGGCACTGTATTAATTACGGAATTTCAAATTAATACTTTTAGAGAAGTGAATTATTTAATTACGGATGTTATTCATTTTCCACTTTGGATTCTAATATTTGGGGGAATTAGCAGTATTTTAATACTATTAGGTTTACTTTTATATTTTAACAACATGAAGAGATCTTAAAAAAATTGATAGTAATTTTCATCGACAACATTGAAAATTTCTTGAATTTTCTTGACAAGAGAATTATGGATCAAGTGTTTTATGAATTTAAAGAGATTAAGGATGAGACAGATTTATCTAAAGAAATCAAAATCGAAATAATACTTCATTATTTAGCAAAAATTGGAGATACTTTAATCCTATACGAAACGAGACAAAAAATTTCTAAAGATATTAATTCTAATAGTGATTCAGATGTAATTAATACTCTACAAAACATTTTTGATAAAGCAGATACATCATTAAAATTAGTAAAAGGGAAAATCAGAGAAATTTTTCTTTCATATTCGCAATAAAAATCATTAGAATAAGTTATTGGTTCTTTAGTTTACCTCTTTACCATAACCTATTAAACGATAACGCCGATTTATAATTCTTGAAATCGCAAAAATTGAATTCAATGGAGCACAAATTGGTGGATTTAAACTAAGAATATAGGAATTTTTTAAGATTTTTATAACAGTTCCAGCTGTTTTTTCAGTTCCAACGACTAGTAATAACTTCTCGTTGTGTTTTAACTGTTGAACTTTCATCTGTACTTCCGATCCCAGCACTCTTTCCAAAAGGTTTACTTGTACTTCGACTTCAGAAAGTATTTCAGGCAATGTGTCAGGCCTACCAACTAGGTGTCCTATTAGAGAATCTCCCCTCGTCAAAGCAGGATCTAACATGGTCCCTAATCCAATTAGCCCTCCTGGCTTGGCTTCTTCTAAAAAATTAGATCCTTGACTTATGCTAGCTATTTTGGTCTTGAGTGGTTGATATTTATTTTTTACTCGTAATCCCGGTCTTATCTCAATTACTTCCCCAACTTGAACCTTTCCTTTTAAAACCGATCCACCAATTACACCACCGTTTAAATCGTTAATTTGCGTACCGGGACGATTTATATCAAATGAACGAGCAACTAAAAATTGGAATTCCTCGTCCTCTTGAATTTTTGGTGTTTTAATTATTTCTTCAAACGCGCGAACTATTAAATTAAGATTTGCTCCAAACACGGCAGAAACGGGAATAATAGGAGCATTTTGAGCGATAGTGCCCTTCACAAATTCTTTAATCTGTTTATAATTTTCTAAAGCTTGTTCTTTTGAAACAGCGTCAATTTTATTTTGTATAATTATAATGTTCTCTATACTAGCAATTTTCAACGCTCCTAAATGTTCTCTAGTTTGTGGCTGAGGACATGTCTCATCAGCTGAAATTAACAAACAAGCACCATTCATTAAAGAAGCACCACTCAACATTGTAGCCATTAAAATTTCGTGACCTGGAGCATCAACAAAAGAGATGTTTCTTTTAAATTCTAAGGTTTTTGAACAGTTTGGACAATTATATCTAGGTTGTCCTTTTTTTCTAGCAGCTTCTGCCATATAGTACGTTAAATATTCGTCGCACTCAGGACAATACAAAATTGTTGCGTTAGAATAGCCCAATTTAATTGAAATTCCCCGTTCTTGTTCTTCAGAGTGTCTATCAGTCCAATCACCCGTTAAAGCTTTGACTAGTGTGGTCTTTATAGGAATTGTCGAAACGACTAATTCATTCCATGATCTACATGGCCCACTAGTCCAATATTGCATTCTGCTTGTTGTTTTATTAGTTCTTTAAGGTTGGTGCTTTTTCCTGGCTTTACCTTTTTTGTTGTTTTTGCTTTTTTGGTGGTTTTCTCTATTACTTCCAATTTTGGAGTTTCTACTTCTGATGATTTCTCCTTCATTAATGATCCTGCGCTTTTTATAAATCTCAATGCCGTTGCATTGCCAATACCTTTGATTTTTAGTTTCACAATATTGTCTGGCTTAGACGAGGCTAAAATTTCAACAGACTTAATGCCTGCTTCTTTTAATTTTTTAGCCATTTCAGAACCGATGCCTTTTACATCTTCTAATTGATAAACCATAATAGATTTAGTTTTTTATTCTAATTATTTATTACTAATTATTTCTTAATTTTATTAATTCTTTTGAGAAAAAAAATAATTAATCGTAATTGCAAATAATTTTCATAAAGACTTAGGGAGAGATGTTAATCTATTGTTTTTAATGTTTTTGTTCCACCAGGTTTCTTCTCTAACTCTTTGTAAGACACTCGCAAAAGACTATCGACATAAAAAGTTGATGTTTTTCCACAAGAATCACTCGTATGATGAATATAAACTGGAGCAGGATACTGAGAGGTATTTACATCTTTTTCATCTATCTTAAACACTATCCTTTGATTACAATAAGGACATGTGTTAAATCTAAGTGGCATAATAAATAGTTGAGTTTTACCTTTTTAATCGTATACTTATTTTTAATTATTTATAATATGTGTAAATATATTTTTTATTCTGAATATAATTATATAGTAAGTCACTTTCTATTATTTTGATTTTCCATGGGAAAGCGTGGGTTACATAAACTAGTTGTTTTTTCAATTGTATTAGTGCTTATCATTCCAGTAATTACACTCTGGATGGATTTTGAAGGTCAATACACTAATGAAAAGGATATAATAGAAAATTTAAGCTCGTCAGACTCTCATCTTAGTGTAGGAAATTTGACATTACCAAAAATCGATTATGAGGCATTAAACGACGCGTGGATTAATCAAAAAATAGAAATGTTAATAATCGTAAACGATTCGAGCTTTGTGGATTCTGTTACGCCTTTGATGAATTGGAAAAACGAGAAAGGTGTCAAAACCATCATATTATATAACTATACGGAATATGAGGGAAGGGATAAGGCAGAACGGATCAGAAATATGATAAAAGATTATTACGAGAAGGAGAATATTCAGTGGGTTCTTCTAGCGGGTGACGCAGAAGAAAACTTAATACCTATTAGAGAAGTATATAACCCAGATGTTGTTGTAGTGGGTGGAGAATCAGAATATTCAACTTGGGACAATTATGACAAACCCACTGATTATTATTATGCAGATTTAACAGGATCTTGGGATAGTAATAATAATAACATTTGGGGCGAATCTCCTATTTATACGGGAGATCACGACGAGATTTCATGGATCCCAGAAGTGTATGTTGGTAGATTCCCAGCTGATAACGCGTTTGAACTCTCTGTGATGGTAAATAAAACATTGAAATACGAAACTGATCCTTTTATTGGAAACTGGATGAACAGAATGTTATTAGCGGGAGGAGTTTCAAGCTATTACCAAGATAATTCTGACCCTAATGAAGTAATTACTGATGAAGATGAAGCTCGTCTTACAGAATACATTTGGCAAAATTACGTAATTTCAGAAAGTAAGTTTACCCATTTAACAAAAACTACCACTGATTTTTCGCCCAGTACTCCACCAACGCCAAATTCTCTTGATGCACTTACTGTAACAAGTTTTCGTAATGAATTTAATTCCGGCTATTCTACAGTGATAATTGCTGGACATGGGGATCCAACTCAGATTAAAGATGCCAGTTTTCTGCCCTTTCCTTACAACTATTACAATAACGGTGATGCTTCGTCGAGTAGCAATTTTAACATGTCCTCTTTGTTTTATTCCGATGTTTGTACAACATCCTCGTACGATAAGGGAGACAATAGCATAGGAGAAATTCTTATTAACGAAGCTGACTCTGGAGCAATCGGATTTATTGGTGGGCTTCGCGTAACTTGGTATCTTCAGGATGATGATTATTTAGAAAAACTTAACAGGGGCAATGCTAAATTATTTTGGGAAACATTTTTCGAAGAAAAAAAATTTCAACAAGGAAGAGCTTTGTATGATTCTAAGGTATCCTATATGAATAGCGATTATTTCGAAAGAGGAGCTGCTTCTATGATTTATGAATACCAACGCAAGAATTTATTAACTTACAATTTATTAGGTGATCCCGAATTAGATGTATACACCAAGATACCTAAGAAGGTATCTAATTATTTTAATGAGGATTTATACGAAGGACAATGCGTTTCATTTCAAGTTAAAGACGATCTGGGAAGAATTATCTCAAGAGCAAGAATTCATTTGAAGGGTTCAAACGGAAAATACCGAACAATATACGCTGATATAAACGGTCATGTTGATTTCAGGTTACCTCTAGGAGCTCATGAGAATTATAGTGTAATAATTACGGGACACAACGTAATCCCTTCTTATCATAATTTTACCACTTTACCGGATACTGATAACCCGATTATTCTTGATGCTCATCACAGTCCTCTTGCCCCAACAGTATCAGATAATATAGAGATTTCTATACTCACCAAAGATAATCATTCAGGAATTGAGAGCATCTTTATCATTATTTCTGAATCCAATTTCAATGATTATTCAACCTATCGCCTTAGGAACGAAATTAACGAAAATAATGAACGATTTGATCTTATTCTAAACAAAGAAGAACCGGGATCATATTCATATATTATTGTTGCTAGAGATTATTTAAATAAAACTAGCCTCTTATTCAGTGATGAATTTAATTTCGTAATACAAAAGCCATTTACGGATGCAGTGCTAATTATTGCTTCTATATTAATCGTAGGATTGGTAAGTGTCTCATCGCTGATTATGTTAGTCCGATTGAATAAATATAACAAGAATCTTAAGAGATAGGGAGAAAATTAACAACTCAATACAAAGCCTTTTAAGTTTAACGGTTTATTATGAAAAAGTTTAATTACTAGCTCGTACTATTCCAATTACTTACAACCATATAAATGAAGCATTTTACGATAATATAGCCAAAGTTATAAAATGGTTGTTGGTGATAGTTTTAACCACATAATCTCGTAGCAATTAGCTACAACGCCGGAAGTTAAACTGTTTTGCGTTGCAGATAGTACTGTAGTTGAAAATCTATGGGAACTTGCAAACTGTAGCTTCGGCTACGGTCATGGTAATACAGGATAGTACCCGGTACCATCCGAACCCGGAATCGTAAATGTGGTTAATGATTATCACGGATTTTGTTATTTTCTTATAAATAATGTTTTTAAAGCTTACTGTATAAGATATAATAAGAGTAGATTAACTCTAAGTTGAAAATTTATATGCCCGGAAAATTTGTAAAAGCATTAAAGACTATTGGAAGAAAATGGTTCATTTTTCTTATCGTTGTGATCATAATCATATTTTTCTTCGAACAAATCGTAGCTATAATTATTACAATTATTACTATAATCTTATTTGGTATTTCCTATGTTCCCACTTTAATGTTTTCTAAGAAATTGAATAAATTTTTAAGTAATATCAATGTAATTGAAGATAAGAGTGTTGCGAGGAGCCTCAAACGTCCATTATCTCAAATACAAGAAAAAATGTACAAGTTATCAAAAGATCAAAATAAGAAGGATTCGCTGATAACTTTTTATAACGGACACTATACTTTTTATAACGAGAAAGTAATTAAAAAATTCAAGATTTTTTATAATAAAGGGCTCGGAGAAAAGGAAATCCTCGAACAGCTGAAAAACTTTGAGATTAAAACAAGAGCGGAAATTAAAGCAATCGAAGACACTTTAATAAATAACGATAGATTGGAAGGAAGAAAGGTATCAGTTAAAGAATATAGAGATAAAAAAAGGTATTCTTAGATTATTTCCTATACAATTAGGCTTCTTTTATAATTTTAACCATAATCCCTTCTACCTCTTTAGGGTTACCTTCATGATCCCTTATCAAGTGAGAATTTAAATAAACCACTATATTCTCCCCTTTAGGATTCTTGATTTGTGCTTTAAAATTGGTAATATAACCGTTCTCCAATAATTCATTAAAATAACGCTCTTGTACGTTTAAATCATTGAAAAATTGAGACGATTGAAATCCAATTAAAGACTTTGATGCATCTAATCCTAAGAGTGTGTTGAAAGCAGAATTATGCATTAATAATTTACCCTTGAATTCACCTTTGTAAAATCCAACGTCTAAATCGTTTAATATTTTCTTGTATATCTCTTCAGACATTTTTAATTCTTTGGTTCTTTCTTCTACTTTTTCCATCAGATTTTTATTCAATAACATTAAGTTATTTTCAGATTCATTTAATGATTTTTCCATCTTTTTGTTTTCTGAAATGTCTCGAAGTATCAAAACGGCTAACTCTCTTTCTCCCTCGATGTTAAAACCTGCTACGCTTGATGTGCTCCAGTAAGTTTTCTTTTTCCCATCTATATTTGTCAAGATTTTCTCTTTTTCGTGTATTTTTCCATCTTCAAATGTTTCAACAGCTAGACATTCTCTACATGGTTTACCCCTATGTGAAAATACTCTATAACATTTTTGTTCTATTATTCGTAAACCAAACATTTGTTTTGCCACATTGTTAGCCCAAACGACATTAAAATTATTATCCACAAGATAAATTACTTCAGTTATGGAAGAAATAACGCCAGCAAGCAATTGATGACTTCCTTTTAAAGTTTCTTCTGACCATTTGCGTTCTAAAGCATTACCAATAATCTCAGATGTCGTTTTAAAAATGTCAAAATCATCTTCTTCCCATTCACTTATGTTAGTAATATTGTCGAATCCAATGTATCCATAGGATTCTTTGTTTATTGTAATTGGAAAAGCAAGTAATGACTTTATATTCAACTTTATTAATTCTTCCCTAGTTTTGGTTGCTTCTTTTGGGATTTCTGATAAGTTCCTAACGAGTATCATTTCATTTAGGCTCCCTATATCAAATATCCAAGGAAATCTATTTTTACTTATAGTTGTTAAGTTAATCAATTGTGGATCAACCCCCTCAACGCACCACTCTTGAATGTAAAATTCGAGCGAATCTCCTTCGTTAAATAGTAATATATAAGCGCGTGTAGCCCCAATATAAACCCCCATTTCGAGGAGTGACTTGTTTACTGCTCTATCAATGTCTACAGTACGGATAAGACTCGATGAAATCGTGGAAATAAATGTTTCGTTCTCAAGTTTACGCTGAATTTTTTTTTCGAAATTTCTTCGCTCCGTGATATCCATTATAAAAGATTGTATCAAAATCTCCCCCCCAACATTAACTAAAGACATTTGATTAGTAATCCACGATTTAGTCCCATCCTTTTTAGTTAATTCTAATTCGACAGGTTTGATTGCTTCGCCTTGCGTTAATTGAGATATTCTTTCCTTAAGTTTTGGAATTAAATCCGGAGAATATATTCCTAAATCTAAGTAGTTTTTTCGGAGGATTTCTTTTTTAATATAACCAAACTGTTGCTCACAAGCTTTATTACAATCAATAATAACCCCTTTAAAATCAGTAATCGCAATAGGAATTGGAGCCTTTTCAAATAACAGTTTATACTTCTCTTCAGAGTTTTTAAGTTTTTCCTCTGCTAATTTCCATTGAGTTACATCTTTTATATGAACAATTATTAGATCAGGAGGGAGGTGGTATATTTTTAGGGAAATGAATACTTTTTCTCCCGTCGTTTTCATAAGATACTCAAATTTTTCTGAAATGCTTTTTTTCTCACGAAAACATTTATTTATTGCTTCTATAATGTCAGGGCGATCCTCATGTATTACAGAAGCTTTTTCGTGAAGTAGATCCTTAATCTTCCCGTTGGTAACTTTTAAAGCTGCATTGTTATAATCAATCAATATAAAATCGTTTTTAGTTTTCTGCCATACATATGATGGAATAGGTATACTGTTGAAAAATTGATTAATGTTCTCATCCAAGAGGAAATGCTTTCTTCCGAGGTCAGCTATATGTTTCATATATACAAGGTTAAATTCTATTAGTTGATATCGACTTGTCAACCTAATAAAAAATATTATGAGAATAGATCTCTAAACTAATATTTCATCAACTGATTATTTAATGATTTGTGTATTGAAAAGAAACAATTAAAAATAAAAAAAAAATAGTAAAATCCTGTTAAATTTTCAAATCTCCGAAATTATAGTATTTTCTTACTGGTTTTTTGACGTTCCAAACACATTCTAATCCTTTAGGGAATTGAACTAAATCTCCCTTCTTAAATTCGAGTTTTTCGCCAGTAGAATTATCAGTAACTTCTATTTCTCCTTCTAGAATATAACAGGTTTCAGTATCGCTGTAAGACCAATCAAAAACGCTTTTCTCTTTTTCCCATATGCCCCAGGATTTAACTCCTAGTTCGTTTAACTCTTCTTCAGTAGGTATTTTCTTTTTCATTTCTAACACATTTATTTAAGCTATAATTAATGATTATCTTGATCAACAATAAGCAATAATAAATTAAATATTAATTGTATATTGCCTTTCGGACTTTATTTAATGGAAGAAATTTTATTATTAATATAATTATTCATGTTAGGTACTAAAATTAGTAAAGAAGATAATTAAACCTTAAAATAAAAAATAGGAATTTAATTTACCTAAATCAAAAAGATAAAAAATGAAAATTTTTATTAAATATTAAACCACATTTTTAAACTTTTAATAGGAAAAATTAGCAATTTTTATAATCATAACCTCTAAAATTTCATTTAATATAGCACCCACAATTAAGAAAACGAGAAACTAGAAATATGAAAAAGTTTATCTTAAAAATACTTACTGCAGGAGAAGGAGGAGTAGGAAAAACCACACTTCTTCATCGTTATGTAGAAGGTAAGTTTAGTGCTGAAACGAGGATGACAATCGGCGTAGAATTCTTTCTTAAAGAGGTAAATATCGATAGTAAACACTGTACACTTCAATTATGGGATTTTGGAGGTCAGCAGAGGTTTAGATTTCTGTTAGAGAGTTATGTGTTAGGGGCGAAAGGAGCTTTACTACTTTTTGATTTAACTCGTCCGATGACTTTAGAAAAACTAGAAGAGTGGGTAACTCTTTGCCGTAGGGGTGATCCAGATTTGCCTATTCTTTTTTTGGGAACAAAAAACGATCTAACTGAAGAGATCATGGTAACCGATGGCTATGCTTCAGATTTTCAAGATGCTTTCAATCTTTTTGATTATCTTAAGGTTTCAAGTAAATCTGGAGAAAATGTCCTTAAGGCTTTTGAATTATTGACAACAAAAATATTAGACCGTCAAAGTTATTAATTTTTTAACATATTTATGAAATAATGTTAGAAAATCTTGTCGTAATAGATGCGAACTTCATATTACTTCCATTTCAGTTTAAAATTAATTATCTATATGATATAGAGAGTAATTTAGAAGGGCGCACTGTTTTCATTCTTTTTAAGCAAATTTTAGATGAATTAGAAGCGAAAAGGCTTCGAGAACCAAATGCTACAAAGTTTATTATGAATCTAAAGTCTGGCCTTTCATATTTAGAGAGTAATAATGAAAAATATAATTTTGTTTACAACCATCTCACAAAATCAAATGAGGAAACTACTGATGATTTTTTGGTGAGAAATTGCAAAGAACTAAAAGAAAAAGAGAAGAGAGTCTATTTAGCATCTAATGATGCTGATTTACGCAGAAAAGCGAGAAAAATTGGTGTCAATACTATATTTCTTCGCCAGAAAAAGTTTCTTTCTTTTGATTAACACAAAAACTATATTTTGATTTTGAAAAAGAAGAAAATCATATCCTATTTACTATTATCTCTTTAATATCTTCAGGATTGAGGTTAACTGGATTATTTTTTAATCCCGTTTTTTTAACGATCTTTTCGACATCTTTAGGTGTAATTCCATATTTACCTAATGTGTCCAGATTTAATTGTTTGGTCCATCTTTCGAGAGTTTCAATAAGTACTGAACAATAATAGGACGCATCCATGTTTACCTCGTAACCTTTATCAACGATTAATGCTCCTATTATTGCGTACTTCATTAACCCATGTTCACCATCATTACCAATTTGCTCTAATCTCTTCACATTCATTTTTGTGCTTTCAGCAAGCAGCGTTCCGCATACTGTTCCGTGAGGAATATTAAATAATCCACCTATTGAAGATGCTAGACCGTGGACAATTCCCAATCCTGCGTTTGCAAGAACGATACCGGAGATTAAAGAACCATAGGCCATGGCAGATCTTGCATTGAAGTCTGAAGATTTATGGCTGTAAACGGAAATCATATTTTCCTTCATTTGTTTGATTCCACTATAGGCTAACGCGTCAGTAACAGGACTTGAACGAGGAGAGACATACGCTTCTAGCAGTTGTGTGAAAGCATCCATCCCACAAGCAGCAGTAATTGAGGGGGGACAGGACACAACGAGTTTAGGATCCACTAGAGCATAATTCGGGATCAAATTATCGTGTCGTAAAGATTTTTTAAATCCTTCAGGACCAACCTCAGTTATAACAGCGTTTTTTGTTGCTTCGCTACCTGTCCCTGAAGTAGTAGGAATGGCGATGTATGGAATTTTTTTTCCATCGTGTACCTTATCTCCAACGCCCTCTAGGTATTTCTTGATTGAATCGTTTTTAAGAATCATCGCAGAGATTGCCTTTCCAGCATCAATAACACTACCACCCCCTATTCCAATGATTAAATCTAAATTTTTCTGTCGAAATTTCTTAACGGCCTCATCAATTAAGGTTGGAGTAGGTTCTCCAGCGATAGATATTGAATAGAAATTAATGGTTCTTCTGAGCATCTCGTTTGTTATTTCGTCCCATTTTCCAGAGGCCTTAAGTGATGATCCTCCAATAACAAACAACACATTTTTTCCGAAATTTGCGATAATATCGTATAATTTAGGAAGTTTTCCAGCTCCAAAAATTATGTTAGGTATGCTCGCAAATCTAAAATTAGAAACCATTTAGTACCTTACTTAGAATTTAAATTAATAAGATTTTTAACTTAATTTAATTTAGATAATTTGTTTTTAGTAAATAAGATATAGGTTTGTTAGTAAAAAATGAAACGCGTAAACGAAAAAGATTTTCATTTTAGAGGAGGAGAATCTGGTGTTAAATATTTAATGCGTGGACCGAGTATAGATTGGGGATTAATTCTATTAAAACCTGGTGAAAAAATGGCTGAAAAAGCTCACGGGCACAATTTACTTGATGAAACATTTTATTTCGTTGAGGGGGATGGTGTTCTGATCGTAGATGGCGAAGAATTCGATGGATTAGAAGGAAGTGTATTCTTGGTGGAACCAAAAGAAATGCATAATATTAGGAACGATTCTGAAAAACCTGTAAAAATCGTGTTTATTAAAGGCGATTATAAACCTGATGATAAATACTAATATTGTTTGAAGGAAAAAATCATGGCAAAAAAAAAAGGAAAGCAAGTGAAGAGAGGTAAAGGACCATATGTTCCACCACCGGTCACACGCGTTAAGTTTCCGAATAGAAGGATAGGAGAAATGTTTGCGAGAGTCGTTGAGATATATGGGAATGAACGGATGGGCGTATTTTGTACGGATGGTAAACAACGAGTAGGCAGAATTCGTGGTAAGATTAAAAAACGCGTTTGGGTAAGAAAAGGGGACCTAGTTATAGTATCTCCGTGGGATTGGGAAACACCAGTTGAAGGTAAACTAGGAAAATGCGAAATTACTTGGAGATATACTAGGGCAGAAATATCCTGGCTCGAAAGAAACAGAAGAATTCCTGAGATATTAGACATAAATAACATACCATTCTAGTAATTAATATATCAATAAAGTTGATTAAACCTTGAGGAACTTGCTCTCATAATTAAAATCTCCTTAAAAAACAAAATTTTATAATTTAGAAATACCTTTATAAGATATCCTATTTTTTTAAGAAATCAATATAAAAGCATTCTAAATTTTGATAATTCAAATAAGAAAAAAGCGTGTAAAAATATGGTCGACCAAGAGGGACAGACAGAAAACAATAAAGAAGAAGATTTGAAAGTAGATGTTGATCTTGCAGCTTCAGAACTCAATGATCTCGAGGGTGAAGAGCCTTCTACGACTCTTTTTGCTGTGAGAACTACGATAAACCAAGAAAGTAACATATTACGACAAATTTTTTACCGGTTTAAAATTTTAGATGTAGTTCCCGATATTAGAGCAATGCTTGTATCCCCTTTATTACCCGGTTATGTATTTTTTGAAGCACCTCAAAAAAGATCTGTTCAAATTGCTGTACAAGGAATTCCCCATATAAAAGGAAGAATCGTCCAAAATATTGATTTAGGTGAGTTAAAACACGTTTTACTGCCGAGAAGCGTCACCGAATATTTAGAATCGGGTGATACCGTTGAAATAATAAGCGGTGTATTCGAAGGTTCAAGGGCTTTAGTTATGCGTATGCCACACGATACATCTAGTAGCGAAGAAGTAGTAGTACGACTTTTACAAGAAGAAACTCCTATTACAATTAAAATTCACGGCGATTACCTCAAATTAGTTGAAAAGAAGAAATTAAAGAAAGAAGCCATCCCAGAAATTCAAATAAGCGAAGGAGAAGTAGCTGTGGATTTAGATAAAGCCATAAGCTTCGACGACGAAATCGACGAGTTTGAAGATGAGTCAGTTGAAGGCGTAAAAGCAGAAAAATCTGAAGTACTTTATGAAGATGATGAGGAAATCGATGATGACGATGAATGGGCTAAATTTGATGGATTTTAGTCTAATTTGTATCAAAGCAACAACAATAAATCTTATCTGCTTCTGCTCCGGTTAAAAAAAGCGTAATTTTATCGGTTTTGAATCAGTAGAATGATTTATACAAGAATTTTTAAATCTAAACTTTTATTAAAAGAATATAAAACCTTAATTTTAGAGGTATTTACCTAACATTCTTTGAGTTCCAATGATTAAAAATATCTTCATTATGAAATCAACGGGCGAACTACTTTTTTATAAAACTTATGAGGATATTTTTGACATTAAACTCACAAGCAGCTTTTTAAGCGCAATTTTCTCATTTGTTAAACAAACCTTGAAAACAAAAGAATTATCTGAAATAGAGGTTGGACCATTTCGGTTCATCTTTGAAGTAGAAAAAGCCAATTCTAGTGAACTCATGTTTGCTCTTTTTAGCGATAGAACTGATAACCTTGTAGAGCTGAGAAACCAGTTACGGGAAATTAAAAGCGAATTTCTATCCGAATTTGATGTGAAAAACTTAACGGATAATTTTAATGGCGAAGTTTCGATATATCAAAATTTTGAGAAAAATGTCGATGAAATAATTGAGAGCAAGAAGTTAGTTTCAGAAGAAATTCAAAAGGATTTAATTGAAGTCTTTAAGGAACTTCATACTTTTTCCTCTTTTGTAATCTCATCCGCATTATTGACTCAAACGGGAAGAGTTATTGTTTCATACCTTAGCTCTAATGTCCTTTCAGAGATAATAAGATTATTAGAGAGTAGATTTATAATAGGGAATTCAAGAATTAGTGAATTAATATCGCTCGAGGAATACGGTATCTTATCTTTAGTTGGAATTGACAACTTTATTTCTATAATCCAGTTCAAGAAAAATTGTCCATTCGAGACGAGTTTGGTAATATCTAAAAAGTTTTCGAAGAGACTCAAGAAGCTGATAATGTAAAAACGCTTATTAATTGGAGAAATAATATGCATAATTTTAATTTTTTCAAATATTTCTTTGTAAATAAAAAAAGGGGCCTTATAATTTTGATTCTCTTTTCTATTATATTAAGAGAAGGCTATTTAATTTTTTTTTATCAATATTAAAAAAAAAAAGTGATGAAGAAATTGGATGTTTTAGATGCCCGACATCTTGTAAACTTGACGTAGTGCCATTGACATGACATAATTTTGGATTTGTCTGCTTCCACCTATGATTTCCGCTATTCTAGAGATGTTTACCAGATCGGTCATTAAAGTGTTGTCGCATAGTCCAGCGCCTCCCATTAGATTGGCAGATTCGTAGCAAATCTCTTCTGTAAGTTTAGCAACATGATACTTGAACTGACTAGCAGAAGCTACTAAGGCTTGTGAAATGTTTCTGGGAAGCTCCCCTCCAAACTTTTCCATCTTGCTATCATAATTTTTACAAAACATTAAAAGTCCGAGCGTGACGTTAGTTAATCTTGCCCAAAGGTCAGTTAAAGTAAAACCTACCCCTTGAAATTTCAAAATCATTTGATCGAATTGCTTTCTGTTATTTACATATATAGCCGCGTAAGCAATTGCGTTCCAAGATTTGGTGATACAATCGATTGCTATCCCTATTCTTTCCGGAACCAATCCTTCAAAAAGATGTTCTCGCCCCTTTCCTACGCCACCTAACACGTAATCCTTTGGTACTCTAAGGTTATCAAACCATTCTTTACCTAACCACACTTTTGGGACATAAGGAATATAAACTCGTTCACACTTCCAACCCTCCCACGATGTATCAATTAAGAACTGAGCCATCGTGTTCCCGTTGTTCTGCTCTGCAGTAGCGTAAGTAACAACGTATCCTGCTTTAGGAGCGTTAGTGCTAAAAATTTTTTCGCCGTTTAGAAGAAAACTACCGTCGTCTTGCGCGTCGCATGTGGTTAACATATGTACTGCGTCCGAGCCCCTTTCTGGTTCGGTGATTAAAATAGCTCCAGGAGTTTCTCCCGTTACGAATTTTTTTAGTACCTCTAACCTGATAGGGACGTTTTCGTGGTGTTCTAGGAGCGGATTAATGGCTAATTGAGTTGCCCCACCAGCCATTGAAAACTGGGGGTCAAAAAAACCTACGGCTAAATTCCTCATCAATTCCATGGTTAGACCATAATCGGTGTAATTAACATCAATCACCTCGAAATTGTGAGATCTTGTTAGGTATCCTTCGGCTCCAAATGCGGGGATCCAATCGTAAACATCTTCGTCAGGACCGTGCGTAATCTCGTTTTTCTTTTCGAAACGCATGCAGAATTTTTGAGCTTTTTTTAAAAAATTAAACTCCTTTGGTTCCAAAATAGCTGTTAAGTTCGTATTTAAAAACGAATATCTGTTTTTTAAACTTAACTTTTCGAGGATTTCGTCATTTATAGCTTGAGTCATATATTTTTTCTTTTTATTTTCTTCCATTTTTATAACTCCTATATTGAATATTGTTGAAATTAACTAGAGAAATAGTCTTACTAAGAGAAATACAAATTCTTTTTTTAATTTTGTTTATTGTGTGAATAAAATAAAAAAAATAAATCTAAATTAATTCAATAAAATATACAGAGATGACAAGTCTTAATTAATATCTAAGCTATTTAATACTACTATGAAAATTTTAATAACTGGAAGCTCGGGTTTCATCGGATCTGCTCTAAAGCGGTTATTAGAAGAAAAGGGTATTGAAGTTATACCTTTTGATATTAAAGAGAGCACATTGGATGATGTTCGAGATTTTTCAGCTTTACAATCCAAAGTATTAGGAATAAATGGCATTATTCATTTAGCAGCAGTAAGTAGAGTGAAAATCGCACATGAAAATCCCTTAGAATGTGTTAATACAAATATTGGAGGGATGATTAACGTGCTCGAGTCTGCAAGACTGATACACACAGATAATAATTATCCTTGGGTGATATTTGGATCCTCTCGAGAAGTATATGGTGAGTCTCCAATCTTACCTGTCAATGAATTGTCAACTCGTAAAGCCATTAACGTCTATGGAGTCTCTAAACTATCAGGAGAGGAATTGTGTAAGGTTTACTCAGAAAATTATGGGTTAAAAGTAAGAGTATTAAGATTTTCAAATGTTTATACCGGAAAAAACGATCATTTAGATAGAGTCATACCAAAGTTTATTTTACAAGCTTTTAACAAAGAAGATTTGGTTATTAACGGGACAGGAGAGGAAATTTTCGATTTCACTTATATTGATGATACGATTCAAGGAATTTGGTGCTGTATTCAGGAAATAGAGAAGAATATTCATCTTTTTGACGATTTCAACATATCTACAGGAGTCCCAATATCATTAAAACAATTAGCCGATACAATTATTAAAAAAACTCGAAGTAAAAGCACAGTTGAATTTACTAAGCCACGATCTTACGATGTCAACAAATTTTACGCAAACCCTAGTAAAGCAATAAAAATACTTGGATTTCTGCCAAAAGTAATGTTAGATGAGGGAATTAATTTATCTATAGCGAAACTAAAGAGAGAATCGTCCTAAATCTGTATAGGTCTTAAAAAAAGACTTAAATTTAAAAAAAATAAAATAGATAAATAGAAAATAATTAAACCATGTAAGAATTAATCGTCCTCTTCATCTTCGCTCATGAGAGATTCGATTTTTTCTTCTAATTCTGCGATTTTACCATTAAGGACATCAATTTTTTTGTAAGTTTCGCAAGTTTGGCACCCGTCGTCTTCTTGGCACTGTGGAAGTGTATCGCAAACCTCTTCGAGTCCATCCATTTCATCCATTAATTTTTTTACTTGTTCTTGAAGATCATCAATACTCATTTTTTACACCTATCGTAATAATACCATTAGATTATATTTTTGATATAATATTTATTTTTTTATGGAGTTTATAAACAAATAATATCTGTAATAAAAAAGAAAATATGGGGTTTTAAAACTTTTTATTAAGTTTTCAGTTTATTCAATTTATTTTCAATGGTTTTGTTCAATGAATCAATTTCCTTGTTGAGTTTTTTCGCTTCTACAGAAATTTTCTCAAATCTGCTCTCCTGATCGTCTAATTTTTTAATATAACGCTCTTTCAGAGTTATAGATTGGGTATCTTCGCCTAATACAGAGATATTTTCTCTTAGCCTTGATTGTTCGTCAGACATTTGGTTTCTCTCTTCGACCAATTTAGATTGTTTTTTCTTCTTTTGGTTCAAATCTTGGATTAATTCTGCGATCTCTTTTAATTGTGCTTCCAACTTTTCATTAATAAATTTCTGTTTAACATAAAATCCAACTCTCTTAAATATATCATCTCTAGACCAATTTCTTAAGTAGTTGCTTGAGTAATCCTCTCTTTGCTCTTTCATTTTAAAAGTTATAGCATCTTTAGGCTTCAAAGTAATTTTAAAACGCCAATAATTAGGTGTTTCTTCGGGATCAATAGGTTTTTCAATAAAATTATAACCATGGGTTTTAGGGTGATCTAGATAGAACTCCTTCTCTTCACTAGTTTTATTTTGTATTTTGTATGTAGTCATCATGTTCGTGTAGTAATATTCGTAAGAATAGCCGCTTCCTATAGTAATTTTATGTACGCTTAAGCTTTCGGTTTTAACTTCGTGGTTAATTAATACTGCTTGCTCTAAAGCATAATTTAATAAGCGCGTGTCTTCTTTGTTGAGAAATGGAACTATTGCTTCGCCTGCTAAATTATCGTCGTAAATAATTGTCACAGGTCCTCTTTCAAGAGTTAGATTTGTATTATTTGTGATTTCAAGGCATGCGTTTGGATTTTTGCCGTATTCGTTTTTGTTGTACAACAACACTCGCCTTGCTTTAATAACCTCTGTTAAAATTGGGACTAACGCTGATTGTTTCCTTTTTATTGTTACTGGATTAGAGATATTGTATTCAAAGAGTTCTCCTAAATCTTTAGTTTGTACTTGCGTTTGGGATTTTACCTTATCTAACAAAGCATCATCTGACATCACACCCATCATACCCCCATATCCAACAGCGCCGGCAGGTGCGGGTTGGGGTATTCCCGAACGTCTCATTTTGGCTTTTTTACTCATTGCTCTAGGTACTTCTTCTAGAGCGTCCATTTCGTACTCTCTATAATCCTCCATTTTTAATCCTTCTTCTATTTCAGTAGGTTTTACGCTTAAGACTCTCAGAGGTCTTATTATGGGACGTTGTATAAAAATTGGGCGATAAAATTCGTATTTAAAAGAAACAGGCATTCCAGCTACGAGTGATAACTCTACATTCTCCCAATCTTGATTAGTTGTGTTTTCTATAAGGCTCCATCCAGAAAGGAGACACTTTTCTTCTTGAGCTTGTTCTTTGCTCATTATTAAGCGATAAGACGTTTTCCAAATTGGACTTTCTCGGATATAATATACAAAAACGATCCTTTCAACTTCATCTTCCCCTCCCGATTCGCAGTGGATATTGATTTTTTTTGCGTCTTTTTTCTTCCCCGATATAACTGTATCTAAAAAGAATTTAAGATCTTTTTTAATGTCCTCATTTTGAATATCAAAAGATTTGAAGTCAGAAAAATTGAATTTAGAAATTTCGTCATTTTCTTGGAGTAAAATTAGCAATTTTTCTACTGTTTTTTCATTCTTATTCATCTTTTCTATTTCTTCAATTCCAATGATCGTCCCTACTATAGTTTTGCCCCCGGCAACGGTTAGCTTAACATCTGCTCCTTTTATCTGCGTGATTAGTGACGATAAAGACCCTGTATCAGGAATATTGAGCATTATTGATTTTAAAAGTTGGGAGGTTTCTAAAGCAGCATCGTATGAAATCGAACTAATATAACCCTTTTCGCTTGTATCTAAAACAAAGAGCGATTTTAACACATCATCCATTTCGTCAATTTTAAACTCTAACTCAAAGGTACCGGTTCCTATAACATTACCTTCAAGAATGTAATAAGAGACTCCGTGTTTAAAAATTATGACTTTCTTGACATTTAATTTCGACATAAAAACTATATATCGATTTACTAATTTAAATATTGATTCCTTAAAAAAAAAAGAAATGAACAGTTAGGATATTATCTTATTCTGTTCATAGCTTTTCTTTCAATATTTCTAGAGTATCTTCTTCCATTGTTTCTTTGGGATGTTCTATAATCTGGCCGAGATATTCGTTATTTTTGTTAAAGAAATAGAATGTTGGAATTGCTTTTAAGTCAAATTTAGGGTTTGATGCTTCTGGGGGAGACCTTGTTTTATGCCATGGAGTTTCTCCGGGTTTATGTAGTGCATTAACCATTATACCATACAAAATACGAAGCTCGACATTGTTAGTTTTCATCCGTTTTATCAGTTTAATCATGCGTGGTGTATTTTTATGGCAATCTGGACACCAATCAGCACCGAAAGCAACTATCTTTAACTGTTCGTTCCTACTTTTTAAAAGCGCGTTAATCTCTTTTAATGTGTCAGCTTTAGGTTCGTAAACTTTATAGTTATACTTTATTTTTTCTCCGAATTCTCTTAGGTAATCATCAGGAGTCATCGTAGGAGATACAAGATCCGTCCACTTTATGTCTAGATCTTTCATCATATTTTTATAATATTTTTTCCCTTTAAAAAAAATTGTATTAATGATTTATAATATAATACTGAAGGAATTCTAATAGACAATTTAGTAGAATTTTAGTATTTTTGTATTATCTTCTTTTTTTCATTTATAAAGTTAGGATTGGATACGCTTTAATGAATAATATGATTAATTGGTTTTCTCTTGATTGATATTAAGGAGTTTTCTGAATAGAAAAAGGGCGCCATCTTTATCCAAAGGATCGTGATAAAAGAATACTAAAGAAATTCTAATAGAATTTAGGGGATTTTTAATACTTATGTTATTTCTTCTTTTTTTCATTTATATAGTTAGGATTGGTTACGCTGTAAAATGAAGTTTGATCGCTATTGAAAATTTGGAAAGAGTTTTTTTATTTAAATAAAGAGAATTTATGAAGAAATAAAATAAAAGGTAATGAAAAGAAAAATGAACTTTAATTTCGAGAATCCATATATAGAATACGATTCAGATGATATACCATATAGCCTATATGAAATACATGGCGTAAATAAAATAAGAGAACTTTCGCGACAGCTCCGGACATTCCTAAATTATAAAACTGCTATGATACAATACAGGTTTCGCCCTAAAACTGCTACCTATCCTGATAGAGTAGATGAAAAGTACAAAGAAACCGAAAGGAGTCTTAAACAATTAGCTTCAAAATTCATAAAATTACTAGCTAATATTAGAGGAAATGGCTTTTCATATGAAATTGAACTTGAAAGACTAGTATTTAACCTAGCGTATGATAAGATAAGGAAAAGTCTACTTACGGAATTAAAATATGTAACACAAAAACTCTTTACAACCATTCACGCGTTATCAGAACAAGAAATACACTTACACCCAAAGTTTCTTAAATTCATTGCTAATCTTACTCAAGAAGCGTGTACAACATTTAAAATACTTAATAATTGGGCTTCAGGGTTTTATGAGGAGCTGAGAGTAAATTATGTTCAATTACATGATGAACTAACTTTATTAATTCCAGAAGAACATGCTGAAAAAAGCACTGTTAGGAAACATAAATCTTTGGAGGAGGGATTAAGGGAATGGTAGAGCATACTAAAGTAAGTCGGAAAACCACAAATGAAGACAGGATTGCAATATGTCCTCAATTGGGCTGTGAAACAATAAAAAGAGTAAAACCTCTTAAATTAGGCTTTTTAGGGTTTGGAAAATATCCTACATGTAGAAAACATCATCTTCCTTTAGTATATGTTGATGAACGAATCGGAGAGGTTGTTGATGCCTCATTAGCATGCCTATTTGATAAAAGTGGTCTTCCTCCTAAGGCATTACTTACAACTATTAAAGAGAAATTCCCGAAGGAATTTAGTACTTTTATTAACAGCTGGGTTTATTGCATTACAATAGGAAGAGGTGCTAAGATCATCTCTGCTTACATGAATACTATAACCAATTCGTATTTAAAACAAATTACCAAGAAGCAGTTAAAAGATCTTAAGAATGATACAAGCATAATATGTAAGACGATAGCGAGAGGCATAGATGAGATAACTTTACAATTTGAAAGGTTACTGAAACATCTTCGGGTTCATTCAGAAGTATTTATCAATATACAAAAAATCTTAAACCCCTCTGCTGGATTGAGGAATGTGCTGAATAGATGGTTAGAGGTATCATCTAAAGAGAAAACAATATTGTTAAAAATAGAGGAGAAGCAATTTATCCCAATATCCCAAGTTAAAGGATATTATGATAGAATCTTAAATATAGGCACTTGTAGGTGCTTACTTGGACTCCCCCCAATAGAAAAGAACAATAAAAAGAATAACATATCAGCATTTGACAGGTTCTCTGCATATTTTGAATTTTGGTTGGATAATTTAACACAAAAATTTACGATATCTGATATAGAGGATTTGTATAATACCACCAAAGTCTGTATAGTCTCCCCAAATTCCTTCACTAATGATGAGTTGGAATTTTTGAAAAGAAAAAAAATTGTTACATCTAAATTAAAGACTCGGTGGGCTTGGGTTATAAACAAACAAATCGCTATGGAGTTTTACAATGAAGTAATATTGCCTAAATTTGAAAACGTACCTAAAGCTCATGACATGGATAATTTAGGATACAGAGGATTTAGGGCATCTATTAGAAAATTAGGATTAGGGGTTAATGATTTGACTAAAGCTGCGGGTTTTAAACCATACCATGAAGAAAAATATACTGGTATGAACTACGATGAACTATTGAAATTTTTTAAGGAAAATGTATATCCTGAAGTAAAAAGTAAGTTGAAGTTGAAAACGGGCGAAGCACCAGGAGCAGGTGATTTAGAAAGGAAAGGATTAGGCTATAGAGGGTTTGTTGATAGAGTTAGAAAAGTCTCAAAGTTGGAAGGGATAGCGCGGAATATCTGGGCTGAATTTGTTAAAAAAGCGGGTTTGGAACCTCAAAAAGATTTGATATATCAAGGTATGGATTTTGTAGAGTTAATGGATTTATTTGTTAAAGAAATATATCCTTATTTAAAGGAGAAATACAATATAGGTCATAAACAAGCTCCTTTAAAAGAGCAAGTTGATAAGGAATATAACGGATTTCGCAAAGCGATAAGGAGATTAGGTTATAAACTTTCTGACTTATATATCGCACTTGATTTTAAACATAAATTTTGGCAGATATATCATAATAAATCATATAAAGAACTCCTTAACTTTTTTAAAGATATAATACAGCCGTCATTACAGGATATTTATGATTTTTCTGAAACTGAGGCTCCTTCTTATGAGGAGGTTGAAATTAATTATCGTGGCTTTATTCAGGCTCTTAATCGCCATGGAAAGAAACTTTCGGATGTTATTAAAAATTTAGGGTATATCCCCAGAAAGTTTTCTAATTTAGGAGTTATTACTCATTCAGTAATGAACTTATTATTATCTTATTATATAAACAATAAAAATTTCCCATTAAATTATTATTCCGAAGTTGAATTGTATTCTTCTTCTAAACACAGAATTGATGGTTTCATGTTTGTAACTACACCCCTTATTTCGTTTTTTAACAAACAAATCAAAAAACTGTATTCGAATATAAATAACAAAAAAGAGAGAGAAGAAATCTTATTATTATTAAGGAAAATAGAAGGGAAACAACATTTATTGATTGATTTTTCAAATGGATTTTTTAAGAGAAGAAAAATAAATTCGGAACTCATTGCACAAAAAGCTAAAAAGTATCTTGACTATCCCAACTCGTTTCTAATTTTAATTGGCACAAATTGGAGCAATTTAGAATTAATTAAAAGGTTGCCCATCTCGGTAAAATATAAGAACTCTAATTATGTTACAAAAAATGTAGCTTTAATTAGTCCAGAATTATTTGGAATTCTATTAGGAATAAATAACATGTATAAAGATTTTTTAGATAAAATTATCTTATATAATAAAAATGAGGATATAGATAAGTTACAAGAGGTACATAAAGCACTTGAGAGAATTAAAGATATTCATTATTTTAGCACGGATGAATTTAATAAAATAAAGGATACGAACACATTACTTAAGTGGCTTTAATACTTGTCAATTTTTCTAGTAGGAAAAGGGCTCCTTTTTTGTCGAGGGGCTCATTTCGATTTCCGCAGCGGGGCGACATGATACATGCTGGGCACCCATTATTAGTTTTACAGCTGCACGATTCGATTAATTTCAAAGCTAAATGGAGTAAATCTATTAAATGAAGATATAATTGTTCGGAGATACCTATACCGCCTCTAAATGCATCGTAAACATAAATAATGGGTTGTTGTTTCACGGGATCGAAATCGATAGAGACACCACCTAAATCCCATCTCGATATTTGAGCTAACGCGGGAGCCATTGCTATCATAGCGTGTTCAACAGCGTGAATAGTGCCCCCTAGATCGAATCCTTCCAATTCTAGCTCTTTTTGATATTCAAACGGAATTCCAAACCAAACGGCTTGAGTTTCAAACTCGATAATAGGAATGTTATCTAATGGATGACGGGATAGAGTTTCTTGAGAAAATGTATCTATGACTTTATAAGAATAGTACTCGTGCTCAACTTTTACTTTTCCAAAGAACTTTTCAATTATATTATCTTGTCCCGTTTTATCTTGTAACTGTTTTTCAAGTGGATATATATTCGTATGTTTAAGCGATTGGGTATAAAATTCAACATCAGATCGTAATAAGTAAACTACCCTTTCATCTAAGTCTAGATCTTGAACTACATAAGTTTCAGCTTCATAAAGATAGACAGCTCCAGGATGTAGATCTCGAAAAACATAGCTTTCGTCCTCCACTGTTAGGAGGGTTTCAGTATTATTTACTCTAAGAATTACTTTATAACTCTTAGAAGAAAGAGCGCTTAATCCATACTTCTCGTTTGGGAAAAATCCTCCTTTCCAATAATACTTTTCATTTCTCACCATTAGTAAAGAATCAGAGATTAATTCTTCGATGCAATCGTCAAATAGCTTTTTTTCCTCAATACCGAACTTTTTGTATTCGTTTTTACTTATTGGTATCTCTTTAGCTGCGCAACACATGTGATTTTTTAAAATATATTTGTTCTTTAGTGTTATTAGAATTTTTTCTTGAATATTTCCGAAGAGTTGATCGTGATTATGAACATAAAATAAATCTAATGGGTTTTGCATTGGGATGAAAGTCGAAATTGATAAATCTGAACCTCTTCCTGAACGACCTATCTGCTGTTTAAAGCTAGATATAGTTCCTGGAAAGCCAGAGCTAATAGTAGCATCTAAGGAACCTATATCAATTCCCAGTTCTAGAGCGTTTGTGGAACTAATTCCTAGAATTTCTTTTCTCTTAAATTTTTCTTCTATTTCCCTCCTTTTACTCTTACTAATACCGGCTCTATAGCTATATATTTTGTTTTTTAAAGTTGGCAAAGCTTTTCGTGTCCAAATAGCCTGAAGTTCAGCCATTTTTCTTGAAAGGGTAAAAGTTAACGTTTGAATACCTTTTTTATATTTCAGGTGTGAAATAAACAAGTTTTTTGTTTCTTGATGAGCGGATCTATATTTACTTGAAACTTTATCGTATGGTAAATCCCATAAAATTACCTTTTTAGCCCCAGAGGGAGAATCGTCTTTATCTATAACCACAAAATCTTCGCCAATAAGTTTTTCACAGAATTCTTTCGCATTACTTATAGTAGCACTTGATAAAATCCAAATTGGTTTAACATCAAATAGATCAAGTATTCTTTTCAATCGTCTTAATAATAAAGCAAAATTAGAGCCGAAAATTCCCCGATAAACATGAATTTCATCCAATACAATGTATTTTAAGTTACTACACACCCTACGCCATTTTTGTTTTAACCAAGGTAAATAGAAATGCAAGCCATATGGATTAGTTATTATTATATTTGCATTAGCTAAGATATATCTCTTTTCATTTGGGTTAGTATCGCCATCGTAAACTCCAATTCTATTTTCCTTAATATTCGTGTCAGATAGAATTTCTTTTAGTTGAAAGAATTGGTCTCGGGCTAATGCTTTAGTCGGGAAAAGATATAAAGCAGTAGTTTTCTCGTCATTTAATAACGTATCCAATACGGGTAAATTGTAACACAAAGATTTTCCAGATGCCGTTGAAGTAACGATTACAGTGTTGTTTCCTTGCCTGATAGAGTTCACTGCTTCAGCTTGATGTCTCCATAATCGAATACCCTTATTATCTAACCATCTTTCGAGCCTTCTTCTTAAAGGTTTATCCAAATTTTCAAATCGAGCTTTTAATTCGGGTAAATGTTCGATGTGAGATATTTGGCCACAATAATAATCTTGAGACTTGAGATAGTTAAGAAAATCTTCAAAATCCACCATAAATAGCTCAAGAGAATTAATGATATATATTAATTAAAAATTTCAAAAGAGCTACGATTTTTTAATTTACCTATTGCTTGAATTTAAGATAAAGCGATTAAAACATGACCTTAAATACCTACTAAAATATAAAAATAAGTACCCCTTATTGAGATTAAATTAAATCTATAAAATTGAAGTTTTTTTCTGAATAAAATGTCAGATTCAGATTGGAAAAAGGTAAATTTTCAAGATTTCATTGATGAATTTAGCAAGAAAATAATTGTTGACAGCTCACCAAGCTTACTATACTCAAAGAAAGACAAAGAACATGAAGCGTTGAATTCTTTAATAACTTTTTTCTTTCTTACTGGAGGTTTGTTCATTTTTGTATCACTATCTATAATCTTTAGAGTGGCAGAGGTATTCCTAGTCCTTTTTATTACACTAATTATTATCATTGCTGTAGTGGATATTGTATTAATATTTATTTACCTACGTTCTCATACTTTTATCAAACCTTTGGAAAATTGGGTAGAGGTTTATAAAGGAGAAACTCAAGGACCTAATGTTTTTTACTGTTTCGCTTATTTTCCCGTTTTTTCTGGAAAATGTCATCCAAACCAAGCTAAAAATGTGCTATATAAAATACTCCAAGAAGAACTCTTTAAAACTAAAATAGATATTGCTCAAATTGAGGTCTATTTGAGTTTAAGTGCAAAAAATACTAAGGATTTTAAGGTAATGGGTTACTATTTTCAATACGCTGAAGGTTTTCCTTTTAATAGTGAGAAAATCAACAGAAATTCTTGGAGATTCTTCCCAATCGAAAAAACATTAAACAATAATCTTATCGCTACCGCAAATTGGGACCATCAATTTGAATGGAAAGACGATTTAGAGTTAGATTATGATAAACTTCATAAGTATGCACCTTGGATTATTCAAAAGTGGGATGAATTTAGCATAAAGCCGCTAAATAAAGCGTTTAAAAACGAAATTAGATGGGAGTTAAGAGGAATAGAATCTAAGCCAAAATTAAAGCCTTGGCAATCCAACTTCGAATCTACTTCCTACGATAATTTCAAGGCTTATAAGGATCTACAATTGATGAACGATGCAATTGAAAAAATTATAGGAAAAGATTTAAAAATAGAAAAAATAAAAGATATTAAAAAGTACATCTTAGAATTTAAGGCTTATTTAAGAGATTTAAATTCGTAAAAAAATAAAAAACAAAGAATTATGTAGGGAAAAAT
>JAGXNS010000160.1:0-716 GCA_019894855.1 Promethearchaeota archaeon
ATATAACTAATAATGGAATCTATGCCATTTATGATGTAAATCTCTCATTGGGATTATATCTATCAAATGGTACAAAATTAGGGGGAGCTCCAAATCAGTATTATAGTGCATTTCATTCCTTTACCCAAACACTTGATCAAAGCCTAACAATAGTAGTGAATTCTACTTACGTTGGATATTTAATACTTAACAGTGATACACTAACACTACAAATCTCATTTGAAACTATGTACGCTGCTATATATCTTGATCTGGATCTATTTTTACCCGTACCTTGGACTGCTATAGTTTAATTTATTAAATTCTTTTTCTTTTTTAATTTCTATTTTATTTTCAAAAATTATTTAAATGTTAAGAATAAAATATCAATATGGCTGACGAAGAACCGACAAGACCGAAAGGTTTGTCAGTTGGTTCAGATGCTCCAGTATTTGATATAGACGACATAGATGGCAATAATATTAATCTCATTCACCTATTAAAAGCGCACAAAGGAGTTCTTATAGACTTTTTCAGAGGAAATTGGTGAAGTCATTGCAAAAAACATTTAACGTTATTAACTGCAAAGAAAACTCTATTTGAAGGTAAAGATGTCAAAGTAATTTCAATTGCTGCTGATAGCGTAAGGTTATTACAGAAATTTAAAATAGAGAATGAATTTACCATTGATTTTATAGCTGATCGTGGCGCGAAAATCGCAAAGGATTATGATGTTT
>JAGXNS010000160.1:726-1191 GCA_019894855.1 Promethearchaeota archaeon
CAATTGAAATGATGATGGAAGTAATTGATACAAAACTTTAAATCCCGCATGGATGATCCAGATGTATAAACGATAGATATCTGGGGACAACCCTGCAATGGTTAGGGATCTTTTTCTATTTTTTTATAACACTTTTTTTTCCCAAAAGTAAAAACCTTCACCAGATTTTCTACCAAGTAAACCTTTATCTACCATTTCTTTTAATTCTTTAGGAGGTTCATCATCTGGATTCCCACTTTCATTAAAATATGTCATCTCAACATTGCATATCGTATCCAAACCAACACCGTCCATTAAACGGAATGGTCCCAAACCCATACCTGTAAAAATCTTCCATGCAGTATCAACCGTTTCCATATCAGCATGTCCTCCGGCCCAAATCTTTAAACATTCCTTCTTTACGGCATGCCATACACGGTTGAACACGAACCCCAAGCATTCTTTTTTAACCACTAATGGTGTACA
>JAGXNS010000161.1 GCA_019894855.1 Promethearchaeota archaeon
ATATTGTTTTAGGTAGGCTATGAATTCTCTTCGATAATATTTTAAGTGCATTTATCGAAATTGGTTGATATTCTTCATTTGATGCAATTCCTAACAATTTAATTACACTATCATCTAGTATAGTATTGGAAGATAATTTTTCAAAAGATTTAATAACTTCATCTCTCACCCATCTATCTGAGCCATTATATTCACTGATTAAAAATTTACTGAACTTAGCAGGAATTTTTTTCAGTTTCCCTACTTCACCAAGGGCATATATTAGATTTAGTTTTATTTTGTGAAAAAGAGGTGGATCGCAGTTTTCCATAAAATATTCAATGAACGGAAGATAGCCAATTCGAGGATTCCTACCTATTTCAATTAAAAAATCATCAATATCTTCTGGAGTTTTTGATTTTTTTACTCTATTGAACTTTTCTTCTAAATTCATTGTCATAACAGTTAGGAAATATTACAAGTACTATAAAAATTTAATTAGTATTAAATCTTTTCCCTACAACTCCTACATAGATTGCAGTTTCCTTTATTCCATCAATATCTAATAGATTATTCAACTCGTCGTCGAAGATTGCGCCAATGGTACAAGCTCCCAACCCTAATGCTTCTGCGATCAAATAAAAATTCTGCCCTATGTGGCCACAGTCTAAGTAAATATATCTATAACATCTCTGAAGATATTTCCATTGAGAACGTTCAATTATAGCAGTCCATATGAAGTTTACTGCTGAATTATATGCCATTGCTTGTCCTAAACATCCTTCACTTGTCTCTTTTCTAAAATCGCCTTCTTTTAAACATTCTATACTATGTTCAGGTATATTATAATGATATATTCCTTTTTTAATTCCATCAACTTCGTTGATTACTGAATAAGTTTCTATTGGATATAATCCCCCAGCAGAAGGTGTGGTTCTAAAGGCAAACTGTGGAAATGCCCGTGTTAATCCAGTCATACCAAATAATAAAAGACTTAATTCTTCCTTAGAGAGGGGACCTTTGTCATATTTTCTTATCGATTGCCGGTTTAATATAACTTTCCAAAAATCAATTCCTTTTTTAAATTCTGGATCAGGGAGTTTTATTTTCGAAATGGGATTATCATATTTTTTATATGTCTTGGGTTTATTCATCCAATCTAAGCGATGTCTAGGT
>JAGXNS010000162.1 GCA_019894855.1 Promethearchaeota archaeon
AATAAAAGCACCATTCATATTGATTTAATGATTGGCTCAGGAAAAATGAATGTAGATGGAGTGGTAGATGATCAAACCACAGAACCAATAATGCGAAATGGAGAATGGGTTTTTGAGGTATAAATTTATCTTAAAGTAATGAGTTATTCTTTTACGCGTAAAATTGCGCAAGCATTTAAATTAGTATAATATTTTGCTCTGTTTCTTTTACTCATATCTTTCTTACGATCGTCGAATTCAAAAGCCAAATCATCCAGCTTCTTTTCAACTTTTACTTTATCCTTTTCGAGAAAACGAATTTCTTCTTTTAATTTATCGATTTTATTCAAACGATCTTGTCTTCTTTGTTTATCTTCTATACTTTTAATATTTAATAATTGCCGTTCTGTTGGCTTCTTACCTTCTTTTTTCTCTAATTTTTGCTTTAACGATTCGAGTTTAAAAGTTAGTAGTCTCTTATTATATGTAAATATTTTCTCTTTTTTCTTAGTTTCAATGTTAAAGATCTTGGCGTTTAGGGCCTTAATTTCGTTTTTCCATTGAGATGTCTTCCACTTTACGAGGTTTTTTGCTTTTTCAGTAAGTTGATCAAGGAAATTGAGGTTTAGATGAGATTTGTAGGAGATTTCATCTTCGATTAAGATAAGATCTTGAAAATTATTAATATCCAATACAAAATCCCCCAAACCGGGAATCTCATTTCCCTTGTCATCTACTACTACAGCAGTATATTGATTCTCCAATATGTAACCTTGATATTTTACATTAAATATGAACAAATAGAATTCTTTTCCGGCTGAAAAATGAGATATTAGATGATTTGGTAAAACGCTTTTTTTCAAATTCAGATGTGTAAATGTTCCCTCTATAGCACTAGACCTACAAAAATCTATTAAATCGTTAATTAACGGATGTCCTAAAGCAAAGAAATCAATTTCTTCTCTTTCTCGGGCAATGGTTAAATCAAATGTACCAACATATTCTTTTACCAATCCATATTTAGGATTTTTTAATAAAATGTTATTTATTGTAATTTTGGTCTGATCTCTTAACATTTCAGAAGCCTCGATATTATTATCTTTAAGGAAGTCTACAATTCCGTATTTACCCCGATAAAGATCAAAGAAATATTTTACAAGTAAGAATAATTC
>JAGXNS010000163.1 GCA_019894855.1 Promethearchaeota archaeon
TTTGATATATATAAATTTTTTTTATTACAAAAAAAAAGCGATATGATAAAACGCCTTTTTAGAAAAAATAATTTTTTCTGTTAAGATTAAGCCAAACAAATGCGATTACTGGCTTTTTCATTTAGAAATGGGTGTGAACAAAATCCAGTTTTTTGAAGCCTCAATTGTAAGGATTTGTGTATACAAATGATTTTTTGTATTTTAAAAAATTCAAGGATTATTAATTAAATAATCATTAATGCATAATTCCATCAACATTTCATCGTAATATTTAGAGTCCATATAGAATTGTTTTTCTCTCCTACCTATTAACTTGAAACCCAATTTCTTATATAGAAAGAGAGCTCTTTCGTTATTTGAAAAGCAGCTTAAAATTATTTTTTCTTTATTGTTTAATTCTTTAGCTTCTCGAATAGCCATATCAATGATATGAAAACCAATTCCTAAATCGCGGTATTTTTTTTGCACAATTATACCTAGACTACCGACATGAGTCGCGGCATCCCAGTCTAAACTTGATATTTCACATTGTCCAAGGATATTATAAGGAACTTTCAATTTTGGATGAACAGCCACTATACAGATTTCTCTTTCTTTTTGAATATTTTTATACCATGATTGTTTTTCAAATTTTGATTTAACCGGGAATAAGACAGGAAGGTATATCCCTTCTTCAACAACTTCATTGAAATTGTTCCAAACTCCATCAATGTCTAATTCATTAATATGTCTAATGAAAATTTTTTCTCCGGTTTTTAACTCTAAGACTTCTTTCATTAATTTAATATAAATTTTTATAATTAAATTCCTTATCGTATTATTATGGAGAATGATAAAGAAGATAAGAATTTGAAAAAAGAACTAGGCGATAAAGAAAAAATTCGCACTTATCTAGAGCAAATGGCTCAATCTAAAAAGTCACCGGTTGCAAAAGACCTTGTTGACTTAAAACATGTCGAAGTCAAGAAACAAGAAATTAGTTCTGAAACGTTAAATCTCGCAAACACTCTTAAAGATCAATTGCTAGAACACGATCAATTTGAACGTCTTTCTAACGACGAGCTTACAATTCTAGAATCATTTAACAATAAAAGAATGTTGCTAACTCGTATTGCTATCGTTGCTAATCAGAGTAGAATCCCTTTAGGG
>JAGXNS010000164.1 GCA_019894855.1 Promethearchaeota archaeon
TCCATATGCGATTGCTTGCGAAGGAAGAGCATTACTCTCAGTTGATGGTGAAAAAGCAGAAGAAATACTTAGGAAGATAAGAACGACAGCAATTGGAAAGGAAGCAGTGATTATTGGAATAGTAGAAGAAACTAATCCTAAAACAGTGTTATTAAACACGATAGTTGGTGGAACGAGATTTGTTGACATGCCCTTAGGAGAAGCAATTCCTCGGATTTGTTAATTAACTTTTTGTTAATATTTTCTCAATTCCACTTTTAAGTATAGATATGTCTTTCTTAGCAGTATTCCATACTTCTTTTAGATCGACTGATTTTTATCATTCATTCATAAATCACAATTGCTTCTTTTAATACATGATTCTTAATATAAGGGCTTATACCATTTCGAGATAATAGATCTATCTTCATATTCAAAGCTTCAGATAATTCAATCTCAATACCAACGTGATCTAACAAACTAGTTCCCTCAGGGAAATCTACAATTAAATCTAAATCACTTGTTGGAGTTGCTTCATTGCGAGCATGTGATCCAAAAACTAAAATTCTTTTAATACCATGCTTTACAAGAATAGAAATTATTTTTACTTTAATATCTTCCTTTAATATTAGGTTACTGTCCATTATGACGTACCGAGTTATTATAGTAGGAATATTTTTATTTGAATTTAATATTTTAAAATTAATTCTATTATTTAATATACTACTCTGTGTTATATTATTTTTGATTTAAAAGTCTAATTAATACTAAAAATTGAATAATAATATGGATATTCCAGGAATAAAGATTTTAAGAAGCAAGGAATTTACTAAAAAAATCACTAAAGCAATAACTAAAATTATTAAGGATCTAAATAAACCGATCAAATTAATGCATGTTTGCGGTACTCACGAGCATACTATATCGAAATATGGGTTAAGAACATTACTACCTAAAGAACTTGAAATACTCTCAGGTCCAGGATGTCCAGTATGTGTATGTCCTGCTGCAGACATTGATAAAGCTATTGAAATTGGTAAGCGAGACAATACAATCATTACTACATTTGGTGACATGATACGCGTCCCTGCTACAAATCTATCATTATCTGAATCAAAAGCTGAAGGAGCGGATGTAAGAATAGTTTATG
>JAGXNS010000165.1:0-285 GCA_019894855.1 Promethearchaeota archaeon
ATTAAAACTCTGTTGAACAGGTACATACGCTTTTGCATCTCTTCCACCGTACATTATTCCACTAACTTTTACACCCATTGGATTATCAATTTCAGGATCACAATTTTTTAGCGCCTTAAGTGTTACAGCATAACGTGCATTTTTGTGCGCAAGAGGAATTTCTTTTCCATTTGAGTCTTTTTTTCCTTGATACCATTCTCCAGAAAAGTTAAGTCCATCTTTAGGAGTTTCTTCTCCCATTCCTATCCAGTAAGGGGTGCCATCTTTTACCAAAATATTAGAAAA
>JAGXNS010000165.1:295-1089 GCA_019894855.1 Promethearchaeota archaeon
ATTTAATACCTTATGGATTGATACATCATCTTCAGGATTTACATCTTTGATAATTCCAAATATTCCAGATTCAACATTGACAGCTCTTGCAACTGACCCGATATCTCTAATGTATGCGATATCATCACCTAGTATGGTTTCACCTGGAAGCATTGCAGTAGATGTTTTTCCACATGCACTTGGAAATGCACCTGAAAAGTATGTTTTACGTCCTCCCGGTCCATAAACTCCCATGAGCATCATATGTTCGGCTAGCCAACCTTCATAATTGGCTTTTCTTATCGCTAGCCGAAATGCTAGTTTTTTAAAACCAACCGAGTTGCCTGCATATTGAGTATTAACACTATAAATTGTACTATCCATGAAATCTACATAAATTGCTTTTTTATCATCCTCTATACTAGTCATGTTTTTATCTAGTTTTCCTGCAGAGTGAAGAACCCGCAAAAATTCTCTATTTGGCTCAGCTTGACAAAAAACTTTGTATCCTGATCTATAGAGTAAATCTTCTGCATGAGCAACATACCAAGAGTCAGTGCATTGCAATCCTAAAATTGTGAATACAGAGTTTGGTGGTCCTAATGAGATAAAACGAACAATCATCGTTCGATTTTTCATTGAATCCATTAGTAGTCCTTTTACTTCATGTAATCCTTCTTGTCTATCTATTTGATTGAGAGCTTTGCTAAACGTTGTTCCCCTAGGGACAAGATATTTTGTTGCTTTTCTATCTCTACCTTGATCTTCAGTGCCATCAAAGTGTACTGTATGCCCTTTTATTTTTAGGCTATCTT
>JAGXNS010000166.1 GCA_019894855.1 Promethearchaeota archaeon
CTTTTGTATAGATAGCCCATAACTATTCCAACAAAGAGAAACCTTGGTACGTTAAATATTACGCCGATGAGCAAGTAATACAAGGCATCACTCGTCCTAAAACTTGCGGGAGCTTCGAGCAGGATCATGGCAATTACAAAGGCGATGAAGCTTAGTACCACGGATTTTAGAATTGGATTCTTTGTTGGAATCTTGTCAAAAAAACGAAGCAAGAAAATGCTAAGGCAGCATCCGATAATCATGCCAACAAGCAAACCACCAACCCAAACCGTTTGAATATTAGAAATTGACTCCGCAGCTCTATACTCCGCTGCGATGGGAAGCAGGGAAATTGCGATGGTAGCTGCCCAAAAGGCTAATCCGCCTGCGATAGCCAGCATTATCGCCTTCATCCAGATTGATCTACTCATCTTTTCGTCCCCTTCCTTTTTACTTTTTATTGGTTTCTTTATTTCTAGTTCTTGACAGCCTTAATCAAAAGCCACAAACTGATTGAGAATTCCGCTATGAAGCTAATCGCGAGACCTGGATAAGATAATATTCCGTAGTCGGGGAGAAGGAAAAACTGTAAAAACCAACTCAGAATGGCGAAGAAATCAAGAATGAGCAAAATGCCTAAAAGTCTAGGAAGAAAGTGCGACTTGTAAACTAAGTAACCAAGAGGAAGTAGCCAAGTGCTAAAAAATATCTGAGTAATCATAAACCCATTTGTGTATGAATTGAGAAATGACATTGCCATAGCTTGCAGTTGACCTGTTTGAAATACGTTTAAGTAATTAGCCCCACTGAAAAACTGAAGGGCAGCAAATAGATTGAGCGCATTAATACACTCTACAGCGACACCGCCCAAGTTTAATAACAAGAAAAGCAAAGCGATGTTTTTATTGACTGGTTTTAATAACACGTATAAAGCCCAAGCCGCCAAAAGGAAAAAAACACCAGCGAGGACATCGCTCACAAAACCGATACGGAATAGCCACTCAGAAGCCAGAATATTATTGGCTGTTGCTATGGCATCTCCAAACACTACAAGTTTAGTGCGAGATACGTTTGCAAACATTGTGGCTACTATGTAGATTAAATACAA
>JAGXNS010000167.1 GCA_019894855.1 Promethearchaeota archaeon
GGATTGGTCCACGGCAGACAGGATCAGGGAAGAATTGTCCAAAAAGGGTATTATTGTTGAGGACGGGTCTGAGGGAACAACATGGCGATTAAGGATCGAGAGGCTCGAATGAAGGCTTTTATTTTTCCGCTTTCTTCTATTATTTTCTGTGCATGACGAACGAATTGCACCATAAGGAGGCGAACTACTTTGCAGGAAGCCTAAGGTAAAAGTTCAATAAAAAATTTCCGTATAGGCTTTGAAAGGGGAGGTGAGTTAAGACTCAAATTGGCCAGAAACAACCCTTTTAACCTGGTTTCTTCGTTTGAACCAGAAGGTGATCAGGGCCACGCTATCGATGCCCTTTTTGAAGGGCTGCAAGAAGGGCTCGAGCACCAGGTTTTGATTGGCGTGACGGGATCCGGAAAGACCTTTACTATTGCCAATGTGGTGGCGAGAGTCCAAAAACCAACCCTCGTAATCGCTCCCAACAAAACCCTCGCTGCACAACTTTACGGCGAGTTCAAGAACCTTTTTCCACACAACGCGGTTGAGTATTTTGTTAGCTATTACGATTATTATCAACCTGAAGCTTATGTGCCTCAAACCGATACCTACATACAGAAAGATGCTTCCATCAACGAACAAATTGACAAGATGAGGCACTCAGCCACAAGATCACTCTTCGACAGGGACGATGTTCTCATCGTAGCAAGCGTATCTTGTATTTACGGACTTGGTTCTCCTGAGGCCTATCATGGCATGCTTCTCTATGTGGAAAAGGGCGATTGTACAAGCCGTGAGGAAGTGCTCAAGAAGCTAGTTGAGATACAGTATGAAAGGAGTGACTATGACCTCCACCGCTCATCTTTTAGGGTCAGGGGTGATGTAGTCGATATCTATCCGGCATACGAAGATTACTCGTCGGTTCGATTAACATTCTTTGGAGATTCTGTCGAATCCATACAGGAGATCGATCCGCTTACGGGTAAGGTCATGCAGGGACTCAATCGGGCTGCCATATACCCTGCCAGCCACTATGTGACAACAGTGCCACGGCGACAAGAAGCAATTCAGTATATCAGAGAAGAGCTGGCGGAGAG
>JAGXNS010000168.1 GCA_019894855.1 Promethearchaeota archaeon
GCTATTTTTTTTTTTTTGCTATTTTTTGGTTTTTAACTACTCCTAAAACTAACTGAGTATTTTTATTCCAGAAATCGTTCCGATTTCCGATATCATTTCCTTTTTATGTTTATCTTTTTAGAAATAATCCTAAATTTTTTAAAAGTAAACTTTATAAGATAGATTCAATAGGTGATATTTAAAATCATATGGAGAAACTTTGAATGTATTTTTCTTCTTTCTCTTAAAATTCAAGACTTTCCCGCCTTGAGATATAAAAATATGACTTTTTATTTTCCTAAAATACCTATTTAAATATATGAAAAAAATAGGAATTTTAGAATTTTTGGAAAAGTTTTTAATCTTCTTTATAATGTGTTTACTTGCAGAAAAATTTCAATATTACCTGAAAAACAATGGATTTATGATTTTAGAATTTAAAATTATTAGATAAAATTTTTGATAATAGAATGAAATATTATAAACATCTAAAATGGGAGGGACGGGATTCGAACCCGCGACCACTCGGCTTCTGTAGACCAAACAAATGTTTAACCTTCCCCAGCCGATTCGGCTAATTTGGCTGAATGACAAATTATGTATCATACCAAGCTAGACCACCCTCCCTTATAAAAAAGAGAATCAAAAGGGGTATATTTAGTAATTAAAAATATTAATTAAAATTTATTGTAACCTAAAAATAGCAATAATATAACAAATAATTTATTAAATGATTTGAGTCAAAGAATAAATATTAATCAAGAATTAATTTTTATCATCCTACAATATTTCTTAAAAATGATTTCCGATTATTCAAAAGATTGGATAAATATTATTAAATTTCGTCTTGAGAAAATCCTAAAGGATAATATCATATCATTTTGGTATCCAAATGTGATAGATTATGAATTTGGTGGCTATAATCTTAGCTATGATATTGAAAATAAATCAATATCAAATGGTCCAAAAATGATTGTTAGTCAAGCTCGAATGTTATGGTTTTTTTCAAAAATATATAAGGTGAAATTTAAAAATAAACGTTTTTTGAGAGCAGCTGATCATGGATTTACATTCTTAAAAGAAGTCATGTG
>JAGXNS010000169.1 GCA_019894855.1 Promethearchaeota archaeon
GTTGAGGATTTATTAAAACAATCTGGACTTTTGGAAGAAGACGAGGAAGAATTTTAACATAAATAATTTCTAATTAATGTATTTTTACCTATTTTCTATTTATTTTATAAATATTATTGAATACTTTTAGTTCTAATAATAAAAAACGAGCCTAAAAAGCTTTTTTGCTTTTCAAGAAAGATTTGATCTCATCTATTGTTGCGTTGAACAGTTCAGAGATAACAGTCAACGAAATTTCTTCTTCCATTCCAAGATTTCTATAATCTTCATAAAGTTTTACCCAAGTTTCTTTTTGTGTGTATCGTTCGGGGTGTTCTGATTGAATATGCTCCCAATATGGATGTTTGAGTTTAATACCGCAATATGGACAATAGCGTACTTCGTCAGACATGTTTAATCACATTTGAAAAATATAATAAAAATAATCTAGAATAAGTTTAATAAAATACTATTTGTTTAAAAAATTATCAGTTTGCAATAAATAAATTAACCAAAGAGAAGCGTATTTTATGGTAACTTTTCCAGATCGATCTTTTCATGCTAAATTCGATATTATTTTAGATAGGGTGCCTATAATAGGTAAAATTCTGTCGTTTGTTTTTGGAGCATTTGAATATTTTATACTCGAAGTTTTTAGGTTTCTTGACGCTAAGTTAAACATCAACACGATTAAAATAGTGAATCGGTACATCTTCAAGAGTAGATGGGGCGGTAAAGTTATTCCATTGAGTGTAAACTTTAATGTCGAGACTAAGTTCCTTCCGTCCCAAGAGATTTTAGCGCTTCTAAGCAGGTCAAAGGTTACTGGTATTTCTAATTGTTATTGTAGAGAAACGCAAAGGAAACATTCAGATACGCCAAATTGCGATCACCCAATTAAAACATGTATTCATATTGGTTTTGGCAAATCACTGCGTGATGTTCCTTTTAAATCCGAAAATTTAGTCAAAGTGTCAAAAAGTGAGATACAACAGCTTTTAGAAGAAACCGACAGACGAGGATTAGTCCATCAGATTATATA
>JAGXNS010000016.1:0-16349 GCA_019894855.1 Promethearchaeota archaeon
CTTTTATATTTCATCCTTTTCTCACGTTAAATAATGTCATATCAAGTGTTAGGGTATATTAGAACTTCACTCAATTTAAATATATATGCAACTATTACATAGGAACAAATAGTAAGGACTATTCTGAATGATTATTCTCTAAATGGGTAATTAAAACCTTCATTAGATAATTAATTAGATTCAAATAAATAAAAAAAAGATATATTTTTTAATCGCGATCCAAAAAGGCACTAACGAGCCCTAAAACCCCACCGCCTAACAGCACATAAGTCCCAAGAGCAATTGTAGCTAAACTGACAACTCCTGATGGACCAAGTTCTAAAGTGTAGGGTATTATACCTGGAATTATTCCGTCAGTATCTAAAAATACGCCAACGTAATTTATTATATCTGCTGGCATATCCATGCTCCCAAAAAGGATTGCAACACACATTCCTATTGGCATCAACGAACCTATAATTGTTGCGATACGACTCTTTATTCCTAAGAGCATTATTACTCCTGATGCTAAAAACAGAATATAACAACCTCCAACAATATAAAGCACAAACGATGGAACGCCCCATAATGCTGCTATAGTATCTGCATTTACAAAATAGTCAGAAAGATTTTTAATTAAGCCAATTCCCGAAGCACCCGCAGGACCTACTGTAAACCAAGTTAATAAAAATGTAGCTGCTAGAACAATGATTCCAGAAATTATATTTAAAACAGTTCCTTTTCCCATTTTTAATACCTATATTTATAATTTAACAAATTAGTTTGTTATAATACTATATTTTATGATATAATTTAAATATTCATGCAGTTTGAGCACGTTTTTGCCTTTAATATGAATAATAATTCAATATGAGCCTCCTTAGAACAATTTAATCAAAAACTTGAATTAATGAAACAGAGATGCGATTTGGTTTAAAAGAGGAGCTTACAACTGGAGATACATCAATACATCAATTAAAAAATTCTATATCAATTTTATCTAGTATTTCCATTAAATCTAACACTTCAAAATCGAAATTATAGTGTGCTGTAGCGTCAGCTAAATTTGTCTTACAAAATGGACACGTTGATGTTATAACTGTTGCTCCAGTTTCTTGTGCTTCTTCTAGGCGATCTTTAGAAATCTCTATCGCCCAATCAGGATACCCAATCTTCACTCCGCCTCCTGCACCGCAACACCACGCAAAATTTCGATTTCTCTTCATTTCTACTAAATTTAATCCTGGTATCTTTTTGTAAATCTCTCGTGGTAACTCATAGACCCCCATATGTCTTCCTAAATGACACGGATCGTGGTAAGTAACGGTTTTATTAAATTCAGATTTAAATTTTATCTTTTTCTCGTCTAAGAGGTTCTTCACTAATTCGAGTGAATGGTAGATTTCAAAATCTAAACCGTTTCCAAATCTCTCGAAATCTTTCGATAAAGTCTTATAACATCCTGCACATGAGGTGAATACTTTAGTCGCACCAGCTTTTTTTATTTGATCTATGTTATATTTCATATATTCATCAACAATGCTCAATTGACCAGTTCTAATCATAGGGCTTGTACAACAATGTTCGTCTATTAATGTAAAATCAATACCCGCTTTTTTCAAAAACCTCAGAGTAGAATCTCTTAGGTTTTTCTGCCGGTAGTTTGAGGTGCATCCTATAAAATAGACCCATTCTGCTTTATCCGGTAGGTCGTACTCTTTTCTCAATTCTGTGTTATCTGAGTTCGGATCGCCATAGGGATTGCAACTGTCTTCGCATCGAGTAACTAAGAATTTTTGGTTCTCCGCAGGTCCAATGTTTTTTACAGCTAATTCTCTTAGGGCTTCTATCATTTCAACAATATAATCGGCGTGGGGTGCTTGACAAGCGTCCATACAAGCACCACAAGTTGTACAAGCAAATATGGGATCTATTAAATCCTCCGTCCACTCCAAATCGCCGTTTATAACACCTCGAATTATTCTGATTCGGCCTGATGCCCAATACGATTCGAATAGGAATTTTTCTCCACTTGGACACATTTTTTCGAAGTCCTTGTAGCTATATTTACATGTACTGCACTTGATGCAGCGATCAAATGCCATTTCCAAAACATCTTTTCCAATTAAACTCTCATCAATTTCAACCATTTATGTATTCCACCTTCCTGGATTAAAGATATTATTCGGATCCATACAATGTTTTATTTTTTCAAAAAGAGAAATCCATCCGGGGTTAATTTTCTTACGCAATTTCGCAGTTAACCACGATGGAGTTTTATAAGGTATACACCCTAAGTCTATGCAGACATCAGCAATTTCTTCCAATAACTTAACAATCTTTTCTTGATCTGAAAATTTCTTAAACCTAAATATTGGTCTAAATATACCATAATGACCTCCTTTCATAATCTTAAGATAGTTGAACGGAGGTACCCCATGCTTCTGATATAAAGCATCTGTTTTTTCAATTAATTCTTCAAATTTATGAGAAGGAGCATAAGCACCAAACCATGTCAGGCCACTATATTCGTGTAAGGAAAGTATCTGTGATGGTAAATTGAAAATATTGAGAGCTTTTAACCCAAAAAGCTTAGCAAACTCGTTGTAATCAATTAAATGGATATCTGTTCCTTCTTTATTTAACTTTCCAATTATATTATTAAGAATTTCCAGCTTAGCATTCATTTGATTTTCAGTTTTAGCAGACATCGGCATTACAGCAGTGTAAAGAGGCTCTCCAGGATATCTTACGGGTTCTGGTATTCCAACCTCCATTTTAGCAACTTCTACTGAAAATGCGGCAACATCGTTAACAATATCTGCTCTTCCGACCTCTCTCAAAAACGGTCCTAAATCTGTTAAACCAAAAAAGACAACGAGCTGTGGTTTTTCAATCGGTTCTTTTGGCCATAATTGAACGGCGCATTTGGTTACTAAACCCGTCATACCTTGAAAATTCACAAATAATCCCATAAGATCAGGCATCGGATACCTACTCCACCAAGAATCATCATCTGCGGTGTCCTTACCATAAAAGCACGACCCAATCCGAGTTACACTCCCATCAAAGGTTATAACCTCAAGACCATTAATGCTATCTCCCATTGAGCCGATTTTTGCTCCCAAATTTGTCATACCACTTAATAAAGCGTTCCCAACTACGCCTGAGTAAGGCGGCGCGTTTGGGAAGCTGTATCTTAAACTTGGAAAATTCTCATCTAAGTGTTTCTTGAGTTGTCCAAAGGTAACTCCGGGTTCTAAGAGGGCGTACATCATGTTGTCATCTATGTGTAAGATTTTATTCATCTTTTTTCCAAAGTCTACAACGATACCACCATAATCAGGGATTGTAAGACCTCCAACATTATTTCCCGTAGTATAAGGTACTATTGGAATCGAGTATTCGTTACAAAACTTAACGAGTTCCACTAATTGTTCTTTATTTTCAGGGATAACCACAAAATCGGGCATGTGGGGTTTGTTCTCAGTCATATCTTGAGAATATGGGTACAGATCAACATTTTTATCAGTAACATAATTGCTACCAAAAATCTCAACTAATTTAGAATAAACATTATCTTTTGAAATTTTTTCAAATACATTCCGCTGTTTTGTTGCTGTCATTAGAGTATATTACCTGGTATTCTTATTTACTTCATAATAATTAACGTTAGGCTCTTGCGCCACCATTTGCATAGAGACAACAAAAATATTATAAAACCTCATAATCTTTTGACTATCCTCACCTAAGCCTTCAATTTCCATTTTCCCTTCTTCTATTGCAAAAAAAGGGTTTAACCTATCGTTAGCGATATCAAGCATTGTGTTAATATGAATCTTAACTTTCATATCTGGTTCTGGATATTCTTTCCTTTCAAACCTTATATTATTACCGTCGAAGATTACTGTCACGGGGTAGAAAGGCTCGATATGAAGAACTATTTTTGTATTCCAATCTTTCGCGTGTTTTATAAATTTCCTATCATCCTTCCTCGAATTGAAAACATTATACAACGATAACGAAATCAAATCATCCGGGAATTCTATATTAAGCATGATCGTCCTCTATTATTAGTTCTTTTTTTTTTAAAAACAATTTAATTGCCCAATTTATAAAAAAAGTAATAAATTGGTTATTTTTTATTTTATTTTTGTCTTATTTTAACATGGAACTACTTCTTCTAATGGCAGTTTCAGCGTTTTTTATAGTTCGTTCAATGATATCATTGACATCGTCTATACTATCAATAATTCCTATTGATTGACCTAGTAAAACGGCTCCAGTATCGATATCTCCATTGTATACTCTGTCATAGGCACCCATATCTTTTGCTCTTTGTTCTGGAGATATAGAGTTTTCGTAAGCGATCATTTCTTCCTTACTACTGGGCGCAGGATGCGATAACGCATATTTGTTTTTAAACAAACGAATAGGACCGAACGATCCAGTATATAGCCCTGTATCTTGTGGATTTCCAGGAGGAATTAACGCTTTGTATTTTTCATGAAATTCACTCTGCTTAGAAGCTATAAACCTTGATCCCATTGCTACTGCTCCTGCACCTAACGAAATTGCCGCAGCTAAAGACTCTCCAGTAGCAAAACCTCCACAAGCAATCTTTGGCAAATCAGGAAATTTCTCGTTAATCTGTTGTAGTAGAACAAGTGTACTGACTCTTTCATATGATTGATGCCCTCCACCTTCAGTACCAGTCACCACTATTCCATCCACTTTTGAAGCTATACATTTCTGGGCCAACCATACAGCTGGAGCCACGTGAAAGTGTTTGACTTCTGAATTCTCTCTTAATTCTATAAAACTTTTCGATTCTGCAAGAACTTTTGAGGAACCTGCAGAAGTCAGCCAATATTTACATTGATCTCGCATTTTAACATTAGCCATGACTATTCTTGGTAATGATCTGACCATTTGTCTCACTCCAGGATTATTCCGAGATGTAAGAATATTAAGGCCGAACGGTTTATCTGTATGTTCAATCAAATATTCAAGGCTTGCTTTATGTTCCTTAACGGGATCTGTACCAGCTATATTAACATTTGATAATACTCCTAATCCTCCCGCTTCACTAACAGCCAGAGCTAAATCGCGGGTAAAAAAAGGACCCATTGGAGCACTAAAAATCGGGTGTTTTATCCCGAACATTTTTGTTATATTTGTTTCAATCATTTAATTATACCTTTATTTGAATAAATTAACAGAATTTTTAAAAATTCTTAATAATAATTCATGTGTTCCATCTTCCGGGATTAAATATGTTATTTGGATCAATGCAATTTTTAATTTTATCGAATAATTTTAGCCAACCTGGATTAATTATCTCACGCATTTTTTCCGTCATCCAAGCAGGCGTCTTATAAGGAATACAACCCTCAGCGATACACAGGTCAGCAATTTCGTTTAGTAGGTTATGAATTTTTTCTTCATCTTTGTATTTATTATATCTAAGTATAGGGCGAAAAATTCCATAGTGAGAATGTTTCATTATTTTCATGTAAATAAATGGAGGAACTTTGTATTTAATAAACAAGTCATTCACTTTAGGTATTAAATTCTCGAGTTTATGAGTTGGAGCATAGGATCCAAACCATGTTAACCCTGAATATTCTACTAACGATAAAATTACTGCTGGTAGATCTAAATGACATCTTACTCTTAAGCTGAATAACTTTGTAAACTCATCAGCATCAACTAAAAGAACTTTTATGCCTTTTTTCTTCAAATTTTCTATAGTTAACTTTAAATACTCCTCCTTAGCTCTGAAAAGGCTTTCAGTTTTACCAGAAATAGAAAAAAGTGCAGCAAAATCGGGTTCACCGGGTATTTTTACCGGTTCTGGAAGTTCTACAGCCATTTTTACAACTTCAATGCTTACTGCTGAAATGTCGTCTACAATTTCAGTCCTTCCAACTTCTCTTATGACCGGTGCGATATCAGATAAGCCAAAAACTATTCCAAGATAGGTTTTTTTAAAGGGAGGATTCGGCCATAATTGCACTGCGCATTTGGTTACTAAACCCGTCATTCCTTGCCAATTGATAAATAATCCCATTAAGTCAGGCATCGGATATCTACTCCACCAAGAATCATCGTCTGCGGTATCCTTACCATAAAAGCAAGAACCAATTCGAATAAGTTCGCCATCAGCGGTGATAACTTCTAGTCCATTGATAGAATCCCCCATTGAACCAAGTTTGCACGAGAGATTATTCATGCCACTCAGAATTACATTTCCAACCGCTCCTGCGTAAGGTGGAGCGAACGGGTAACTATATCTTAGATTTGGATAATTGTCGTCTAAATGTTTCTTTAATTCTCCGAAGGTAACTCCCGGTTCTAAGAGGGCATACATCATATTTTCGTTGATGTGGAGAATCTTATTCATTTTCTTTCCGAAATCGACGACAATACCCCCCTGTTCTGGAATTGTTAGACCTCCAACGTTATTCCCCGATATGTAAGGTACAATTGGTATAGAATTCTGATCGCAAAATTTCACTAGTTCGATTAATTGAGCCGAATTTTCAGGAATAACGACGAAATCAGGCATGTGAGGTTCACATTCGGTCATATCGTATGAGTAAGGATATAAATCTACAGATTTGTCTGTGACATTCTTACTTCCAAATATTTCCCCTAATTTTTTAAATACATCTGCCCTACTTATTTTCTCGTACAAGTTTCTTTCCTTTGTTTCAGTCATATATTTTCTTTCCCCATTTTATCTTGTCTCTTTATTTAATTCGTAATAATTATTGTTAGGATCTGAAGCAACCATTTGCATGCTTTTTAGAAAAATGTTCATAAATTTTAATAAAATTCTAAATTTCAACAATCCCTTAATTCTTATTTTACGTTGAAAAACAGCTTTTACAGGGCTTATCCTTCCATAAGCTAAATCTAAAAGCGTGTAAATGTTCATTTTCACTTTAAGATCTACTTTTTTATCGATATCGCTTACTTTAAATTTAATTTCGTTGTGATGAAATATAATTTCAAGTGGATAGAAATCTTCAATATCTATTAGTATTTTCTTGTTCCAATCGATAACAAGTTTTTGAAATTCGGGCTCGTCTTTCCTATAATTTAAAATGGTGCCTAAGGAAATTGAGAGCAAATCTTCCCCTTTTTGAATTGAAATCATTTTTATAACCTAAATTTTTTTACTCTATATAGGTGTAAGTTAAACTTCAAAATTTAAATAACTATTCGGTAAAAGAATTAAAAAAGAATTTAAAAAATTAGAGAAAATTATTGTTTTAGAAAATTTAGCTACTACCGAATCAGCTTACTTCAATCAACTGTTATGGATCAGACCATGATATTAAAAAGTAAAAAGTAAGAACTTAAATAGAGCAAAATGAAGAATACTCCTGCTTTTTTGTCGATTTTCTGTCTTACTGCTACGGTAATAATGACAATAATACTAACGATAAGCGTATATAACACTGTTGGTACTGCTAATTCTGCCGTAACAGCTTGAGGGAAGAAGACCTGACCGATGCCAATAGATAGTGTAGAATCAACAATACAGGAACCAACTATATCTCCAATAGCGATACCATGGTGGCCAGCTCGGAGAGCGTGAATATCAACTACAAGCTCTGGAAGGGATGTGCCGATAGCAAGGATGAAGAAACTAATAATATATTCGTGAACATTTATAGATTGTGATATGAAAATTACTGATTGTACTATAGCATATGCGCTAATAGTCACGCCACCAAAGCCAATTACAGCAATTAGAAGATGATATCTTTTTTTCTTACTGGGCTGCGTTATTTCTAAATGCTCTATTCTATGTTGTATATTATCTTTATTTGTGCTGTAAATCAACCAAATATAAATAGTTAGACTGAAAACCATAAAAATTGCGTTTAGTCTCGTGATATATCCTTTCTCAACAATTGAGAATATCATAATAAGAGATAAAACTTCACAAGAACCTAGAATTATTATATCTCTTCTATGAATATGAAATGCGCCGCAAACTATTGGCAAGAGTCCGAAGACCAACGTGAGTTGGGTAAGATCTGAGCCTACAGAATCTCCTACGTCAATATCTCCGTGCCCTAAAGAACAAGAGATAATCGAATTAAATATTTCAGAAATATCCGTGCCTATGGAAACTAAGGTTATTCCGATTATTATTGGCGATATTCCTAAAGCTGTGGCGAGCATTGCTGAGTGCTTTACAGCGTATTTACTTGAAAAGATTACGAGAACAATCCCCCCAATAAGAATGAAAATAGCTAAGATTAGATCGATCATTAATCCATACTCTCCTTAAAAATTTCTCATTATGAAGTTAAGCCCTAATTTGAATTTGTCAGATTATCTCAAATAATATTTATAATCTTACTCTATTTTATTCGTAAAGGGATTCCAATAAGCGAATTTTCCGTATAATTTGCGATCTGAATAATTATTCGAATTAGTTCTCCAATCTATTATCTCATATATACTATTTAAATTTATTCGAAATAAAATTGGAAATTATTATAAAAGTACCAAATTAAAAAAAATAGACCTTAGATATCGTTTTAATAGTTTTACCTACAATAATTTAGCTTACCTCAACATGAATTTCTAATTTTTCAATTAATTCATCAACACGGCTGAGGTCACTGATTTCGATCGAGATTGCATCGTTAGGTAATCCTCAGGGACGCCTACTTTTGTTTTTGGGACGCAACCTGTTTTACAACAAACTGATACGACCTCAAAACCATAATCAATTAAAATATTAGCAATTTGTTCTGTTTCAGCGTGTAACCCTATACAGAATGCTAAGCCTAACATGTTATAATCCATTCCTTTAGCATATTCAATTGTATCTTTTAATCTCGGCCATTTTATATATCCCTTAGCTTCTATAATAGAAGCTATACCTGTTGATCTTTTTACAAAATCATCTTTTTCGTACAATGCAAGAGCTTCTTTCTCAATTTCAGGAGAAATCTTCATTGGGCAGTTATCTTTTTTATTATTCGCTCTGCCAATAGCACAATGTTTAAAACTATTACATTGGTGACATGTTGGATTTTTTTCCTTTTCCTCTTCATAACGTAAAGTCATTTTTATTCATTTTTTCAAGTAAATATGTTTTTTCTAATTTTTATTCTATTTATGGATATAAAAAACTTCTTCTTGTTGGGCAGTATAATTTAAAACATAATTAGTAATACAAATCTTAAAAAACGGTTAAAACCTAAATAAAGATTAATAGACCTTTATTATAATATTACACTGGATTAATCTGAATAAGGTAAAGCATTGAATGGAAAATAAAGTTATTATTGAAAAGATAAGAGATTTCTTAGAACAAGAGCAGAATAGTGGAAAAACCTTATTTTCCTATCGATGTGACTCAAGCCAGATCAATTTAGTTACTAATTCTAAAATAAAAGTAGGATTAAATAGCCATAAAGAAATAATCCTTGGAGAGGACACTGGTTTAGAGCTTGGTGGCGTGAGTAGGAAATCATTTTCAATAATATTTCCAATTAACGACGCTCAATTAGTCGAGCACGGAAAAATATCATTATTAGGGAGAGAAATAAATACGATAGGTGAGACAAATATCGATTTTGGAATGATGGTATTAATTGGAACCAATAACGGTACTGATAAAGAAATAGACGAGTTAAGACATTTAAATTTTATCTCAAACAGTATCGAAGGATTTTCAATCCGAACGATTCCTCGTAGATTTTGGTGTAGAATTAATACTTCCGCTCTAAAGAAAGGTTTTTCGTTTGAATTCTTAGGAAATGCGATAATTTCTTTGTATCTACAAAAATTTAAAGGTTTAATTAAATCAATAGAAGTCATTTTCATTAATTCTTATCAAGACTCTATTGAGCAATTTATTGTGCATTCTTCAGATATCTATTCTAAGTTAAAGGAAAAATGGAAAAATAAAATAGACGAATGGAGAAAAAGGATTGATTGTGATTACGATTGGGGTTGTGAAATATGTCCGTATCGAGAAGAATGCTACAATATCAAACAAGTGTTAGTTTCTCGCGAAGAGATTTAAATTAAAAGAAATAAATAGATGGATTCAAATAATGGAGCTAAAAAACCCCCCACTTATAATTGCTATCACAGGAAAAGGAGGCGTTGGTAAAACAATTATAACTACCCTTATTGCTAAAGCGATTTCTACATCAAATAAGTTTAAATTACTATTGATTGATGCAGATCCAACGCATCCACACCTCAGTAAAATGGTTAAACTAGTTCCGGAGGAAAGTCTCGAAAAGATAAGAGCTGATCTAATCGATAACACAATTAGTAAAAAGGAAAATATCCAATCGATAGCAGAGTCAATAGATTTTAAGGTATATAACGCAATAAAGGAGAGTAAAGATTTTAGCTTGTTTTCAATTGGTCAACCAGAAGGACCAGGTTGTTTTTGCCCTTCCAACGCTCTTTTGCGAAAAGTTATTGAATCTATTTCAAAGGATTTTGATATCGTATTGATTGATTGTGAGGCAGGTCTCGAGCAAATTAATAGGATGGTCATAAAATCCGTGGATTACGTAATAATAGTAACAGATATTTCTCTTAGGAGCGTAGAAACGGCATATTCGATAAGTCAAAGTGCTAAAAAATTTACAAATTACAGAAAAATCGGCGTTATTATCAATAGAGTAAAAGGAGACATTTCAAAAATCACATATAAGCTTAAAGAGTACGATCTAACTGCGATAGCTTCGGTACCCGAGGATGAAATCTTAACAGAATTTGATTTGGAAGGTAAACCAATAATCGATATACCCGACAGAACAGCAAGTTATCAAGTAATAAAAGATAATATTCATCGGATATTGGAATAATGGTGAATTCTTTTTAAAATTAGTTCGGCTATAAGTTAACAAGGCAATATTCTACAAATTTTAACGGTTCTAAAGCACAACCACCTGAATCCAATCCGCCCAATTGTACTAGCAATTCTTCTTCAATTTCATTTCCCTGAAGCCATAAATCCTTTAAAACCATTAAAGATTCTAAACCTCTTATAGCTTTAATATAATTATTCCCTAGATCTAAAGTCTCTAAATTTTGGAGGGTTTCTAATCCTTTAATCGTCGAAATAATATTGCTAGATAAAAATAGTTTATTTAATTTAGTTAATGGATATAAACCACTAATTTCAGAGATAGTATTATCTTTCAAGTTAAGCACTTGTAAGTTTTTACATTTATCAAGGTTGTTGATTTTCTCAATTTGGTTTGCTGTTATCCACAGCGTGTCTAATTCGGTAAGATTGTCTAAACCTTTGATTTCTTGTATTTTATTATCATTAAGATATATTTCACATATATTTTCTAAATTATCAAGTCCCTGTATCTCTGAAATTTGGTTTCCTGCTAAATTTAAAACTTTTAATTTTTTTAACTTTTCCAATCCTTGGATTTTTGTGAGCTGATTTCCTGCTAACCACAAAACTTCTAAATTCTCCAAACTATCCAAGCTTTCGATGTTTTCAATCGTATTCCAAGACAAATCTAATTTTTGAAGCGTGTTTAAAGAACCTAAACCTGTTAAGCGAGTTATTTGATTAGTTCTTAGATACAATTCTTTTAAATTGGATAACTGGTCAAGTCCCTTAATTTCGGTAATCTGATTAGACGCTAAATGGAGAACTTTTAAATTTGTTAAACTTTCCAACCCAGATATCTTGGATAGGTTATTACTTCCACAATTAAGAATTTCTAAATTTTGAAGCTCTTCTAAACCTTGTATTTCGATAATTTCGTTGGAACTCAACTCTAAATGTTTGATATCAAGCTTATGTAATCCTTTAATGTCAGAAATATCTTCAATCTCAAGTAAACCAAGGTCTAAAAATCCGTCTTTAACTTCGTATTTTTCGCCCTTGTATTCCACAGCTGCCATATATAACACTTGATATTATAATTCGGTATTAAAATAATATGATATATCTGAGAATTATTATAAATTCTTTAAAATATATAGTTTTACCTTAAATTCCTTGCTTTTTTTAATATTAATCAAGGCTTTTATCCACCTATATCTTATAAATTGAAGCTTTAAAACGAATCGAGTGCTTTAATTAGTGATTAAAATGATTTTTTGTCTTAATTGTAGAACAAAAGCTAGTGGCTCAAAAGAAGGCTACTATTATTGTCATGTATGTCAAAAATTTACTAAGTTCTTTACACTAAGATTTAAGTGATAGGGAGCTTTGTGTTATACTAAAATGAATTACCCTTTAAAGAATGAAACAAATATGAAAAATTATAGATGTTTGTTGACAACCCCCGCTAGGGTTTTTAGGGTAGCAATTCAAACTTTTTGATTAGATTTATGTCTTCTCCTTCTTATAAATAAGATTCAATATGTTCGTCCATATTCCTTATCTCTTCAATTACCAAAGAAAACTCTTCAGCAGAGATACCTTTTCTGTAGATTAATTTGCTCGCTAAATGATAGTATTTCTCGTAAACTTCTTCAGAAGCAAAATTTCTTAATTTTGAACTAAAAGAGTACAGATTTGCGTAAACCTCTTTAAAATCACCTTTTATTTGTGTTCTTTCTCCTAAAGTATATGAAGATACTTTTAGCGATTCCCTTACTTTGTTAAGATAATATTTTAATCGTATTTTCTGGTCGTTGATTTCATTAGCTATAATTTTTGCCTTTTTTTGGTAATCTAAAAAGAATTGTTCATCTTCAAGCTTATCTGAGATCTCTAGGATTAGTTTGATTAAGGAATATTTTTTTAGCATGTTGTTTTCTTTTAGAAGTTTATTCACAACAATTGATCTCTCATCTTCTAATTCTTTTCTTTCTTCTCTTAGTTGATCTGAAATCTTTCCTCTCTGATCCCATACAGATTTTAAAAATTCTATCTGTTTTTCAATTAATATATTGGGATCTAATATTTTTCGATGGGAAAGTACGATATCATTAATTTCTTTATCAAATTTTTCGAAATTTTCAGATTCGACAGCGTCAACTGAGAACAACTCTTTATAATTTAAAATAATAGCTTTAAGTTTTGAACTTAACTTTTGAATTTCTTTTTTATCTTCTTCTTCAGCAATTATCACTAAGTCAATGTTGACTTCTCTGATCCTAATTATAGAAGCTATTAAAACGCCTAATCCAATTGTGTTTAATTCCTCACTATCTTCATTTGCCATTTTAGAAATAAATGTTTTTAACGCAGCAAAAAAAGAACCAAAAAGGTCCATGTTAGAATCAATATCTGCTTGAAACTCTTTCTCGTAAAGTAATTCTCCTGATTCATTTTGATAAAGAAATAAAAAATAAAGCATAGGTTTATCCACTAAGGTCAAATAATAACTTTTTTAAAATTTTCTCATAATTAGTTCTATTTCAGATAATGAATTCTTTTTTACTGAGATATTAATTTTGTTAGATAATAAAATAATACACTATCTTTTTTTAAATATTAAGAAAAACAAAAATGGCTTATTTTTTGTTTAAATAAAGCTTAACTAATTTCTATTTTATAATCAGAACATTTTAAAATTTAAATCCTCATTTGAATAGTATGAATGCTGTAGCTTGCAAAGAATGTGGTTATTCGTTTGAGGATAAGGAACCTGGAAAATATTATTGCCCTAATTGCTCCAAAGAAATGAAATTCATGAAAATTGAAGCTTTCTGCGGTGCGAAACCAGGAGAACTTAACGAGACAGATAAAAAAAAATAAAAAAAAATAGAGATTTTTAGGTTACTATTTCCTTTTTTTACGCTCTACTAATACATTTCTGTTAATTTTATGTATTGTAAACAAGAAATTTTTAAGATCAAAATTATAAGCATAACTACTTTTTTATACTCTATGACTGAAGCTTTATACATGAATGACTCCTATTTAAAGAAGTGGGATGCAAAAGTTATTTCTGTGAAAGACGATAAATACATTGTACTTGATAAAACCGCTTTTTATCCTAAAGGTGGTGGTCAGCCATGGGACGAGGGTTTTATAATCAAAAATGGCGAGAAATTCAAGATAGTTTATGTGGGTAAATTTTCTGGAGAAATCAGCCACGAAGTAGAGAAACCCGGACTAAAAGAAGGAGATGTAGTTTCGTGCGAAATCGATTGGCAGAGGCGATATACATATATGCGATATCATACTGCTTGTCATCTTCTTTCAAATCTGCTATATCGTAGAACGAACGCTAAAATCACAGGCAACCAGATTGAATTGGACAAAGCAAGAATGGATTTCTCTATGGAGGATTATTCACCAGAAAAGTTGCGGACCTATGTTGAAGAAGCTAACGAAATTATTAAGCAGGACCTTCCAATCACTATCGAGACTATGTCTAGAGCCGCTGTTTTAGAAGAACCCGAGCTTGCAAGATTAGCAGTTGGTTTGCCCAAAAATTTACAGGAATTTCGCATAATTAAAATTGGGGATATAGACAAACAAGTAGACGGTGGAACCCACGTTAAGAATCTCAGCGAAATTGGCGAAATTGAGATGACCAAAACGGTAAATAAGGGCAAGAATAATAGGAGACTCTATTTCATACTTAAGGTAGAAGAAATCCATTTTAATTAAAAAAAGATTATAGAATTAGATATCAAGCTTTTAAATTATAAAATTGGTTCATAATTGCATGTTGGTTTACCTTTTTGTAAAACCTTTTAAATGCATCTTGCGTATTATTCATAATAATTATTCGTAATCTTTCTATAAAACTAATAAAACTAAATACAAGGTATATAAATCATGGCAGAATTCTCAAAAGAAATGAAAATTGTCTTAATTATTAACATGATCGTCGCATTTGTCTATGGTATAATGTATGTGTTTCTTCCAGACGCTGTTTATTCTCTTAATGACGCACCCTATTTTGATCCTCACTTTTGGCGTCTTTTTGGTGGAGCCTTGATCGCTATGGGATTTCCAGTTTTGCTTGGATTAATTAAAGGAGATTGGGATTATATCAAATTGCTTTTCCTATTTGCAATTATATTACTTATTACATTAGCCCTTGTCAATATTACCTCTAATATATACGTAACTCGCTCAACAACTAATCTCGTCTTTCATTGGTTAGACACCATAGTAATGATAGTATTAATTGTTTTCAATACCTTTTTCTATCTAAGAGAAGAAAAGAAATAGGCATCAAATTAATTCTAGTTTTTTTTTCTTTTTATAATTTAGATTAAATTTCTATTATCTTCTTAGTAAAAACCTAAAGATAGCAATTAACTTTAAGACTCAAATCGAAATTATACTGAGGATAATGGCATTCAAGTTTTAGACATTAAACATGTCGTTACTTTTTTGTACGATTAAAATATAATTAAGATCAAAGATCACATTTATAATTTAATTATAAAAACAATAACGAGCTCTATACTATTATGAAAGATATCTGTAAGGATTGTGGAAAATGCTGTATTGAAACAGAGATGCTCTTATCTAGTAAGGATATTGCTCGTATTAAAAAAAATAACCCTAAACATTTAAAAATAGCCAATTTTGTTCGAAAAACCGAAGAAGGATTTAACCAATTGAAAAACGTTAAGGGTTACTGTGTGTTCTTTGATAGAGCCGCTAAAATGTGTACAATTTATGATGAGAGACCACAAGGGTGCCGTTTTTACCCATTGATTTATGATTCTGATAAAAAATTATGTGTTTTAGACCACGAGTGCCCAAGACCAAAATTATTTTATCCTAACAAAAAATATCACGTGAAAACCTGCAAAAAAATTGTTAGGTTTTTAGAAAAACAGGTATTGTTTACTAAATTATGATAACTGCTTTTATAAAATCTGGATCTTCATCGTAAGCAGCAAATGCTTCTCTAATTTTTTCTAAGTCATACATTTTGGAAACTAAACTTTTAACTTTAATGTCTCCAGAGCTTAATCCCTCAATTGCTTTATCAAATGGACCACATCTACTACTGTAAACGGTGATTTCTCGAACTACTATATCAGTAAGATTGATCGGAGTTCTTAATCCATGAGTACTTTTAATGTGGATTTTACCTCGCGTTTTACACGAGGCAATGATATCTATAAGAGCTTCTGGATTGCCTGTAGTATCTACGACAATATCTGCTCCAAGATTATCAGTTGAACCTTTGATTTCATCACTTATATTTTCTACCTCAAAACGGTTAATTAGTTGTTTTGCACCATACTTTTCAGCCATAGAAAGCTTTTTATCTGAACCATCAACTGCTATTACATCCAATCCTTTAACTAAGGCGACTTGGGTTAGTAATAAACCTAATTTTCCAAGCCCATAGATTGCGATAACTTTGTCTTCATCTGCTAATGGCATCATTTCGAATGTTTGATACGCTGCTGCT
>JAGXNS010000016.1:16359-36333 GCA_019894855.1 Promethearchaeota archaeon
GGAAAAAATCTTTCGTTGACAGTAATAACAGCTGAAATCGATGTTGCTATTAATTTCGGATGTGACATGCTTTCCTTCCCATTTTGAGTTAACTTTCTTACCGACTTCTATAACTTCACCTGCAAACTCGTGACCTAAAATGAGCGGAGTTGGCGTTGGTAAATCCCCTTTTACTATAGCTATATCGGTCCCACATATTCCTGAAGCTTTAATTTGAATTAAAACTTGAGAATCTCCAAGTCTTGGGATCGGTACTTCCTTAATGGAGATGTCTTGCCCGTCGAATACAGCCGCTTTCATAACATCACTCTATCTATTACTCAAGAGAGTAAAACTCGGTTCTTCTATCTCTAATTACATTATTATACTTGTTAAGGTTTTTATCTCTCGCTTGATTAACATCTATTTCAACAAAATCAATATGTGGTTTATCTTTTGGTGCGGATGAGAGCACTTCACCATTATAAGAAGTAATCTGGCTACCCCCCGTAAATGTAAAATTATCGTCTCCCCTTACTTCGTTTCCAATTCTATTAGAAGTTACTGCGAAAACTCGATTTATCAAACAACGAGTTTCCATCGCTTTTTGGCAATAAGGAAGAACTAAATTAGCTGGATGGGCTACAATTTCTGCTCCAAGAAGAGCAAGGCTTCGGAACATCTCCGGAAAGAACCAATCGAAACAAATCATGATTCCTACCTTCGTTTTTTTCGCTTCATAGATTTTTAAAGGTTTATTTCCTGGAGAAAACCATAGTTTTTCTTTATAATAAAGGTGGAGTTTCCGATATGTGCCAAGAACCTCGTTATCAGATACGATCATAGATGAATTAAAAATGTGATTACCATCCTTTTCTATGAATCCGCCTACAATCACAGCGCCTGTTTTTTCGGCTAATCCTATTAAGAAATTAGCAGTTTTTCCTTCAGTAGTTTCAGCCATAGATTCTGCTTCTTCCTTAGATATAAATGTGTATCCTGTTGCGAAGAGTTCGGGTAAAATAATCAAATCTCCTTTAGTGTTTCCTAGTAAATCTTCAACTTGTTCAAAGTTTTGCGTTATTTCACCAAAAATTGGAGAAGTTTGAACATATCCAATTTTCATGTTTATTCACTTTCTTCTGTGTCTTTTTCCTCTTTATCTTTTCTCTTAAGGGATCTCCGCTTCTTAGTTACTCTAGCGACGCGTTGGTCATCGTATTTTTTTAATAATTCGCCCATGTCTCCAATAGTTTTAGTAAGTTTTTCAATTGGGATATCTTCAAAAAATCTGTTTCTCTTAAATTTTTTTGCCGGACCGCCATTGTATATCCAACCTTCTTCTAATTCCTGTCCTACCATGGTAGAAGACCAAGTATTCAAAATACAGTTTTTTCCGATATGAGTTCCGGGCATAATAATTACGTGTGCTCCAACTCTAACGTTTTCTTCGATAACTGTTTTTCTAATAATTAAAAAATTCCCTATAATAACCGAAGACTGAACAATAGCACCTTGTCCAATAACTACATTTTTACCGAACTCTATAAACTCTGTATCTACCCAGCCTTCAAAAAGGGAATTAGAAAATTTAGTTTTTACGCCAAACATTTTAAAGCCTATATTATCTAAGAAGGGAAATGGAAATTTATGGGTGAGCCAAGTGGGCCATTTCTTTATCGTGTTTCTAAGACTCCAATAACGGTAATCCCTATCAGAAGAATCTCTAAGAAACACTCCCTCCCTAGGTTTATGAAAAATCCTAGTGACCATTAACATAATTTTTGCAAAAAAGATGGCTGCAAAAACAGTTGTAACATAGATGACCAACAAATAAAGGGGCAGAAACACGTAAAAGTGGAGTGGTCGAGGCTCGTGCCATAACATCTGCCAGTACCACCAAATTTCTAAAATAGCGGGAAGGATACTTATCCAAATCAAAAAAATGTAAGCTATCAAGTATTTTTTTTTAACTAAGACCGTCGCACAAAAAGGACCGACTCGCATAGAATTAGGAACGCTCATTTCAATCACTCTCGCTCTTTTTTTTAACTAAATGCTTTTTATCTTCATCAATATTAACTTCGTGTTCGGTTTCGACTTTTTCTTCTTCGTCAACATCTACCTTATGAATAATATCCCTCCGCATTTCAGCGTATTTGTTAGGTTTTAATTTCCTTGCAGGGATTCCGGAATAGATCCATCCAGATTCTAATTCTTGATTTAGGGTTGTTACAGAAACAGCACCGAGTACTGTATCTTCGCCAAAATGCGTTCCCGGGGCGATAGTGCTCTGACCTCCTATAAGCGAATAATCATCAAATCTGATCGTTTTAATGATAAGGTAATTACCTACTACCATTGAGCTCATAATAGCCGCGCCCTGACCTATGGTTACATTTTTTCCAAAAGAAATGAACTCAGCATCACACCATGCGTCGTTTAAATGGCTTGAAAAATCCATTCTAATTCCAAACCAGCGGAAAGCTATTACATCAATCCATGGTAAAGGCCAATTTCTTATTAACCATAGAGTAATCTTCTTTATCTCGGTTCTAAATCGCCAAAATTCAAAGTCAGGGTTTCCTGAATCAGTGCGGAATATTCCTTCTTTAGGGAGGTGAATAAGGTTAACAAATATAAGAAATAATTTACTGAAGAACAAGCAGCTGAATATGAAAAGAAATGAAAACAATAACAATAGAAGGGGTAAAAATAATAATTTGATGATCCAAGGTACTGGGCTAACAACGTAACCATACCATAGGGTTGCTACTACTAAGCCACTAAACCAGAATATTGGGATATACACAACTAAAAATTTCAAGGTTACTTTATTTATTGCTGAGCTTGTCGTAAAATCTATAACGAAATCTGAATCATCATCATCTGTTTCATCATTTTCCTTAACGTTTTTTTGCTCTTCTTTTTCTTCTTCTGTCATTTTATTTCACATATGATTTTAATTTAATTATTTTTTATTGTTTATTTCTTCTTGATTAGAACTGTTGAGTTTCGCATTTACTTGCTTAATTCTTAACTCCTCTGCCTTGTTCAAATCATCTTCACTAATTTTTAAGTAATTCATTAATTTCTTCTTGAAGATTCGTCTAAAAGGCATCCCATAATAATAGTTATCTCCCTTTGTTGTATTAAATTTAGTTGCCGCAGCCATTGGTAATAAGTAAGAGTTATCTTTTAACACGCACCCAGGAGCTACAACATTAAAACCACCAAGAGTAACATTATCCTCTGCTGTTACTTTAAAATACATGATGTTACCAAAAATCCCCTCGACAGTATGAGAGGCTAAAGCCGAATTCACTCCAACATAACAATTTCTTCCAACATCAATATATCGATCGTTACCAACAGATTCTTCGAAAGTTGTGCCTTTATTAATAACGCTAGCCCCCACAAAATTAAAAAACCAGTTTGCCAGCCACGGGAAAATTCCTTTCATGAAAGAATTCTTTCCGTATTTAATCATAAAACTTCTGTAGTGATAATAGTCTGCTGTTTTAGAAGAAATATTGCGAGGAATTATTCCATCTTTAGATGGGCTTCTTTTCTCGGTAAAATTCCAGGCAATTCTTGTAAACACTCCCAAGAAAAATAAGTGTATTAAATAGAAGAAAATAACCACAAGTGGGAGTGTTAAAAAAATTATTAATGAATCAAGTCTAGTAAGGATAACAATCAAACTTTCTACTTCTAAAAATAGGGGTTTTAGTACTAAGAAGAGGTAAAACATTAGAGATATGACTGGCGCTAAATAAGATCCTACATAAATAAAAAAGAAGAAAGCTATATATTTCTGATATTGGAATTGAACAATTTCCTTTCGAAGTTCAGGTCCAGAATCACTTGTATCTTCAATCAAAATCTACTACATTCCTCACTATTTTCTAATTTTTCTTTTTCTCGTCTAACTCTTAATTCTTCAGCTCGAGATAAATCATCTTCACTAATTTTTAAGTAATTCATTATTTTCTTCTTAAATATGCGACGTAATGGCATCCCGAAGTAGTAATTATCTCCCTTAGTTGTATTAAATTTTGTTGCTGCGGCCATAGGTAATAAGTAAGAATTTTCTTTTAAATCACCCCCGGGTCCAATTTGATTGAAACCGCCCAGGGTGACATTTTCACCTAATACAATTTTAAAGTAAATAATGTTTCCAAAAATGCCCTCTACTACGTGAGTACACAGCGTGGAGTTTACGCCGATATAGCAATTTTTACCAACGATTATGTTTCTATCGTTAAGTACCGATTCTTCAAATGTTGTGCCTTTATCGATAACGCCAGCACCTACAAAATTAAGAAACCAATTAACCAACCAAGGGAAAAATCCTTTCATGAAAGCGTTCTTTCCGTATTTAATCATAAAACTTCTGTAGTGGTAATAATCTGCTGTTTTTGAACGTATATCACGAGGAATTATACCATCTTTCGTAGGACTCTTCTTTTCAGTATATCTCCATAAGATTCGTGTAAATGCTCCTAAGAAAAATAGGTGAGATAAATAGAATAAAATAACTACAAGTGGAATAGTTAAAAAAATAATCAAAGAATCGAGACTCGTAAGGATAACGATAAAACTATCTACTTCTAAGAATAAAGGTTTTAAGATTAAGAAGAGGTAAAACATTAGAGCTATGACTGGTGCTAAATAAGAACCAACATAGATACTAAAGAAGAATGCCATATATTTATGATACTTGAATTGAACTAATTCCCGTGGAATATCAGATACAGAATCACTTATATCTTCAATCAAAATCTAATACATTCCTCACTATTTTATAAAAACTTTTATTATTTTCCGCTATTTTGTTTTTCCAATTTTTCATTCTCTTGTCTAACTCTTAAATCTTCAGCTCGTTCTAAATCTTCTTCGCTCACTTTCAAGTAATCCATAGTTTTCTTCTTAAAAATACGACGTAAAGGCATCCCGAAGTAATAATTATTTCCTTTAGTTTTATTATGTTTTGTTGCAGCCGCTATTGGTAAAAGATATGAATTGTCGCTAAGTTCACATCCAGGCGCAATATTGTTAAATCCTCCTAGCGTGGTATTTTCCCCCAATATTATCTTAAAAAAAACAATATTGCCAAAAACTCCTTCTACAAAGTGAGAAGACAGTGCTGAATTAACACCGACGTAGCAATTTTTTCCAACTTCTATATTTTTATCTGTAACAACTGATTCTTCTAATGTGGAGCCTCTTTTAATAACGCCGGAGCCCACAAAATTAAAGTAAAAATTAGCTAACCATGGAAAAACCCCTTTCATAAATGAGTTTTTTCCGTATTTTAGCATAAAAGATCTTATATGGTAATAATTGGCAGTTTTAGAATTGATATTTCGTGGAATTATGCCATCCTTCGTCGGACTTCTATACTCAGTGAATCTCCAGAAAATTCGAGTTATTAAACTTGTGATAAATAAGCGAGATAAATAACTAATAATAATGACTAAAGGTAAAGCTAAAAAAGCCATTAATGAATCAAGATTTGTAAATATTGTAATGAGACTATCTACTAACAAGACATATGGAACAAAAATAATAATAATGTAAGTCATAAAAATGATTCCAGCGACAACATAAGATAAGTAATAAATTACAAAGAAAATACTTAAGTACCAATGAAATTGGAGTTTAATTTTTTCTCTTGGAACTTCCGTATCAGTATCCTCTTTATCGGGCACTACAATTTCATCTAGCACTTTTATTTACCTTTTTTTATTATTGATTTCAGTTAGGTTTGCTAATAAAGCTTACCAGATCAAATTTGAATTAGTTAATATATATTATAGGTAATACTCTACTTAATTTCAGTGTTTTTCTTTTAAAAAGGCTAATTAAAAAATCATAAATCGAGCATGCAATTTTTGTTTAAAAGCAATCCACTACTTATTAACATAACAAAATCGACATAATTACGACTAAATTCAAATTATCTCTTATACAAATAATGAGATAGAAATTAATATGCACATTACTATTTGATGCATGGATTCAGTAAATTACCCCGCAACTTGAATTTAGTAGTTTAATCAATCGCTTAATATCTTCCAAACAATAATTTTAAATTAGTGAAAAACTTAAATTAAGAATTAGGTTAAGGCAATAAAAATTTAGATTTCGTTAAGAGCGCCGATAAAATTAATTAATTGAACATAATCACAAATAAAGAGTAAAATAATGACAGATAATTCGTTTTCGTTAGGAGATTTATATCCTAAGTATGTAATTAACTCAAAAGGTGAAAAAAAAAAGTTTGACGTTTCTAGTATTCCCAAGGTTTTAAATAAGGAAACAGGGCTTGATATACACATTGCAGAGAAAGTTACAGAGGAGGTCGTGCGTAAGATAATAAAATTTGAAATTGATGAAATAACTACTAATTATATAAGGGAATTAGTTTGCGTAGAACTCACTCAAAGAGGGTTGAATAAATACCGAAATTTGTTTGCTCGAGCTATTAATTTAGAAAGCATCTCTTTTAAGTTAGACAAAGATTTCGTTAATGGATTCAAAGGGAATCAACCAGATTGGGGGCCATTAGGACAAATTACCTATAAAAGAACCTATGCCAGATTTATTGAAAAAGAAGGAAGGAAAGAGAAATTTTGGGAAACTATTAGGAGAGTTGTAGAAGGTTGTTATTCGATACAAAAAGAACATTGTATGAAGTTAAGTCTGCCTTGGAGCGATTCAAAGGCTCAAAGATCGGCTCAGACAATGTACCAGAAAATCTGGAATTTTAAATTCTTACCTCCTGGAAGAGGTCTTTGGATGATGGGCACTGAATTTATTGCTCGACATGGGTCCATGTCGTTGAACAACTGCGGATTTGCTTCCACAGAAGACATCGATTTAAAATACTCAAAAGCATTCGAGTTTGTAATGGACGCTCTAATGCTTGGTGTAGGTGTTGGTTTTGATACTAAGGGTGCAGGAAAAATAGAAATTAAAAACCCTCAAGAAGGTGCTACTGCTTTTGAGATTCCTGATAGTAGAGAAGGGTGGGTTGAAGCGCTTCGAATGGTTTTAGATGCATACTTCTTGGGGAAACAGCGTCCTGTTTTTGATTATGACTTAATAAGGCCTGCGGGTCAACCCATTAGAGGTTTTGGTGGAATTGCCAGCGGGCCGGCTCCATTAAAGGATATGTTAGAAAGCATTCAGAAGATTTTGGATGTAAGAATAAATAAAGATATAACCTCGCTCGATATTTTAGACATCATGAATTTAATCGGAAAATGCGTTGTAGCCGGAAATGTTAGACGTAGCGCTGAAATTGCTCTTGGCGACGCTACCGATTTGGATTTCATCACTTCAAAACAAGACGAAGAAAAACTTTATTCTCATAGGTGGGCAAGTAATAATAGCGTTTTTGCTGTTAAAGGATTAGATTATTCATTTATTGCTGATCAAATAGCAATAAATGGAGAGCCTGGAATCTTCTGGTTGGATAACGCAAAAGCGTATTCTCGAATGGGAGATAAACCAGATTATAAGGACAAGAAAGTAGCTGGAGTTAATCCATGCGGAGAACAAAGTCTCGAATCCTTCGAACTTTGCTGCTTAGTAGAGTCCTTTCCATCTCGCCATGACTCGTACGAAGAGTTTCAAGAAACATTAAAATTTGCTTATTTATATTCTAAGTCTGTAACGCTTGTAAACACTCATTGGCAAGAAACAAACGCAGTAATGCTCAAAAACAGGCGGATGGGAGTTTCACAAACAGGAATAATTGAAGCATTTGTCAAAAACGGCAGGAGAACTGTGTTGGAGTGGTGTAAAAAAGGATACGACTATCTACAGTCTTTAGACGAACAATATTCAGGTTGGCTTTGCATTCCAAGAAGTATTAAAATAACAACTGTTAAACCGAGTGGAACAGTTAGCCTCCTTCCAGGTGTTCCTCCTGGAATCCATTACCCTCATTCAGAGTATTACATTAGACGGATACGTATTTCTAAGAATTCAGACTTGATAACACCCATAAAAAACGCAGGATACTTCGTTGAAGATGATTCTTATTCCCCCAATACCGTTGTAGTCGAGTTTCCTGTACACGAACAATATTTCGAACGCTCAAAAAATGATGTTTCTATATGGGAACAAGCAGAAAATGCCGCAGATTATCAGAAATATTGGTCTGACAATCAAGTGTCAATAACAATAACTTTTCAGCCACACGAAGCAAGTCAGATCAAACACGTTCTTGAGTGCTTTGAAGACAAATTAAAAAGCGTTTCATTTTTGCCAATTAAAGAACATGGTTACAAGCAAGCGCCTTACGAAGAAATAACTAAAGAAAAATATGAAGAAATGAGCTTAAACCTCAAACCTGTGTTTTTAGATGATACAAAAGATAGAGTAATCGGAGAAAAATTCTGTGACAGTGATAAATGCGAAGTAAATTTCGATAATAGGACAATCGCAGGATAAATTTCGAACCTTAACTTCAACTTATTTTCAATTTATATTAGTCTAAAGTGAATAAGATTTTTAACCGGAAATCATATTATTATTACTAAGAAATTTTAAATTGTTAAAATTTAAAATTAGATTCAAATCAAAAGTGATTATTTATGGAACAAGATCCTGAAGAAGATAAGAAAACAAGGAAAGAACGCGAGAAAGCTAGAGATACGCCCACAAAGAAGTCGAAAACAACGCCTCAGAAAGCAGCAACAGTAAAACCTGGCGACGCTCCTAAACCGCCTTCAAAAAAAATTGTACATAAAAAATTAAAGATTAATTTTTGGAGGACTCGGCTGCACGATGAGGAGTTAGGAGTACACCAGCAATTAAAGTATACTGCTAAGACGCGTTGGTTTTCAAAAAGTTTTGACATCGAAGGTGTCATCGAAATTGATGATGAAAAGAAAAGTATCATAGCTTTTAATAAAACACAATGGGAAGAAAGCCCAATCGAGGAAAAAAGGCTTGTTTGCAGATATTTCACCATAATGGAAGAAACAATGGATTCTAAAGCCAAGGGCGGTAACTATAAAGGTGGCATTGAACTTAGTATAACTCATTCTCTTATTCAAAGTTTTGAAATTAAACATCCCGCTCCAGTTTTTTACGCTCAAATTCCAGGTGTGAAAGTTTTAGTTCGATTCGTTAGAGGTTGGAGATTCTGGGGTAGTCGTTGGACATTCCCTCTCCTTCCAGAACAAAAAGGTGATAAACTCCAAATGATTTTAGCCAAAGGAGTTGTTGGCCCAGGCAGAAATTATAAATTCTATCTCGGTAAGAAATTAATTGCGCGAGTTGACGGTCACCCTATACAGAAAGAATATGAAATTGAAATATTCGACGAAACTTACGCTAAAGATAAAACTTTTCTGCGTTATATGATTTTGTTTGGATTAGCATGTAATTTCATGGACGGTGCCAAGAAAATCGTTAAGAGATTGTATAAAAAGATGAAAGCTACCGGTACTTCTGATTACAAGCCTCCCAAGACTGAAATGGATTTGTTTAGAAATCCACGTATGATGAGAAGATAGAAGATAAAATAAAAATAAAAATATAAATTTTTTTTATTTCTTAATTTTTAAGAAAGGGTATTTTTTTTCCAAGCTTTAAATGCTTTAGTTTCTTTTCCGCGATAGATAGCTTTCTTACCAGTTTGTTTGCTGTATATTTTCTGAAGAGTCTCGTCGTCCGCTCCTTTCAATTCGTCTCTTTTTATTTGTTCATCGACTTCCTCTTCCTCTTCTATTCGTTTAACGCGTTTAAGTACTACGAATACTCCATGGTTCCAAAGTACAAATCCTAAATATACTAGAATTATGATAACGAATAAGACGAGTCCGACAAATAGAACCCATTCTCCTGGATTAAAGTGATTCCAAATATATGTCATTATATCTGCTATAAGGTTCGGGAAAAATGTATAAGGTAAAATTACTACTAGGAGTGTAATTAGAAATAAATAAACACTAGCGAGAGTCACTGCTATCAAAAGTCTTAAAGTAGAGTAATCTTCGTATTTTTTAGCTATCACTCTATCTTTGAATAATCGTTGGCATAGCCTTAATATCCCCCCTCTGAATAATATGTAAAAAAGTACGAGTAAGAAAAGATGGAGAACAATTATTCCAACAATAATAAGAGCCCCAGCACCAGGCCCCCAGCCTACAACTGTATCCCATCTGCCTGACTCTACTAACCACCCTATTATTGTTAACCATATCCCTAAAATTGCTGTAGCAGAAGCTACAATTATCGAATAATAAATTGCTTTAGCAATGCGTAAATCCCATGTACTATAGGAGTCTAATGGGTCTACCTCTCTTGTTGGTGCTTTTCGTGATTTGCGTGGCATTTTAATTTCCTCAAATTATATGATTTTCAAATTTTATTATAATATTTCTATTTTAGTTAATTTGAATAGTTTTCGTATTTAAATATTGTGTGTTTGATAAGATACTAAAAATTGAAATTAATAGGGCATTATTATCGAATCGTTAGTGATGAATGGCAATAAGGACAAGTGCTAATCCCCTTATCAATGTCCTCACCACAATAAGGGCAAAATGTTTGTTCTATTTCTTCTTCTTCTTCCTCTGGGATTTCTGATGACGCTTCTTCTTCTGATTTAATTTTCTCTTCCTTTGCTTTACCAGCTTTTTTAAGAATTCTTTCCCTTTGAGTTAAGGGTTTTCCGTCTTTTTCTGCTTTTGCGTGTGGTTCGCTTGAAAATTTTACTTTTGATCGACATTTAGGACAGTGGTCTTTCCTCCTATTTGCATAAACAATAGCAAAAATTATCGCAGCAACTCCGACCGTCGCAATTGATGCCATAACCCAGATTACCTTTTGAAACGTCTGCATTGGCTTTCTAACAGGGTTCTCTACTTTTTTATCGCAGATCTTACAATACGCGTATTTTGTCATAATCCACTTATTAATTAAAATTAATTAATTCTTATAATTGAATGTTTTAATTAAAAAATTTCCATTATCTCACGATTTTCGACAAAATAATTACGCTGAACTTATAAATTTTTTACAAGCTTTTCATTTATGTAATTAATTACCCACTTAGATTTTGTTTGAGCATGGAAAAGAATTCTTTTTATATCGAGACATATGGGTGCGTTTCCAATAAGGCAGACTCAAACATTATCTCAAGCGTTTTAAATAAATCGGGATACACCTCGTCTACGATTGAAGAAGCAGAATTTGTAATAATTAATACATGCGCTGTGAAACAGCAAACTGAAAATAAAATAAAATCTCGTTTGAGCGCGCTATATAATAGTTTTAAAAACGAAACTAAAAAGCATTTTATTATAGCGGGGTGTTTACCTCATATTGAACCCAAGTATTTAGATATTGTTAAAAATTTAATACCAAATTTCGCAGCTATTATCGATCTTGATAATTTAGACGATGTCCCGCTCATTTTTGAAGAAATTAAATCCGGGAAAACAAATCTCATCTATAAATCAAAAGATTCAATCGATAAATCTAATTTCTTAATTGATTACCCTGAGGGAAAAATAACGGGAATAATTCCAATATCTGAAGGTTGTTTAGGTTCTTGTACATATTGCTGCGTGAAAAACGCCAGGGGTCGATTAAATTGCTATAATCCAATAAGTATAGTAGAGAACGTAAAACACCAGTTAAAACAAGGAATTAAACAAATATACTTAACATCTCAAGATTGTAGTACTTTCCAGTACAAAAATACGAGATTAGCCGATTTAGTTCAAGAAATTGTACATTTGGATTACAAATTCTTTTTAAGAATAGGAATGCTCAATCCAAGGTTTATTGTTGATAATTTTGATCAATTATTTTCTATGTTTAATCTTGATAAGGTGTATCAATTTTTACATATCCCCATTCAATCTGGAAGTGATACTGTACTCAAACAAATGAATCGTCCTTATATCATTACAGATATAGCAGAAAAGCTAAAAACTTTGAGGAGAGAATTTCCATACTTAACCCTCTCAACAGATATAATATGTGGCTTTCCTGGAGAGACCGAAGATGACTTTACGAAAACAATTGACTTAATAAGATGGTTGAAACCAGAAATTCTCAACATTTCACAATTTACTCCACGACCAGGAACAAAAGCAAAGAATATGAAACAAGTCAACAGCAGAGTAATCAAGGAACGTTCAATTAGACTTTCAAAAATCTTCAGGGAATCTTTGATTACAATAAATGAAAAATGGAAAGATTGGGAGGGGGAAGTTTTACTATTACACGAAGGAACTACATCAAACCAAGCCTTTGGTAGAAACATCGCTTATAAAAATATCTTTATCGAAAATGTTAAAGACAGCTATGGAACCTTTGTTAATTCTCGAATATACAAGGTAGATGGCTTCAATTTATTTGCTAAATTGATTTAAGTAAAAATAAAATCTCATTATTTACTTATAAACCAAAAATTTTTAACGCTTTTTTAGCTACGATTTCTCCCCATTCTTGGACAAAGTGACCTGCTTCTTTAATTTTTAGAGGTTCAGGACATCTCGGAATCATCTTCCTTAATTTACGCATAACAGATGGACCTAATATTGGATCTTGCATTCCAATTGCCATAAACGAATCCCCAGACCATTCGTTTTGAAACCAATCTCGAGCTTTTCTTGATATTTCCGCTCCTGGAGCTTCATGTGTAGTTGGCACTAAGTCAGGAAATCGTCGAATTCCTGCTTTATACTTAATATTTAGAAATGGAGCGTTATAGGCTTCGACTTCTTCTGGCGTTAAAATTGGAGTTCCCCTCAGCATCAAACGACCAACATCCATATCTGGCGTCTTATTAACCCAATCTCGAAATGCTTTAAAACCCGGAGAGGGGACGCCTTCACCCGTACCGAGGGCGGTATTCATTACGATCAATTTGGAAAATCTAGTTGGCATTTCTACGGGTAAAGTTAGGCCAATTAATCCTCCCCAATCTTGGCAGACTAATATTATATTGTTTAAATCGAGATTTTGTATAAAATTTATTATCGAGTTTCTATGAAAATCAAACGTGTAAACAGCGTCATTTACCGGCTTATCTGATTTCCCAAAACCATAATAATCTGGTGCAACTACTCTATACCCCGCATTCACAAATATTGGAATCATTTTTCGATATAGATAACTCCAAGTAGGTTGCCCGTGCAAACATAAAAACGTATAATTGGAGGTTCTTGATCCCTCATCAATGTAGTGCAACCTTAAACCATCGTAGCTTTTAAGATTTGAGATGTATTGAGATGTAAAGGGAAAATCGACTAAATTACTAAATCTATCGTCTGGAGTTCTTAAAACTTCCATATAATAATCTCATCTAAGTTTTGTAAATTGGTTAAATTTAAATTAAAAAAAAAAAAATCGAAAAAAAAAGGCTTATTTTGCTTCTTTTGGTTCTTTAAGCCCAAACTTTTCAAGAAAGCCGGTTAATCGAGCCCGGTGGAATTTCAGACCAAGATCATCCGGGTTAAATCCGAAAGCTAAAGCGTACAGTTCGGTTAAATAGAGTATTGGAATATTAAATGTGTTGTTTGATTGAGCTCCCGCTTTCTTTTGATTTGTGTCTAATTGTTGAAAACACGCAGGACATATAACAACAAATGCATCTGCTCCAGCTTTTATAGCACTGGATAGCTTATTTGCTAACATTTGGTTTCCTATTTCTGGTTCAGCGTTTCCAACTCCCGTTCCACAACAGATAAATTCTTCTTCATATGCTACTGGTGTTGCTCCAGTTGCAGCGACTAACTCTCGTAACTTCTTGGGCTCCATTGGGTCGTCAGTCTGAATTATCTCTGAAGGTCTATTGTAATGGCATCCAGTGTGGCACGCTATTTTCAATCCGGAAAAGTCATGAGTGACGAATTCCTTTATTTTTTCAGGCCCATAATCGTGCAAAACTTCAACAAAATGCTTTACATTAATACTTCCCTTAAATTCGCGTCCAACTTTACTTAATATTTCATTTATCTTTTTCCTCTCATGATCGCTATCAATCAATTCAGAATTTACCAACTTTAATGTTTGAAAGCAACCATTACAGAGAGAGATAATATCTTTTCCTTCGGCCTCGGCAAGCGTAATGTTACGTGCGCCCATCGTAAGCCAACTTGTATGATCAACAGCATGAAATCCTACGGGATCAGGACAACACGCAAAAGCAGCATCGGATGTTTTTATTCCCAGCTTATCAAATACTTTTCGTGAACTAGCTTCAATGAATGGAATACGATTACCAATTGTGCAGCCGGCGAACATTTTATATTCATCAACTTTTGCCATAATAAATCCTCTTTTTAATTTTAGAATAGTTATAATTATTCAAGTGCGAAATTTAATAAAAATATTGATATTTCCTTTGTCACATTAAGTTTATCACGGATAATTAGATACGACACTCAAAAACTATCGCTCTTAAAATCTATATTTATCACCCATTTTAGGCAAAATAACTTTTCCAGTTAAACCAAACTCTTTAAATGTTTCGGGATGTTCCGTATGTACAGGGATTATATTTTCGGCATCAATTCTTTGAAGAAAGTCTATTAAATTATCTACGCTACAATGACCAGACGAATGAATTGTTTCGCTTTTCGTAATTCTAAACCTCTCAAGCCACGCATCTAGTTTTTCTTCTTTAATTTTCATTTCTTCACTAAAAGGATCTGTAGTTGAATTTAAAAAGAGTACCGTTCCCGGTTTTTGGTTTAGGTCAATCAACTCACTTAACATAAAATCATCGATATAAAGTAAGTATTTATCAGGTTCTTTTTTGACATCCTTATAAGTTACGTAATTATCGATTTTAAAAATATCATTCAGGTATCCTTTATAATCTGCGGATTCGAATTTGCCCCAACTTTTTCTGGGTAAATATACAACTAAATTTTTATCGCTATAATTGGGAAGGTCGTAGTCTTTAGAATATTGTTTAATAGTATTTTCCTCCATGTTATCAAGGCTCATCCTAAAGCTATCAATAAAATGGAATATTTTAGGACTGATTGCGAACCTTCTATCGAATTTCTTAGCGAGTGAGTAATATAATAATATTCTATCAAGATTTCTAGAAGGAAACCTCACCAGGATTAATCCCGGATGGTCTTGTATGATCCTTTTTGACTGACTTTTTACATCATTTTCAGATTGTTCATCCTCGTGATAAGTTCCTTTCCTATAAGATTCAACATCAACAACTCTTGTACCCTCCGTAATTATTGCTATCGGATTGGAATTTCGAGCATGTGAAATGAAATTATTCACCCAATCGGAATGGAATCCATGTCTTTTAAAATCTCCCGTATAAATAATGCTTCTTCCGTCGTATTCTATTATGTAAGAGCCTGCTCCAGGAATAGAGTGATCTGTTTGGTATTGAGTGATTTTAATCTCGCCCTTAGGAGAGTTAAAATGTATTGGTTTGCCATCTTTAACTATTTTTATTGGTCTTTTCGTTTCTGAGCGTGTGTAATCAGGTTTAGTTGCTCTCTTATAATCAACATCACCATTAGCATTCTTTTGTTTTTTAGGAACCATTTTAAAAGTTTCATAAAAATTTAAAACTTCTCGCGATAGAGTGTCAGTTGAAGTATCAGTGAGATGCTCTATAATAGTTTTTGACATCCAATTTAAGTAAATCGGAGTATTTTGTTTAAGAAATCCCACAAATTTATAGTGATCCATATGTGCGTGCGTAAGAAAAAAAGCATCAACGATGTTTTCATTAGTAGTAATAATTTTATAAGGTTCTGAATTTAAAATATCAGAAAAGGGGGTAATGAGATCGTTCCGGTATAATTTATTAATGGAGGGTATAAGACCTAAGTACAAATAATCAATAATTCCATTCAATTTACGAGGTTTTAGAAATTCAGAATAATATCTTTGCATTTCCCCAAATGATAAACCAAAATCAAACAGGAATTTCTTATCTCCTACGCTTATGAAGATTTTATTTCCTCCAATTTCGTTCACTCCACCAAAAATTTCAATTTCCATTTTCTTGAAAGAAAAAAGCCAAATTAATAGTTTAAAACAATCCTAAATATAAATATATAAGAATTGAGATATAAAGCTTAGTAATTGGTTATATTATATCTTCTAAAGGATTGTTCTTAATTTAACTACAAATACTAGTTCGATTTATCCTTTTTTCAATAAAAAAGAAAAGAAAAAATTAGATTAGTTAATCAAAAATTTTTTCCACACTTATTACAAAAGTTTGCTTTAAGAGGAAGTGTCGCACCACAATTTGGGCAAAATTTAGAACCTTTTTTCGTATCGTTGCTTTTTTCTTCGTCCGTAGAACTTTCTTTTTCCATTTTCTCGGATCTTTTTACTCCATACAGTCCAATAACTGCAACCACAGTCCCTGCAAATGCCATTCCCGAATTGAAAGTAAATATGCTATAGATTTGAGCTAAAATTAATTGTACCGGTGGATCCAGAGGTATACCAAAATTTCCCACTGCCCATGTTATTGCGTATATTATTAATCCTAACACTCCGAAACTCGTGGCAATCATAATGATAATTTTACCTACCCTTATCATTTTAATGAGTATCAAAAATGCTCCTACTAAAACAGAATATCCACCGTAAAATGCAATGTATTCTAAGATCGTTAATATAACTTGAAAGAAAGGTAGAAATTCTGGACCAATGTAAGGTAAAGCAAGATTATAAAGATACTGATAAAAAAGTGCGCTTCCTGTGGCTGAGCCAATAATCATTAAGACGCCGCCTAAAATACATATTAAAATCCAAAATAAATTTTTATTTTTCATTTATTTCACTTTTTTTAACATATGTAAGTTACTTTACACTAGATATAATAATATAAAAATTAAAGTTTATACATCCATCTTATCTTCTGTTGATTTTTGACTAAGTGATTAAAAAAAAGAAAATCATTTATTTTCTTGGACGTAGAAAAAGAGAAACGCTACGGTAAAGAAAATAAACATTACTTCAATTACCCACATCATTGGTGATAGTCCTGTAAATAACCACCATAACATCCCAATATTTGCACCAATTAGCCAAATTAAGTCCACTTGAATGAAGAGTTTTACGTATCCCAATGACCATTCTTAAACGCTAAATACGAGCTAAAACCAAGCGCTAAAGAAGCGGCTCCTATTAGCCAATATACTCCATGGTCAGTTATTACGATTCCAAAAAAATCACAATAATGTTCGGGGAAAAATAAGAAAATTACTCCAATAATAACCCCTAATACGAAATGAATGAGAAGAACATATTTCAGACCTTTAGATATTTCATGCGTAATAATCTGAAGAGTTTCAGATTAAAAAGATGCTTGTATCAATTTATCCATACCTAATTAGATCTTAATTCTCTTTGGGTTTGAATAGATGTTCATTCTCTTACCTCGAGCAAAACCGATTAATGTAATTCCATAAGAATTAGCTAGTCTTATGCCGGATTCAATAGCAGCTGAAAGAGATGCCACTATAGGGATTTGTGCTCTAACCGCTTTTAAAACTGAATCGCCTGTCAAGCGACCAGTTGAAGTTAAAATTTTGTTATTGAATGGCTCATTTATTAATAGTAAAGCGCCTATCACTTTATCTATAGCGTTATGTCTTCCAATGTCTTCGCTAGCAGCGACAAGGTTTCCTTCTAGATCGAATATTGCAGCCCCATGGCAACCTCCCGTTTCTTTAAATAGTGGAGTTTCTTTTTGCATTTCTATTATTGATGAAAAAATGAGTTCTGAACTCACTACAAATTGCGTGTTCAGATTCAATATATCCTCAGCTTCGATCAGTTTCTCTTTAATCAAATTGCGCCAAGGGGACGGAATTCCACACGTGGTATCAATAACTCTGCTGACGGGGGTCAATTCCATAATTTTTGAATTAAAATCTATAGAGTCTACTAACTCGACATAAACCTGACCTTTTAAATTGTCAATTTTTAGCATAGTGATATCGTCTATTTCATTAATAATTCCGACAGAAAATAAGAAACCTACTGTTAATTCCTTCAAATCTTTATTTAGACATATGATATTTACCAATGGCTCTGAATTGACAAAAATATCAATTGGACTCTCTATTAGGACGGTGTCTAATTCTTCCTTTTTTTCTTGCTTGTGAACTCTGGTAATATTAACTTTTTTTTGAAACACGATACTAACCTTTTCTTAGTGTAGGTAGATAATTAAGACTGCTTAAATAAATATTGATTCCATAATCAATAAAATCAACTTTTATTCATTATAAATCCACTAATAAATACAAGATGACATAAAAAAAAAAATAAAAAAAAATAAAAACTAAGTTTTGTTAACGATTTAATCCCATAAACCAGCGATTCTTTTTACTTCTTTATTGCTCGTCTTATGATGTCCCCGTCTTTTAACTAAAATTACAATTACTACAATTGCCATAACAACACCAATAATGGTAAGCCCTAGTGGAATGAGGTCAAAGGCTTCCGGTACATCTCTCTCTAATGCAATACTATCAGATGAGGGCCTTCCAAGGCTATCATTCGCATGAAAAATAATCGTAACCACGCCGTTTGAAAGAGAATTCCACGCGGTTTGGTTAATAGTTATTACATTAGTTCCAATAGCGCCGATAAATTCGAATGTGTCATCAATTCCTACGATAGTATACCAGGTAGTGTCGAGTGTTGCATCATTAATAGTTACAGTAATTTGTGGAGCGGAAGTACTATATGTTGCATTAGCTAAAGGATGCACAATAGTGACAATAGGTGCAGAAACATCTTTAATAAGATTTATCGTATATAAATTATTGAGATTTCCTGCGGTATCGTTAGCGAATAGCTCTATTGTGAACGCTCCTTCCAATAAAGCATCCCAGATCGATAAAGACAATTGCTGATTGGAATTGTTAGCTAACGTAATAGATGAGTATGGATCTACAATGTACCAAATCTCATGTACATTTGCGTCATTTACCGTAATATTAATATAAGGTCGAGCTCCTATCACGCTATCATCTAATGGCAGATTAACTGTTATCGTCGGAATATCTTTGTCTACTCTCATATTAACAAAATCAAATGCTTCGTTTCCAGCTAAATCGTTTGCATAGAAGAAAATTGTCACCGTTCCGTTGGAAACAGAATCCCAAGCCAGTTGATTAAAGGTTCCGTTTTCTACGAATGTGTAATTAGTCAAACCGCTATCAAGGGAGTACCACATGGTATCTAAAATCGGATCATCAATTTCAACTGTAAAATTAGGTGAAATCACCCCAAGTAATTGATTCAATGTTGGAAAAATTGAAACAATATTAACTGTTGGAACGACCGTATCTTTATTTACGTCTACACTATCAAAGCTAATATTACCAAGAGTATCGTTTGCGTAGAATGTCACTGTTATCGGACCATCAGGCCGAGCCGTCCAATTGTTCTGATCTATGGTTCCGTTTACGGTAAATATAATATTCGTTATACCTCCATCGATCGTATACCACATTGTATCTAGTTCAGCGTCCGTTATTTCAACTACAAAACTTGGAGCCGTGGTTCCATAAATCGAATCTAAAGTTGGCGAAACTATATTTATTATCGGTGCGTCAGCGTTTTTATCAAAATTTGTTGAAGCAGAATTCATATGACCAAGTGTGTCGTTTGCGTAAACTGTAAACGTAACAGGGCCATTAGCGAGTGCAGTCCAATTGTTCTGATCGATAGTTCCATTAGATGTAAATGTTATATTCGTTATACCTCCGTCAATTGTATACCACATTGTATCAAGGATATCATCGTCAATTTCAACGATAAAACTTGGAGCCGTTATGCCAAATGTACCTGAGATTGGATAGATAATATTAATCGTTGGAGCAGTAGTATCCAAATATAGTTGCGTAGAGTTATAGTTGAGATGATTAATATTTCCAAGAGAATCGTTTAACCAAACGTACACATCGTGAGCGCCATCTGAGGTTACGGAGATTCCCAAAA
>JAGXNS010000170.1 GCA_019894855.1 Promethearchaeota archaeon
GGTTAGATGTACTAGAAAAATCAGGTGTCAAATTAGATGAAGAAATTTCAGATCACCTATATCAACAATACGGGAAAGGTGCTATCCGAATCCTCGATATGATAAAAGAAGAAGAGTCTCTTAAAGAACGAATTATCAATGAAAATGATTTTATCAAAGCAGAGATTCTTTGTGTGCTCAGATACGAGTTCACTCCTCATTTGATAGATGTATTTTGTCGACGAACTGAAATGTCAATGTGGATACATCATCGAAGAGCTTCTGAAGCAGCGGAAGAAGTAGCAAGAATAATGCAAAAAGAATACTCTTGGGATGATGAGACGAAAAACAAAGAAGTTCAAACCTATTTAGAGTATGTGAGAAAATCAGTCTCATTTATATTAGAATGATTAAGATATATCTTAATGCTATATATGTTTGAATTAGAAGTAATTTAAAAATTGGACTAGATATAATATAAATACTTTAATAGTGTTATTCAACTTAATAATAAATTTAAATTAATTTAAAGAAGTGAAATTTATTGATATATCAATTTGATTTTAAGGTAGGATTTTTAATACCGTTAGCGGAAATGGCTGGTTTCTTTGTTTTAATACTAGGAATTATGTGGTTAATTTATGGGGTGCATGAGGCAAAAAGAAGAGGTTCTGTAAAAGAGAGGAAAATCGAAGATTGGGATTTTAAATTAACTAAATTTTTGAAAGTTTTAACTTATCTAGGTTTTTTAGTCGGTGTTTTGAGTATCTTAAGTGGCGTCGCTGGGTTGATGTATAATATACCCCCAAGAGGATTTGAAGGTCCGGATGTAAGCATTTTTACTTCTGTTTTGCTTATTATTCTGGGGGTTCTAACCTTTTTAAAACCTATGAATGATATCCCAATATCAAGTGTAGTTGGACTTATGGTTGGAAGTGCAGTTGTAGCTATTATTGTGATATCTTTACCCGGAGAAGCTTATGAAATCATAGGAATATTTATGAATCCTACGGTATTTTTTGCTATCC
>JAGXNS010000017.1 GCA_019894855.1 Promethearchaeota archaeon
CTATGATCTTAGGTCCTATATGGGTGATATGGCATTTACCTCTCTTTATTTCTGGAGTCATACCCCCCGGGACACTAATAGGTATATTAGGTCTGTGTTTAGCTCTGATGGGAATTGAAATTTTTCATACTTGGATCTACATTAATACTAATAAAAGCATATTTACAGTGATATTGTTTCACACTGTTTATAACGTTTGTACACTTTTTCTTCCGAACTATGTTGCAGGAAGTGGTCCCCTTATTACAGGCATTACGATATTGATTCTTGCAGTAGTAGTAATGGTGATCTACGGTCCTCGCGATTTTTCCAAGTCAGCTAATAAGAGTTAAGGATTTAAACCAACCAAATAATCAAAAATACTTTTTTTTTTAATGGATAATCAAAAATCTAATCTGTTCCCTCATCTTGAGACAGAGAAACTAATTTAACAAATTAACTACAAAATGTCTAAATATATTACAATTGAATAGAATAAAAATTAAAAAAAAAAATTATTTTATTGACCGGGTAAACTTTCTCCAATACTATCCAACGCTTCTACTATAGTAGTCCACACTCGAGCTTTGTACTCAAATCCCTTAATAAGATGAAAATAGGCCATCCTTTTAGAAGTCCATAAAAAGGCTTCCGTAAGTTTACCCTCTTTTACATCCATAATACTTAACGACTTTACTCCCCTAGGATTTGTTGAGACTGCTACCTGTATTATTTCTTTTCCGAGAGATCTATCAAAAGGCATTTCTTTTAACATTTTAAAATAAGCCTTGACTACTTCGTCCCTTAAATCGGTTGGGTAAAAAGACGTCGTAAAAATATATGGCATTTTTCACATTCATCTCGTTTTTATTTCCATTCGTAATTTCATTTCGAATTTCGAAGTAATTAATAACAAGAAACTGTGATATATAAGTTTTACAATTGTGTCAAAAATAAGCTAATTACTAAAATATATTTTAAAATTACTGCTTGATTGTTATGGAATCTTTTTAAAGATGGAAAGAGAGGATAATACATCCAAGAAATTAACAATTTTATTAAGTGTAAAATACTTAAAAAAAAAGTAATAGAAAAATAAATTTTTAATGATTGTACGATGACGGAAGAAAAACCAAGCTTTCGCTACATCAAATTTTTTGACGATGTTCGATCGAATGATGTGAATATTGTTGGAGGAAAGAACGCTTCTTTGGGAGAACTTCTTTCTTTTGGAATCCCGGTACCATTAGGATTTGCTGTTACAGCCGATGCTTATGATTATATTTTAGAGACTAATTATTTTAGGATTAAAAATGAAGAGATAACATTAAAAAATTACATAAAACGAGACATTGATAAGATTACCGAGGAACTTAAAAAAGAAGATATAAAATCAATCCAAAAGGTTGATAAGTTTTGCGCTGACATCCGTTATGTCATCGAACAAGCTAAAATACCCGATAGTTTGGCTGACGAAATAGTAGAAGCATACCACACATTGGTGGATCGAATCGGAAATGAAAGCACTTTCGCAATTAGAAGCTCTGCAACAGCAGAAGATTTGCCTGACGCCTCTTTTGCTGGTCAGCAAGATACGCACTTAAATATTTCTGGAGAAAATCAAATTTTAGAATACATCCTTAAAGATATGGCTTCGATTTTCACAACTAGAGCTACGATGTACAGAGAAAGAGCTGGATTTGATCATTTTACTGTTAAATTAAGCGTAGGTGTGCAAGAGATTGCTGGAGGATTGAAAGGTGTAAAATCTTCTGGTGTTATGTTTACTGAAGATCCAGATTCGGGAAATCCAAATGTAGTGGTGATAAGGGGAACTTGGGGTTTAGGAGAACTTATCGTACAAGGTATCGAAGCCGGTGACGAATTCATCGTTTTCAAACACGCTCCAAAATTAAAGGTTATAAGTAAAATTTTGGTAAAAAAAGAACAAATGATGATTTTTGACACCGAAAAAGGTGGTACTATAACTCTTCCTGTCGAAAAAGAAAGGCAGAAGCAGTTTTGCTTAAGCGAAGATGAGATCAATGTTTTAACAGATTATGCTATTAAAATACGCGAACACTACAATCGACCCATGGATATCGAATGGGCACTAGGAAACGACGGTAAAATTTATATAGTTCAAGCCCGACCTGAAACAGTTCATTCACAGAAAGGAGATACTGAAGAAATCTATTATCTATTAGAAGATCCTTTAACATTAACTAATAAAGGCTTTTTATTAGGGAATAAAGGAACAGCTATAGGACGTAGAATTGGTTATGGAAAAATTAAAGTAATTGAATCTATCGATAATGCTCATTTATTAGAAGAAGGGGATATACTGGTTACGGAAGAAACAAATCCCGATTGGACCTCATATATGCAAAATTTAGGTGGAGTTATTACTGAGCGAGGAGGTCCAACTTGTCATGCTGCTATTGTCTCTCGTGAATTAAACATTGCTTCTATAGTTGGAGCAGACAATATTATAGCATCCATAAAAGAAAAGCAAAGAGATGGTCTTGAAAGCGTTACTATTGACTGTAGCGAAGGAGAACCACGGATCTGGTTAAAAAATGTAGAGTACGATTATGATTCGATCGAATTTGCGCAGCTTCCCTCTACCAAAACTCAAGTTTTAGTTAATTTAGGGATTCCTAAGGGAGCATTATCTTCAGGCAAATACCCAGATGGAACAGGTCTTGCTCGTTTAGAATTTATAATAAACGACGAGATTCGGATGCACCCTAACGCTTTGATCGATTTTGATTCTTTAGTTATGAGGTATGGAGTTTTAATAGAACACAGAAAAAAAATTGAAAACATCAAGAAAAGCGATCTCTATCATAAAGATCCCTTTAATAAAGAAATTCTGAAATTGAAAAAAACTCTTGATGCAATTAGGGAAATTACAGGGGGATACGACGACAAGGAAGATTTTTATGTGGAAAAGCTAGCGGAGGGAATTGCCACTATTGCAGCTGGAGTCTGGAAGATATTACCAAATGGAACATTAGCTGAATGCGTAGTTCGTCTTTCAGATTTTAAGACTAATGAATACGCAAATCTCATTGGGGGATGGATATACGAAGGAGAGGAAAATAATCCAATGCTTGGCTTCCGGGGGTGTTCACGCTATGTTCATGAAGAATTCCAAGAAGCTTTTATTTTAGAATTGAAAGCAATTAAAAAAGCGAGAGAATGGGGATTAACAAACATAATTCCAATGCTCCCATTTTGTAGAAGTCCAGAAGAAGCGAAAAAGATTATCGAAATAATGGAAAGCGAAGGTTTAATTAGAGGCCAGGATGGTCTTAAAGTCTATGTTATGGCCGAAATTCCGTCGAATATAATATGTGCCGATCTATTCTGCGAATATTTCGACGGATTCAGTATCGGAAGCAATGATCTTACCCAATTAACGTATGGTGTGGGTAGAGACAACGAAAAAATGATCCCACTTATGAACAATTACGATTATAATACAAATAGCGAATCTATTCGAAGATCTGTGAGTCATTTGATCAAAACTGCCCATGAACGCAACAGAAAAGTCGGTATTTGCGGTCAAGCCCCAAGCGATGATCCAGAATTTCTAAGATTTTTGGTTAGGGAAGGTATCGATTCTATTTCGCTTAACTTTGACACATTTGCGCGAGGACGAATAAATACTTGGCGCACAGAGATCATTGAGACTAAACTACCTGAAGAGAATCGAGCGAAAACATATATGTTTTTGGATAAATGTGATAAATTAATTGAAAATATAAGAATTCCCCGAGGAAAATTAAGAAATATGGTAAGGAAGCAAAGAAAAAAGGTAAAACCGAAGTTAATAGAAATTACTGACAAATTTAATGATGTATTCTCAGAGATATCTGAAATTTCTTATAATTTCGTTAAAGATTTGAATCAAGCTGAAAGTTTAGCGTTTAGAGAAATATACAATAGATTTTATAATCGATTAACTGCATTCGAAGAAGAAATTCCAAAATTAACAAAAAAAATCCGTGAATTTGGAATTTTCTAGTTTTTTATCACTATTCTATCACTACTACTCTATTTATTTATATTAGAAAATCAAAAAAATTAAATTTTAATTAATATTTAAAAAGTCAAGTACTACAGTTTTCTATTATATTTTAAATTAAAAAGTGAGATGGTTATGCCGAGGGGACCTGAATTTACTGAAGATATTCTCGACGCGTTTTCAAAAGTTGATTATCTACTTAATGGAATGATTAATGATCGCGGTGTTCCAAGAAATATAAAGCGAGTAGCTCAAAAAGGAATCGAAGAATTAAAGCGTGAAGATGATTCTCCCGCTGTTCTTGCCAGTGGTGTAATGTATATGATTACGGACTTATCCCAAGATGCAAATATTCCATTTCATTCGCGAACTACTATTTATCGGATAATTTCACTCTTAGAAAACATAAAAGATTAAATTTTATTATTTTAAATCCTTCCTATTTGTATTTCAGACACACTTAAAACTTTTTTAATCTAAAAAGCGTTAATATTTATATTTCTACTCGATGTTTATATTAAGAAATTTTCAATTTTTTGATCATACTATTACGCCTTACAATGGAAGCTAAACAGAATATAATATACGGAATATTATATACCGAATTGGATGAAGAAGTTGGGCCAAATCCATTTGTATGGTTAGGAGATATATCCCCATCGGATAGAATCCATATTAGTGTTAAAACAATTACAGTTCTATCAGGAGAAAGAGGCCTTATTCCAGAATCGTTAGTAATTCTTCCATTTCCTTCTTTAAATTTAAAGGGTTTAATAAAATATGTAAGATGGAATGACGAAGAGAGACGAGGTGGAATTGGGCAAGGAGCGATTACCTTATTATTTAAAGAATCTAACGATGTTATCTTTTATAAATATTTGAATCATTTTGATTCTCCATTTAAAGAAATGGCTGAAAAAATTGCACACATGCAAAAATCAAAAGCTCCAAGAGAGAATTTTATGGATGTTTTAAACAATCTCTCCCTCAATATTAACCAAATCTTAAACGAGTTCAAAAATAACGAGATTGCTGAGGAAAACGCGAAAGCTTTTCCTGATCAGAAAATAAAGGAAGCTAATTTAATTAATTATAAATTTAAAATCATAATTTGTGGCGATCCCTCCGTTGGTAAATCTTCACTAATATTACGATTTACAGATAACGCGTTTCGAAGGCATTATATTCCAACACTGGGAGTCCACGTTTCGGATAAGATATTTAAAATTGAAGAGTCTTACATACAATTAGTTATCTGGGACATAGCTGGTCAACAAAAGTTCCAGACTATGAGACAACAATTCTATTTAGGGTCTGACGGTTTATTCCTTATATTTGATTTGTCAAAACCAAGCTCATTAGAAAGCGTATCAAATTGGAATTTTGATATTCAAAATCAATTAAAAGATAGACCTGCTTTAACAGGTTATATTATTGGGAATAAAAAAGATATTGGCCAATCTATCGAGAGTACTTCTGAAAAAGCTTCTGATCTTGCGAGATACCTTAATTTAGGATACATTGAAACCAGCGCTAAAACGGGCGAAAATGTTGAATATGCCTTCTATACTATAGCGAAATCGCTTTATGACTCATTGCAATAAGAGCATGATCGTGAAACATAAATTTCACGATGTATTATTTGAAATCTAATAATAAAGAAAAAAAATTTCTAAGACCTTCTAACTATTGGTATAGGTTCTTTCAAACCATAATGGAGTGTAAAAAATCCCATCACTAATGCATAAAGTCCTAATCCTGGTAAAAAGGAAGCCCATGGAGCGTCAAATAAATGCAATCTTGCGTCACTGATATTAGTTCCTAATTGTACTAGTGTAGGATCAGATAATCTAAGGAACCCTATTGCCTCGAATAACAAAATATTGAATGCCAAAATTAATGGGAAATATCTAATAATTTTCTTTGCGGTTAATTTTAAGCTGTAGTTCCCCTTACTGATCAGTAGAGTGACCCCCGGTATCACGTACATTGCCATAATAGTTATCATTGTTTCAATATTTCTCCCTAAAATTCCTAAGAACATTATTATCACCATTATGCTTGGTGTTATAAAGAGAACTATCATTATCCCCAACACCATCCCTTTTACCCATATATGAACTTTAGATAAATAACCAAATAATAATCCTATCGTAATTCCTATGAGAACTGATAATGCAGAAACTATTATTGATGTTGATACACCATATGCAAATAACGCAAGTACATCACGCCCGAATTTAGTTTGTCCAAATGGATGCGCCACGGATGGCGGATCCCAAGCACCTGGATAAATACCGATTGCTTCTTCTATAGTCAATGGCGTTAATACCTGTGGAAATATAGCAACTATTATAGTAAACACCACAATCACTAAACCAATTATTGTTAATGGAGATTTTATGCGGTAATAAATAAAATCCTTAAATTTTTGATCTGAACCAATGGTATATCGAGCGCTTTCTTCAACCACTTGCTCGGTTCTCCCGAAATATTTAGTAATTTGTTTCGATTGGCGTTCTTCTAAGAAATAATTGTAAATTGTGTAAACGATGTTTGAGAGTAATAGAATAACTGCTGGGAGTGCGATTAGTATAAATGCGCATGCTCTGAATAACCAATAGTCATAATAAGTAATCGCAATTGTTGAAAGCTCAAAAAATCCATGTATATTAAAAGTCACTTCGAGAATGAAACTAGTAGCAATAATAATGCCTAAATTAAAGATTATTTGCAAACTATTTGACAAAATATGTTTTTCCTCTGACTTTTTTAAATAATTAGAACGAACTTGTCTTGTCGTAAGAAACAATGTTAATAAAAATAATATACAGGACGGCAAAAATGGATCTCCGACTGTGGGAAAAAGGCCCAATTGAAATCCAAAAGTATATTGGGACCACATCCCTCCGAAGAATATTGGCATCGAAATACCCAAAATAATTAGAATTTGAATCAATAGCTTTACTAATCTATATCTAACTCTAACTGATAAAATACCTAGTGGTATACCTGCGATTAAACCTATGACAATCGGTAATATAGTAAAATCAATAGTATTTGGAATTCTCTCAAGCAAAAGTACAATTATAGGCGTACCTTTCGCAAGAGAAGAAGAAATCCCTAGATTCCCTGTAATTAACTGGGTAAGGTACATAAAGAATTGAATAATTAAAGGCTGATCGAACCCTAATAATTTAAGCACCGCGTTATATTCTTCTGCTGTAAAATAAGGAGGTAAAAATGGAAGAACAGGGTCACCAGGAAGAAATAGACTTAGAAGAAAACTCAGAACTAATCCGAGAAATAATGCCACAGTAGGGAGTAAAATAGTATAGATTATGTTTCTGATAACAACTTTTATCATTTTATTCTACCCTTTTTTATAAATGAAGATATTATGATTCGATAAGATATTCAAATATATAAATGCGATTGAATCAACTAATATTTATATTTATTATAGGGTGGCATTTAATTCTAAAAGTGATGAATATGTTTGCTTATTTGAAGAATCTGTCAGTTTACTCAAGAAACTTAGTTTGAAAGCTATAACCCAATTAAATTTTTAAACTCCGGTGGTTCACTACCTTCTACTATTGTGCTTATCTTAAAGTCGACACCGTATTTATCTCTGATTTCCGGCGCTCTTTGTGTAGCAATGAATTTTTTTCTAATGCTTGCTTTCTCTCCTTGCCAAATCCATACTGATTTTTCTTTGGGATCCACGATTATAAATATAAAGAATTTGTGTAAAAGCTTATGAATTGGAACATCTTCAACTTTAATTTCTATAAAATCTTCGTTTTCTTCATCTATTTTAAATAATAAAAACTGATCGTCTAAGATATTCATATTAATTAATTCCCGTGATTAAAATTTACAGAAAAGTACAAATAACTATTATGCAATTCTTTTTTATAAGCTTTATCATATGATTGAATGTTTTGAGAAGTTATTCAATATCAAATAATGATAAACATTTCCAGTTTGTTCATGTAATACGCTAAAAACCAGATAAAAGCAGTATGAACGATGGCTATAGGGATGATAATTATACTAGGAGTATCGAAAGGGAATATCATATAAATCATGTATGCGATCAACATATGGATTAAATAAAAGATAAACGCATTCTTCCCCACAACGCTGAAAATTCTCTCTTTTTTAATGAAATTATAATTTATTCCCCATTCTTCAAATATAAAATACAAGAGATAATAAAGCAACGACGCCACTCCTACGCTAATTAAAATATACGGCAACGAAATATAGGTCCTACTTACACCCAAAACGAAACCAGTTCCAATCCCAATTAATAGGCAAATGAGCCCGCCATAGAAGAAATAGTGTTTTAGGTGTTCTTTACCCTTCCCTAAACCCTCAGCTAAAAACGAAGATAAAATCATCATGGAGCCCCATGAAAGTACTGCTAAAATACCTCCTTCTACCGATTCGTAAATTATTACGCTTGCAGGCGTAAGAAGAAATAACTGATGTAAAACCATAAAAATGATGGCAAAGGTTAACTTCACTATTGGTTTTAATTCTAGTAGAGGTAATACCATTAATCCAGAAAACCCTAAAACTTGAAGGGTACCCCATCGAAAGTAAAAACCATTGTAATCGATATATATAGTTAATACTAAGCCTATACCAATGAAAATTAAAAATCTGCGAATAAATCTTAATATTGCTCTTTTCTTCCCAAATTTTTCAACACGCCGTTTATACGAGATTTTCATATTAAGCGCCAGCATAAATACAAAAAAAGGTGCCACTAAATCAACATATGTTAGTCCATATTCCCCAGCGTGTTTAGACCAAGCTGGAACATCATTATAGGGGTGAAAAGTGTTAAGAAAAACCATTAGAAGAATTGTTAACCCTTTAAATACATCTATGCTTAAAATTCTTCTATTTTGATTAGGAAGAATTTCTTCTTCTTCAGTCATATCTCTGCGAAATTATAGTTTAATTAAAAATAAAAGAGAAAATTCCGTTAAAAGTTTTATTAGCTAATATAATATGAAAGAAAAAAAATAATTTTGTTTAGATTTTCCACTATAATTCAAAATACTAGAATAATTAATCCGAAAATTTAAAGAAATTCTATGCTTTAATCAATTCTATAAAGATACAAATATAAAGTGGAAAATTATGACGATTGTGGGAATAGATTACGAAAAATGTAATGGTTGCCGATTATGTATTCTAGAGTGTCGATTTTTTATCTTTGACGAAGCCAAGAAGAAGGTCCTTTTTGAAGATTTAGATAATATGTGTAGTCTTTGTGGGCACTGTATCGCAGTTTGTCCACAAGATGCTATAATTTACGAAGATTTTGGAGATGAGGCTTTTCCATTCGAAGGGATTGAAAAACTCGATTCAATCGTACCTTATGATAATCTATATAAATTTCTAAGAGGTCACCGTTCTATAAGACATTACAAAAAGAAAGAAATCCCGAAAGAAACTTTGAAAAAAGTCATAGATCTTATGCAATATGCTCCAACAGGCAGCAATCTCAGGTTGGAAAAGTACGCAGTTGTATCTGATCGAGAAATACTAAAGAGTTTATCAGATATGGTAACTGATACGTTGCTAAACACTCTTGGAATGAGAGCACAATATGGAAAATCTTTTGAGGCTCGGAAAAAGAAGTATAAAATTCCCCTTTTCTATGATGCCCCCCATGTGATAATTGTGTCTTCCATGCTGGATATTCGACTTGCGGATCATAACATTGGAATTATTATTACTTACGGGAGACTCGCAGCGCAATCTTTAGGCTTAGGTACGTGTTGGAACGGTTATATTCAGATGGCATCTCAACACAATAAGAAAATTATGAAACTAGCTGGTGTTAGAGGCAACCGTTTGGGGGCTTTCATGATTGGTTATCCTAACATAACCTTCAAACGAGCGCCTCCCCGATCACGAAAACCGGTTAAAGGATTAAAATTAGATTAAATTACTTCAAATATAAAATCTATCAGAAGTGTTAATCAAAGCATTAATTGCTGATTCGGAGACATTAAAATTATTGAATAAATACATTTGGTAGATATAATCTCTTCCGTAGAAGATATTAGCGTAGTAGAACTGGGCGTAAAAGATTAAGCGATAATTATTTAGAAAACGAACATCTGTTTTTATGTAACTAAAATACTCGTTATTCAAGATAAGAAAAGTTATATTTTGATCTAATATGTAATCTGCATCTTCTGGATTATTGTATAGGTGTAAATCTTGTAAACTATCAGGATATATATCAATTGTGCGAATGTTAGAATAAAATGGAATAGCTCCGGCATCCCAAACGGCAAGAGATGAATTTTCTGAAGAATTTTCGTTAATCCACTTTCCTAAAACAATATTACATTCTTTGATTCCAGCTCCATATAAATCAACGAAAGGATAGAATGTAAATATCTGTGAAAAATTCAAAAAGCAAATTATTGTTACAGTTATATATTTGAAATTTTTAGACAAAATATTGAGTTTAAATTTGTTTCTATAAGTAGTTAATAGGAAATTAAGCGGTTTCGGTAATAATAAATAGACTAATGGAATTACCGGGACGGTAAATCTAAATCCTGGCATCCAGGCTGTTAAGAATAGTATTATAATCGATAACGAGAGCGTAATTAAAATAATGTACTGATGAATCACGTTCTTAATCCGATAATTGGAGCGTTTAATATAATAGAACACAATTATGAAAAAAGTAGGTAATAGAAAGATAAGTAACGGTAAATAGAAGCTTATTCGCTGTGTAAACAACAATAAATCAAAACCCGTTTGCTTTGCAACGAATGTATGAGGGAGGATGTTGCTATAATAAGCGATTCTCCATAGAAAATATGGCGCGTAAGTAAGTATAAATGTTCCTCCATAACAAAAAAGAAGAAGTATTCGTCTATTTATATTAATTTCATTACTCTTGATAAGTAAATAAACAAAGAAAATGAATGTGAAGGCAAATAAGACTGCTCCTTCGTGGCGCGTTAAACTTAACAACAAGAAAGAAAAAGGCGATAGCTTAATTATACGATTTTTCCTAACGGATATATCGAAAATAAAAAAGTAGACAGATACAAGTAAAAGACAGGAGAATAATGAAGTCTCCAAGCCACCAATAGACCATAAAGCTATGTTTGGAGTTAAAACATAAAAAAGATTTACTAGACAACTTAATTCTTTAGATTTGCTTATTCGAAAAGCTAATTTGTAAAGGATTAGAATGCTCAAATGACACAATATCAATCCAGAAATCTTGGAAAAAAAGACAATTTCTATGTTAAATACAAAACTTAACGTCATCCACAATACCCATAAGAGATTCGAATAACCTTCAACGGGAGCCTCACCTATATTGAATATCATTTCTTGATTGAGAAAAAGGTTTTTAGCGTATCTAAACGAAATAAACGCATCGTCTATGGTGAAATTCCAAAATAGTAGCTGGAGCAATAATAGAATTAGATGTAGCGCGATTCGAAAGGAATAATAGTTTCTAATTCTCATATTAATGTTTTTTAATTACATCTCAATACTTAAGTTTTTTTAGGTAAATCTTAAAAAAATTATTATCAAAGAGAAATTACATGCAATTATTGTATTTAATTCAAGAATTGTAATTAGTTTAATAATGGGTTATTGCTGGGAAATAAAAATCTTTAAATAAAAAAATAACTATGTTATTAACAGCAAATTTAAAAAATTTGTAGTAAAAAAACAAAACTGAGAGAAAAAAAAATGCTATTTACTATTCCAGATCTTGGTGCATTAGGATTTTTATTATTCTTACCCCTCATATTGGCGGCGGTTTATTGGATAATTGCGCTTCTTTTATGTATTTGGGTTTATAAGGACGCTAAGAAAAGAGATATGAATGCGGCCGTCTGGTTATTAATTGTTTTAGTTACAGGATGTATAGGCTGTATCATTTATTTAGTCGTTAGAGATTAAGCGCAGATAATAAATTGTTTTAATAATTACCTTTTTTTTTTTCTTTGACTTTTGATACACAAGAATCTATTTTTTCAAACAATTCAATAATAATTTCATTGTACAATTAAGGGTCATGTTAGAAAAATTAAAATCTAAATTTTCAAGAAGCGTTCTATTTCTTTCAGATATAAAATCCATCCTCTTATCACACCATCCGAATTGTGATTATTTTTCTAAACACGTGTATCATGTAGGTAAATATAGATTATGTATTGGTTGCTTTACCTTTTATCCCTCTATCGCAATTACTATAATTTTTTCGTTGATATTTATAGATCTTAACTATTTTAATTTAATAATCATATTCAACCTTTCCTATATATTCATGCTCCCTGTAATTCTAAATTTCTTAAAATTGACAAAGTTCAGAGTATTGAAAATATTTTCAAAGGTTTCACTTGGGATTGGAATCGGGCTCTATCTTATAGCGATTTTTGGTCTTCCCTTTCACATACTAATTAAAGTTTTTACGATCTTAGAAATAAACATTTTTGTTGGTGTGATTGCTTATATTAGATCGATTCATATACAAAAGGAGTGTAAAATGTGCGAGTATCAAGGAGATTGGGACAGTTGTCCTGGAATGAAACCCGTGCGAGATAAATTATATGCAGACGGATTCCGGAACAAGAAAACCTAAATTTCGTTTTAGACGCTTCCTTGAAGACGCCTACATTTATCTAAATATTAAATCGTTCTTTTCTTATTCATTGAAGTAAGTAAATTTATAGTAAAAAATAAAGAAATATATTGTTAAATAAATGTAATAATAACAAGAATCAAATTAATTAATCAAAAATTTTAAAGTGATTTTTAAAATGTCAGAAAATACAATCGTTCTGAAAGGAAAAGTTAGAGAATTTACTAAATCTTATTCAGGGAATTTATCTTTTACATTAGAAGACTCTCAAAATAATCTCCATTATTGTTTCACCACAAAAAAAAGCTCTTTAGTAAGCACTTCTGATGATGTAATCATATTTGGATCTTATACTTCAGGGAATAAAGTTAGAATAAATTACATAATAAATCAAACAAGGAACTCTGAAGGAAATATGGTAGAAGCTTCTAAGGATTGGATGTATCAGCTATCACTAATAGGTTCTATTGGTACGACCATTGGATTTATTGTAGCAATATTGTATTCTTTAGGTATTTTTCCAGTAGATTATGGGTATATGGGTATTATTAGTTCAATTTACGCAATGATCTTTTCAATCGTTCTTATAATATTACTTCTACCAGCGATGATAGTTTTCTGGGTTTTAACTAATTCTTTTTCAAAAAAACGAAAAAGAGAGTCAGAACTCGATGCAGAGATATCTAAGTTCAAACATGGTATTTCAAGTCCAATTAAATCATCTGAATCAACTTCTAAACTTTCGGCGATTCAAGTAGAAGCAGAAGACTATGGTAAAAAAACACAATTCTGCTCACATTGCGGTGCAAAAATGTTGTTTGAAGCAAAATTTTGCCCAAGTTGTGGATCAGAACAGTAAATTTATAGATTTAAGCGATAATTTAACATATTTAACCTTTTATTATCCTAAGATTTTTATAGATCTTACACTCATTAAAGATCAATAAACTCTAAAAAGAAATTAAAAAAACTAAATTTAGTGAATAATATGGGAAAAGTTTTTGGGATTATTGCTTTACTTTGTGGGATATTAGGTTTCGTTGGATGGATGTTATTAGGTTCTCTTCCTTTTGGTTTTTTCTATCTACCAATAGCGGCTATTGTTTTTGGAATTATTGGTCTGATTGTAGATGATTCTAAAGGTATGTCAATAGCAGGATTAATTTTAGGTATTTTATCCATAGTATTTATTGTTTTTATCCTACCTATGTTAGCATTTCTTTTGATACTTTTTGGACTTAGTGCGATTTTTTAATATTTATAACGGCCTTAAATCTAAATATAATTCTCTTTTTTTTTATTTTAATAAAAAATCCCAGTTGATTTCGCTTTCCATTAAATCTAAAACTGTTTGAATTTCATCCTCTTGAATTCCCGGTTTTATTCTCTCGAGATTTCGCATTGTCGTATACGTATCAGAAGGGCTTAGAATTATAGGAATATTTTTTTCATTGGCTACTCTAATCACTTTCGCATCGGGTTGTATAAAACCAGTCAAAATAAGTACGGACACATCCTCATTTAAAGCTGCTAACGCAAGATCTGCGCGATCCCCTCCTGTAATTACAGCAGCTTTTTTAACTTGTCTTAAATATTTGAGAGCAGCTTGGGCATTCATAGCTCCAATGATAAAAGTTTCGACAGTATTATTTAAGCCTGCTGACGCCATTTCGTTAATAAATTCACCGCCTATTGCCTCCATCACTTCGCTCACACGGGGAGAAAATAATGTAATGCTCCTTTCTATTATACCTAATACTGGTAAGTTATACTTAACAATATGGTCTTTTTGAAGCTCTTTTATTCTTGCTATGTATTCTAGGTCGATATTATTAAATATAACTCCAGATATCTTAACGTTCCTGAACTCAAAGTAATTTTTCGTAAAAAATATATTATCAATACAATCATCTGAAGATTCAGGAGAGACATAGATCAAGTCATGGATGCCTAAAGCTCGTGCGATACTAACATCATCAATTCCTACTCTCACAAATTTACGAATTGAGGGTGCTCCTTCTATAATTACGTAATCAACATCCTTAACGATTTTGTCGTACACCGACTTAATCTTTTCTAAATACTCCATTTTTTTACTGGAATCAATTAAATCAATGTAGTATGAATCAGGGATAGAAACGGGACAAACTAAATCGTAAGGACCTCGGTCCTTATAGACATTTTGTAAAATGAACTCAATGTCTTTGTCCGCTTTGGAACTATACGCTCCTCTTGGGCATCCAATCGGTTTAAAATACGCAAATTTTTTCCCTTCTTTCTGTAATTTTTGAATAAAACCAATGGAAAGAAAGCTCTTTCCAGCTCTTTCTCTCAAAGAGCACAAATAAAATGCTTTGACCACTTTTCTCACTTCTTTTTAACTTATTATTATTATTATTATTTTTAATTTAATTATATTAACCCTAATAACGCGAAATCGTAATTTTAATATCCACTGCAGAATACCCTTTAACGAATGAAAGTAATGGGTTGATATCTAACTCCACAATCTCCGGAAATTCGTTAACAAGTTGGGATAGTCTTAACAAAACTTCTATAATCGCCTCAATATCAGAAGAGGGTTCTCCTCTAACACCTTGCAATAAACTATAGATTCTAGTGTTTTCGATTAACTCTTTTGCCCTTTCCTTAGTAAACTTCCATGCCAGCGCAAAAGATACGTCTTTCATGAAATTAGCATAGATTCCTCCTGTCCCAAACATCAATAGAGGTCCAAATTGTGGATCGTTAGACATGCCGATAATTATTTCATTAACTTTTTCTTGCGATTTGAAGTCTATCATTTCTTGGACCTCAACTCCATAAATACGGGCGTTTTGGGGTCCAAATTTTTTAGCATTTTCAATGATTTGTACATACGCTTCGAAAGCTTCTTGTTCGGTTTCAATATTTAGAACTATTCCCCCTACATCGGTTTTATGGATAATATGGGGGCTAACTATTTTTAAAACTGATTTTCCTATTTCACGCTGTAATTTTCTCGCTTGTGCTGGCGTTTTTGCTAATCTTGATTTCGGTGAAAGAATTCCGTAAATTTCGAAAATTTCACTCGTTTCGTGGCTTAAGAGAACTGTTCTTCCATCAGCCCTGACATTTTTGAATATTTCTTCTACTTTCTCCTGTTCTACTTTAAATTTTGTTACTTCCAAATCTTCTATATTTTTTCTATTTAGAAAGCCCCTATATCTTACCATACCCTTAAGTGATTGGGCAGCTTTTTCAGGAAATCGATAACAAGGAATGCGGTGATGTTTTAAATATTTTATTGCTTCTGTCATAGAGACTCCACCTATAAGCGCACACACAATCGGTTTATCAGATATATATTTTGATGTTATATCATAAATTAATTTAGCAACATCAGCTGGTTTCGTTTGAGCCTGGGGGCTCATTATAATTAGAGCGCCATGGGTGGTAATATCTTCTTCTTTGATAGAACCTTGGGTTGTTTCGTGATTTAATCCAAAAATCGTTTTAATAGTAAATTCATAACGTTTAGGCGTGGCGTCTCCTATTATATCTATCGGATTAAATATTGCCGCCTCAGCGGGTAAATTATCTCTTAACAAGTGCAAAACTGGTTCAGAAAATTGAGCAAATTTTAGACCTTCTCTTTCAAATGCATCTGTTGCTACAATTCCAGGTCCACCTGCATTGGTGACAATAGCAAAAGAGTTTTCTTTTGGTATAGGTTGATATAAAAAGAGTTCTCCATAATCAAAAAGTTCTTCAATTGAATTTGCTCTTAAAACTCCACATTTTTCGAAAGCTAAATCGTAAGCGATATCAGATCCTGCCAAAGCTCCAGTATGGCTTGAAGCAGCTCGAGCACCTGCAGCACTAACTCCTGATTTTAAAATAATGATCGGTTTTTTGCGTGCAACTTTAGAAACAACTCGAAGGAATTTTTTTCCGTCTTCAATGCTTTCTAAATAGCAGAGAATTACTTTTGTGTTTGGATCGTTAGCAAGGTATTCAATAAAATCAACCTCGTCCATGTCGGCTTTATTTCCCAAGCTGATATTGCAAGAGAAACCGAACGCCTGGTCCATAGAATAATCCATCATTCCCGTTAACATGGCTCCTGACTGAGAAATCATTGCTATTTCCCCCTTTTTAGGAGTATTGGCAGCAAAGGAACCATTATAGTTTATGCCAATTAAACCTAAACAATTAGGTCCAATAACTCTCATCTCATATTTCTTAGCAATTTTGACTAATTCTTGTTCTCGAGTAATTCCGGCGCCTCCGATTTCTTTGAAGCCTGCAGTAATAATAACCAACCCCTTTATATTTTTCTTTCCGCACTCTTCTGCTATAGGATTAACAAACTTACCGGGAATTACAATTATAGCTATATCAATCTCTTCTGGAACATCTAGAACGCTCTTATACGACTTGTAACCGAGAATCTCTTCTGCTTTAGGATTGATAGGGAATAGCTTACCCTTATACTTTGATTCAACGATATTTTTCAATACATTATATCCTACTTTTCCTGGTTTTGAGCTCGCACCTATGATTGCGATGCTTTTAGGATCAAAGAAATAAGAAATATCGTTATTCTCTACCATAGTAATTGGGGATATTCTGAATTTGTAAAGTATTCTAGAGTAACTGTTTGAAATAAATTAAAAGCTTTTAGATTTTGTAGCGATGAATTGAAATTAGATTTTAGAGTAAATGGTTGAAATAAATTAATGTAATTTTTTAAAATAAAAAAAAAATACTTTTTTACAATACCACATTAGAGATGTATTATGACAATTGTAAAAATGATAACAACTAAAGGAGATATTAATATTACCTTGTTCGACGAGGCTGCTCCCATGACTGTTTCAAGTTTCTTGTTTTTAGCAAATAAAGGTTTCTATAACGGAATAAACTTTCATCGAGTAATTGCTAACTTTATGATTCAAGGAGGCGATCCTCTTGGAAACGGTACGGGTGGTCCGGGCGCAGTAGGTGTAAAATCTTTCCCCTTTCAAGGAAAAGATGTGTCATATCCTTACGCAGACGAATTTCAATCAGGAAAAGTCTTCAATAAAGCAGGGATATTAGCCATGGCAAATGCTGGACCTGGTACGAATGGTTCGCAATTTTTCATAACTCACGTTCCTACGCCTCACTTAAATAACAACCACACGATCTTTGGAGAAGTAGTAAGTTCTGGAGATCAAGACAAAGTTAACAAGATTGAAAAAGGGGATAAAATAAAGGCAATTGAGATTCTATAACTTTAAAAAGTAGGTTGTAACTAACAGTTTTTTTTATATTTTTATTTTATTAATCCTCTTCATCCCATTCTCCGTCGTTGTAGTCATCAACATCTTCGTCATCATCGTAGAGATCTTCATCGTCATCATTTTCCTCTTCGTTATCGTAAATCTCATCCTTTTCGTCTTGATCTTTATACTCATTGCACAAGTTTTCATCTCCCATATAACAAACCTCCTTTTTGAACGCTAAAATATTTTTAATTATCGTTGTTAAATAGTAGAATATTATTTAAAATACAAATCTTGAATGTTTTTTAAAATTTACGATCAGTAAATTTATTAGTTAATGTCTTTATTAATAATTCAAATTAGAACAATAAATTGCGTTTAAAATGAGTAAAGAACTAAAAGATTTTATCGATTCTGTCGATTCGGCTAATAAAGCTCAATCTGATTTAGAAATTACGATTAGAGGCCTTAAAGAAGATGTCCAACGGTTAAACTTTACTATCGATGAACAGAGAAGAATAATAGAGGACCAAAAATCAAAGCTTTCTAATATTCAAAACGATAATGTACCTGAAGATATTTCTGTCCTAAAAGAGTTGGTTACCCAACAAAGACAAGATATTATAAAAAAAGATAAGGATGTTGAAATTCTTCAACACACGATTGCAGAAATTACTGTGGAATTAGAAAAAGTTCAAAAATTTGAAGAGGAAAACGAAGAATTAATCTATGCTAATAAAGAAATTGTCCAATTAACAGAAGAAAACGAAAATTTTCGTATAGAAGTTGAAGAACTAAATAATGCATTGGCAAATCTCCAGAAAGGATTAGGCTCAAATAATTATAATAAAGCTCCAAGCGAAGAAAGCTCAGATTTATTAGACGCAAAAAAATTAATTATCAAATTTACTGAAGAGAACGGAATCCATCGCGTTCAAATTGAAACATTGAAACAAGAGATAGAAAACCAAATAAAGCAAAATCAAGAGGTCATAGCCTTAAAAAATCAATTTTCACGCGAGTTAATTGAAACAAATAAAATTGTAGACCAATTGACATATGATAACGATCAATATCACGAAAAGGTAAATTATGTGCAACAAAAATTAGAAGAAACTATAAAACTTCAAGAAGAATTACCTAAAGAGGAAAGAAATAGCAATGAGATTGAAGTTTTAAATAAGGTTTTAATTGAATCAGAGCGTGAGAATAACGATTTGAAAAGCCTCGTAAATACAAAAATTTCCATAATAAAAAATCTATCACAAAAAATTACCGATATGGAAAAATATCTAGAAGAAAAAACACCTTTTAGCATCAGTGATTTGCAGGATAAAGTTTTCGAAAAAGACGAAGAATTAAACGCTTTAACTCTTAAATTGCAGAAGTTTAAGAATGCTAACGTACAACTCAGTGATTTGATTATCGAATTAAAAGTACAACAAGATCAACAAAGTGAAAACATAGAGTTCGAAAGCTCTTCTAAAAAAATTGTTTATGAAGACTTACCTCCCAATCTTTTCTTTAAAATGTATAGACTCTTAAGCGAAGATGATAAAACAACAGTTGTCAACCAATTAATCGACGATTTAAATAGTGAAATAAGGGATTTTAGAACCTATGCTATAAAAGTATTAAGTGTTATTAAAGGGAATCGCGTCTTCGAAGTATTAAAAGATATTATTACTGATGATGATTGGATCGTAAAACTATATCTTATAAAAGCATTTCGGAACTTCAGTGGAGCCGACACATTACCACTACTTAAGAAGATGCTAGAGGATAAAGATATTGATGTTCGAGAAGCTGCAATTAGCATGCTTTCAGAAATAAAGCAATCATAAAATGTTATATTTCCTCGTTAATATGTTTATTATAGAAAAAATAAATACCAGTTCGAATAAAACATTAAATAATAAACAGGTTTAAGCTTTGCAATTTCATTTCTCTGCATTAATAATTCACGAAAGTTTTTGATATGGCGCGAGAATTAACCCAGAATAGATGGAACTGGTCTCAAAAAGATCGACAGTGGATATTTATTGAGAGTGATGATAATGGAACAATACTCTACCATTATCAAATAAATCCTCCTAAAGAATTCACAGAATTAACGATGAAAATTAAAATCCTGAACGATAAATTAATTGCTTGTAAAGATTCAAAAGAAAATTCCAAAATTTTCGGTGAGATGATGAAAATCTCAAAAAGAATGCAATCGATGGGTAAAACTTGTTAGCCTTAATAACCCCTCTAACCTTCCGTGCTAATAATATATTAATTATTTGTAAAATTTCTTATTAATGTTAAACTATTCTTAGTAGACATTTACAGAATCAAATCTCAAGCTTTTATAAGTATAACCAAATTAGTACTATAGGTTCACAATTAATAGAAGGGGAAAAATAATAAAAATCGCAATATCTGGAAAAGGCGGGGTTGGGAAAACATTAGTCGCTGGAACGATTGCTCGACTTTTTGCTAAAGATGGATTTAATGTATTAGCAATTGACAACGACTCGGCAATGAATTTAAGTTACACTCTAGGGATTGAAGAAGAAGAAAAATCGAAGATTGTTCCGATTTCTGAGATGACGGCTATGATTGAAGAACGAACATCTGTGAAGGGAGCTGGTGCCGGCGTTTATAACATTAACCCTGAAGTATCGGACATTCCAGACAGATTTAAAGTTACTGGTCCTGACAACTTACAGCTTCTAGTTTTAGGCGGTATCGAAGAACCAGCATCGGGATGTTTATGTCCCGAAAATGCACTTATCAGAACCTTGCTATTTAATTTACTTGTAAAAAGAAATGAAGTAATTATTGTCGATTTCGAAGCGGGACTGGAGCATTTAGGTCGCGGAACTGCTAAAGGAATCGATGTTATGCTCGTAGTTACCGAACCCTCTCAAAAATCATTGGACCTATGTAATAAAATAATCGACCTTTCGAAAAAGTTAGGCGTTGTTAACATATTTCTTATCGCCAATAAAGTATTTGACGATTCTCAATTAGCTATAATTAACGAGAGAATTAAAAACTGGGAAATCCCGCTATATCATTCCATTCCTTTTGATCTTGAAATCGGAAAAGCAGATTTAAAGGGTACTTCACCTTTAGATCATAATGATAAATCAGAAGCGATTCAATCAATCGGAAGGCTTTACGATAAATTAAAGAAACTCAAACTAGAACTATTTGATTTATAGACGAAAATAAGGTTCTTTACGTTCCTTGTTTCTCCCAATTTTGTAACATATATAGTCTATATATGAAATCAATAAATAAGTAATTTTAACCCTCTTGATTGGAGTAATCCAAAAATTATTAAAATTACTAAAAGGAGGGATGAGATCAAGATGGTTAAGAAAAAAGAGAATCTACTTGTCTTAGGAATGTTCTGTTTGATAATTGCGTTTGTCGTTGAGATGTTTGGGAATGCGAATATACTTCTTGATGTGATAATCTTACTTTTCATTGGTGTTGCTATAATTTCAAACGCAAAATACTTAGTACTATCAACCATAGATAAGAAGAAGAAGTAGTTCTTTTAGACATGGTTCTGTTATCATAACATGTCGGATAAATCGAGGCTCTGATCCTCAGAGATTTCTTTCCACATTTCAATTGCCTCCATAGCGTCTTTCTCGTCCATTTGTTCAATTGCGTAACCAGCGTGAATAATAACGTACTTACCTACTTCCGGATTTAATACCAACGCTATAATGACTTCTTGTTTTATTCCATCGAAATCGACTATAGCACTATTCCCATCAATACTTACAATTTTACCTGGAATTGCGAGACACATGAGTAATTTAGCGGAGCGATTTAACTACATTATGTAATATTAGAGTCTAAAAAAAATTAATGATTATAACTCGATTAGTTCCTCTTTAAATCATTAATTCATTCGCGAATTCTTTATATTGCTTACAGTAAATAATACATTAAATAATTAAATTTAATATCACAACAAAGTGAGAAAATAGAATGATATTAGAAAAATTAAAAAAATCACCAAGCGATTTAATTCTATTAAATATAGCGGCAATCGGCATCATTATTCTTTTAGTTATAAATATATTCGTTTTTGAACCCCTAGCAAATTCAGGTTTCTTCTATGGAATACTTGATTTCGAATTTGCCTGGAATAGTGAGCAAATCTCAATTATTTTTACGGATTGGGGGAGTGAGGGAATGGCTCTACAAGCAGCGGGAATATATTGGGACTTTTTCTATATCATAGGATACTCAGTGCCTCTGTTTGCGTTAATCTTACTGTTCACTCGAAAATTAAGCGGTAAAATAGTAGATATTGGTCTTTACATGAGTCTTACGCCTTTAGTCGCAGGAATTTTCGACTTAGTAGAAAATATCAACCTCCTTATCATGCTTAACGATACTCCTAACTTTGCATCTTTCGTGCCGTTGACCGCTTCAATAACAGCATTTATTAAATTTGGTTTTCTATTGGTAGGGGCAATCTTCTTCTTAGTTGTATTAGTCCTTACCTTAATTAAACGATTTAAAAAATAGTTGTAATAAATTATCTTTTTTTCTTATGACTTAAATAATTAAATTTACCCTTGAGTTTCAAAGCCAGCTAGATCTTTTCACTGTACGAGGTTAATAAATCATCCAACCAGTTAAAGATTTCTTCTTTTGATAAGTTATCGAGGTTAAATTTCAATCTTTCAATTTCCTTGAGGAGATTTATCATCTCTAAGGGAATCGATCTTTCGATTAATTCAAATAATAGCTCGTTTGTTTTCGATATTATCATTTTAATTTTTGTAACCAAGGGTTCTACATCAGGGATTTCTTCAAGGTGAACGAGAAGATTAATAAGGCTAAATAAAAACTCCGTTTTGTTTCCTTTAAAAGAGCTATCAAATTGGTAATAATACCTATCAAAATACTCTCTTGGGATTATTTCCTCGTATTTATTAGAGATTTTAATAACAGATTTAATGTTTTTAAATAGTAGCGAAGGAGTCCAGGTAAATGTTTGAAAGTTTGAAACGACGTTTCCACTACGAATCACTGGGATAAATTTATGGTCTTCTTTAAAACGTCCAAATGGAATGATAATAAAATCTAACGAATCAGAAGAAGAATAATCTTTCACATTAATATACAAATCTTTTATAGTGTGGACCATTTCGGTTCTATGGTCAAGGATGTCGAAGTCAATTCTATTAAACGATGGCTTGTAAATGTAAAAAATCAGACCCTCAAATCCTTGGATTTCTAAATCGAACGAGAAGTTTAACATCTCAACTGGGATGTCCTCTGTCTTAAATCTCAAATCCATCAATAAATGCGAATAATTCTCAATATATTGAAAAAACCATGGTGGATTTCTCTCTGCTTCAAACGATATCATTTAATCTTTACTCCTAATATATCTCATTAAGATGATCTATATATATATTATACCTAATTTATACTTCTTCACTCGTTTACACATAATTAATCGCCACCACTATTTTTAATTTTTGCGATTTGAACTTTTGACTGATACTAAAAATTTAACGCAAAAATTAGGAAAAAAACAATTATCAATAATTGCATGATAATCGAAAAGGTAGTTATATATAGGATAGAATGCCTAATAACAATAAAAAAAGTAATTTAATTATAAGGTTTGCATAATTTGGATATTCTAAATCTACTAAAAATAATCACTACAATAGTCACAGCCGCTATCGCACTAATTATAGGATTACGGGTTCTTTTTTTAAATAAAAGCGACTTGTTGAACAAATGGTTTGCCTTATACTTTATAACCTCATCCTTAGGATTTTTTATTTATGCGATTTATCATTTAATTTTAGATAATTCGAATATTATTATTCCACTAATGATTACAGCCCATATCTTTTTTAATTTTAACTCAATTTCCCTCGTGATGACCCTGTTCGTGTTAGAAAAACATACCAAGGTTGCCATGAGCTTGAAATATCTTGGAACAATGCTAATTTTATTCTTTATCATGAGTATTGGATATTTTATATTTCCTCCGTATTTAGATATGGGTGATTATGCTCTAAGTATAGTTAATACCCATACGCCTCTCGGTTTGTTAATTTTTGTGAATGCCGTACGGTTATTATTAACTATATATGCTGTTTATAGATACATTGGAATTACCAGAAAAATAGAGGGCGATACTAAAATTAGACTAAAATGGTTTTCTTTTGGAATAATATTATTTATTTTTGGGCTCTTTATTAATTTAGCAGGGGGAATGCTCGCGTTAATTGTGATAGAGATTTTAGCGTTGATTATTATCGATATAGGGGCCCTGTTAGTTCTTAAAGGATTTTTGATCAAATCAAAATAAATTTTATGATGGAGAAAAAGGGTATCTTTCCGCTACTTTGTGTTGGGTTTTTTGAAGAATTCCAATATCTCCTTACCATGAATCGCATTATATTGATTACACGGTTGATGACCACAGGATCGGCATCTCGGATCGTAAGTAGAATTAATCGTTCCACATTCAGGACAAGCGTAATGCTTTTCCATTTCTTCTAACCACTTCTCATATCCTACATTTTTGATTTGTTCTTGAGCCTCCCATAGTTCCAATCGATGGGGCATTTTAGCCTGAAATTCTTTTAGGTCATTACACGGATATTCTTCACACTCCACGCAAAAATTAATTCCCTTTTCCTGAGCACACGGAAACATTTTACAATCTTGCTCACAAAAAATATATCTTTTCTCCGAGCGACACCCATAACATTTAATTGCTTCGGGAGTGCTATTAGACTGTTTAGCAATAAACCCTAGCCTTTGAGGATCTTCTTGGGTTCCAATAAATACCGAACAAGCGGGACAATAAAGACCACAGACTGCTGCATGTTGTTTTGAATATTTCATTTTGAGATAAAATGATGCTTTAATTTTTAATATTATTCATGATAATTCGGTTTCCAATTTTTTATAGAACATAATCAACAATTCTAATAATTTTGTTGTATTATTTCAATGAAGATTCATAAAGTATGATTGGTAGTTCAACATTTCTGAAAAAATAATTGATATTCTTTTACTAATCCCGTGTTTTAACGAAGAAGAAAACATTGAAGATATATTAGAGCATCTCCGTCGTGTAAAACTAAATTCGCAAAAAAGAAGCGAATTTAATTTGAAAATCCTTATCATTAATGATGGTTCTACTGATGGAACGATGCAAATTTTGGATAAAAACAATCACGATTCCCTTTTTACTATTGTTAACTTTAAAGAAAATAGAGGTTATGGTTATACTCTCATAAAAGGTTTTAGTTACGCTAAAGAAATGAATTTTTCGTGGATAATATCGTTCGATATGGATGGTCAACACGAACCAGAGTGTTTATACAAGTTTATTGAATTAATTCTTGAAAATCCACCAGAACAAATAATCTCTGGTTCAAGATATAAAAATTCAAACCATTACTGGCAAAAACCGTGGAAAGATAGATTTCTTGTAAATACGATCATCACGGGAATTCTCAATACCATCGGATTTTCTATTACAGACGCTTTTTGCGGACTAAAAGCATATGAATGTAGTGCGATTAATGATTTGGAATTAATAGTAAGTGGATATGAAATACCCATCGAAATCTGGATTAAATCAATGAAAAAAGGATACAAAATTGTTGAAAAAGGAGTCCCAGTAATATATAAAAATAGAGATGCAGTATTAAAAAATGCAAAAGAAAGCTTTTTGTTTAAGAAAGGAGAAGAAAGAATTGAAAAATATATTCAGTTAATTGAATCTCTCCTGAATACTCCCCTAAAAACAAATATTAATGTTTTTAAGTCTATTTTTTCAAATTACTTCAATAGTGTGGATGATATTAATAAATATAATTTTAAAAAAATACAAGAAGAAATATTTACACAAATTAGAGAACTGGAAACTTAGTAGATTAAGATGAAGGTTGAGTTAGATATTTTAGTAATAGGTGCCCATCCTGATGACGCAGAAATCGGGTGTGGAGGAACAATTGCTCATTACAAGAAAAGAGGCAAAAAAGTAGGGGTTCTAGATTTATCAAATGGAGAACCTACTCCATTCGGTACCGTTGAAAAAAGAATGGCGGAGGTTAAAGCAGCTTCTGAAATTTTAAATCTAGATCTAAGAATTACTTTAGACATAAGAGAACGCGCAGGATATTTGGGGTATCAAATTGGGGTAAAATACGCTGAGGGATTCATTACTACCAAACATTTAGTACTAGATTTTGAAAACTTGAAATTGTAGGTGAGTAGAGATGTCAAACGATAAATTCGAAGACCCGTTAAAATATTACTTGTTATATGCCTTAGAAGGACAAAAATCTTGGGTTTCTGAAGGTATGAAAGGCCTTATACCCCAATCTATGAGCGATGCTATTTTTCTTGCCAAGAAGGCAAACAGAGAAACGGAAAAAGATGCTAAAGATAATGAAATGAAATTAGCACTGGGAAAAATTTTCGAAGACACAAACAGGAAACATAATCTACTGACTGAGAAAGCCAAGAGACATATAGATAATTTTCTTACCGATAATAATAGCCTGAATTTAGAAGTTTCACATCAACCTAAATTTTTAGGTGGTGAAAGGTTCCTCTTTAACAAAATTGCATGTGGAGCAGCTTTCGCGAACCTTGAAAATAGCATAATTCCAATTTTTTACGTCGCTGATTATGATAAGATTCATTCAGAATTAATAAAAACTAAATTCTCTCAAAGCGATTCTCCCAATGGATTTTCAATTTCAATAAAACCTGAAATAGAAAAGGAATTTCTTGGGATGAGAATTAAAAATCTTCCGCTACCAACTGTTTCTTATCTCATGGAACAATTTCAAGAAATTAGAAAAAAATACAGTAATTCTATTAATTCCAGTTTAGATAATAATTGGCATAAAAAGCTATTAGAAGAACGGTTAGAGGAAGCGCTTCGGTTAATCAAAATAGCCCACAATAATGCTGAGAACTATACAGATTGGTTCATTAACATAATAGGGACAATTTCCAATGTTATCTTTGATCATGGCTATCTTTTCATTTCTGCTTCAGATTTAGAATATAAGAAGCTATTAACACCATTTTATGAGACTTTATTAGAGAATCAAAGCATGTATGTTAATACTTACATAGATTTAAAAAATCAATTTATTGAGCATAATATTCGCCCTCCATTAAGAGAGATTCGACGTGACTTTGTCCCTTTTTTTTATGAGTGCGATAACGAACAATGTAACTGCAGAAGATTGGAATTAACTGGTCAAGATTATACCTCAATGATCCATGTTAAATGTGAGTGCGATCAATGCGGGAATTTAATAGATTTTAGTCTCGAAAAGGATAGCCCCGATCTTTCTGAGCATGTCGCTTTTTTTACTCCTAGAGTTGAATCCCGACAATATTTAGTTTCAAAAACTATCAAACCAGCAATACATATTGCAGGTACTGGTGAGGCAAGATATTATACAATGGGAATCCCGTTAATTAAACAGTTTGACAAAACAATTTCTTTACCAGTTATTTATTTTTACAATAAAATAACAATGAATACCTTTATAACTAGGAACCTGGAACAAGATTTAGTCAAGTTAAATATACCACACTTTTTAGACAACATTAAAGGTCTTATGAAAAATCTTGGGAAGTTTAGTAAATTAACCAATAAACCCAAGGATTCTCCTCAAGACAGAGCTAAAATATTAGAACTCTTAACAAATTTTAAATCTTACATGGTGCAACTTGAAAACATCTTAGTAAATATCCAAGCAACAGATATACCTTCAGAGGATAAAAATACAATCGGAAGTTATTTGAGTAATATGTTCGGAAAAATTTCTAAAGAAAAACATGGGCAAGAAGTAGTATTTCATTGGTTAGATTTATGTTTAAAAAACGGCTTCTCAAATTTCTTTACAGATCATATGCGAATTTATAAACCGTGGCTTCCGCCTGGAATGGAGATTTTTCTCTAAATCTAAAGGTTCATGAGAGTTTTAAGAATTTATTCGCATTTTCCCAATAAATTTTCTTTAAGATATCTAAGGGAAGATCCAACCCATTAATCTTTGTTTCATTATTATTTTCAGGATCTGGAAAAGGTAAAGGTAAATCTCTGACCGAAGTCTCTAAAATTGCTTGAAACGTAAAATAACGAGTTCGATAATAGCTGGAAACTGGTTTGTTTCGATCCTGTACAAGATCGGACCCAAAAAGAATCCTATCTGAATATTTAATGAAAAATTCCCGCGCTTTTTCTGGATACTTCCCAAGCTCTCGTGCCATCCATCTTGCTGAAGACATATCTACATAGTAATTTGGATATGACTCAAACCACCTCGATAAATGGTCTAGATCTTCTGGTTGACTCCCAAAGTGTGCTTGGAGCACTTTTAAATTTGGAAAACTTGACAAAACCTCCTCAAAATCGTCTAAATGTTCTTTCTTTGTACCATATCGGCTAACCGGTTGATACACTTTCTCATACCATTGATCAGGATCGCTAACGTGAATTAATAAATAGAGTCCCAATTCTTCCATCTTAGCGAATATGGATTTAAAAATGGGATCAGATAAATGAATTGTTTTTGGTTCTAATTTGAAGTATTCTTTTACGTAGTCTCTCACTCTCGGTCCAAACCAGAATTTGACAATTGGAAATCCTTGTTGGTAAATTTTCTCTATCTCATCTGTTAACAATTTAGAATCCGGATTTGCAGCAAACATATGCTTACTTCTAAAATACTTTGCCAGCACAAACTTATCTGGAAATCTTTTCTCGTATACATTAGTCTTATCGTCCCAGACAATACCAACCGATCTTTTTATATTAAACTCTTCTCTGTACTTAATTAAATTAGGAATGCCTTTCATGCTCCCTAAATGAACATGGGCATCAAATTTTGGGCCATTATACTTCGAAGAAACAGTTGTATCATCATCATCGTAGTCTGAAATAAATTTTTGCATTCGTAAATCACACTAAAAAACTATTCTCTTATACTTATTAGCAGCAATTCGATTTTCAAATAAAAAATCTGCTATTTTAAAAATTAATAATTGATACTATAATTCTTACCCTAATTATTTTTTGATGTATAACATATTCAAAATTAAAAATATCTTCTTCAATCTATTTTCAAAATAACAACACAAATGTATAAAAATTATGTTGACATCACTTTTATCTAAAATCAAATAGAGGTAATGTTAAAATGAGAATGGAAAAAAAAATTGAAATTAAATCTAGTCCAAAAAGAATATATGATATTCTTATTGATGCTGAAATTATTACAAAATGGAATCCTGGTGTTAATGAAATAACAGAAAAAAAGGAAGGAGAAGAATTCTTTTTAAAATCTTCTGTAGGTGATATTTTAATTGTAGGTTGGGAACAGGTTGAAAATGAAAGCGCAACTTGGCATATGAAGAATAGCACCATGAATTCTTTGGGATATGTTTTACAACCTAAAGGAGATATTGTTGAGACAACCTTATGGGCAGATTTGGATAACAAAAAATTGGCAAAGGGTTACGAGAAGGTTGGTGAGTTAACCCTAAAAGCTTTAAAGAATTTTGTAGATTTCCTAGAAGAAGGAGGGAATCCAAAGGACTTTGATAAGAAAAAACTCATAGTAAGCCAATAAACAATTTTGTAATAGAATCCTTAAAAATTAAATGCATGTTTATCTCGGAAATAAGCTCTTCATCAAAAATTTCTTTTAAAAAATTCTAATTCTTCTTTTTTATTCAGTCTAATATTATGTGATTATGAATAATTAAGATTTTAATCGAATTTTATGTTTAAAATAAATGATTGCTCAAGAGAAAAAATATATTTTAAAAAAAAAAAAAGTTATTCTAAAAATTAGATTAGTTTTAATTCTTGAACGAATAAAGTTCTGGTATAACCGTATGTTGGGGCATGGGCAACACTTAATGAGTTAGCATTTCCTGTTGCGTCAAAAGTGGATTTCCAAAATACTTCAATAGTATACGTTCCAGTTGGTAGAGGTTGAGTTACTAAATTCATATGCAAGTTGTATGTGAGTTCACGGTACTCTCCTATTGCAGGTCCACCGTAGTAATATAAAACCATCATAGTCCGATTAGTTACGCCGGTGACTACCAATGAAACATTATAGCTAGACCTTACTGCAAAAGTACTATCAAGTGCTAGAAGCGCAATGGCAGAAAATTCAACATACAATCTCGAGTCTTGCTCAATTGTTATGGTTATTTCAGTATCGTTCATTTTCTCATAGACTAAATCATCATCAAAAATATATGCTGGAGTGTTCCATTCGCCATATTGATATTGAACGACGACATCGCGTTCGGGGGATACTGGAAGAAATACCGGTGCCATGAAGTATATCAAAGCGCTCGTAATTATAACGGATAGTATTACACTCCCTATAATGCTTCCTACAACTCCTCTTCCTGACATTTTTTCACCTTTTTAATCATGCAGAATTTTTAAAATTAAATTGATTTAACATTATATTAGCAAATGTAAATATAAATTGTTTCTGTAATACTGAAGGGGAGACTAATTTTGAATTAATAATGGAATAGGGCAATCTTGCTTTTATTCTAAAAATAAATTTAAAATTAAGAGAATAAATATATTAAAAAAAAAATAAAAAAATAAAAAAATAAAGTTATTAATTTGGTTAGTTATAAACCAAGTTTTTCTAACGTGGATTTCAATCGAACTCTGTGAAATTTCAAGCCGATTTCGTCTGGAGTGAAGCCCATCGCTAATGCGTAAAGCTCTGTGATATACAGCGCAGGAATATTGTATTCGGTCTCGTATTTCTTGCCTAAATCTCGTTGTCTCGTGTCGAACTGTTGATAACACGCTGGACAATTTACAGCAATCACGTCTGCGCCTGATTTTTTGATGGCGTCCATCTTAATCTTTAGGTTTGCAAACCCGTGTTCCTCGTAAGCATTTGTCACAGCACTCCCGCAGCATAAGATCTCCTCTCCGTAATCAACAACCGTTGCTCCGCTTGCTTCTACGAGCTTCTTTAGCGTAGTTGGTCTCATAGGATCGTCGGATTCCATCCATTCTGCAGGTCGCATATAGTGACACCCAGGATGAACAGCAACTTTTAGACCGTCAAGTGGCTTAGTAATCGCTTCCTTGACTTTGTCTAATTTATCGCTCAAAACATCTACGAAGTGCAAAATATCTTGTGTGCCTTTATATTCTTTCCCGATCTTAGCGAGCTCTTTATTGACCTTATCCATTTTCCATGAATCGTGTTTTAATTGATGTTGAACGCCTCTGAGAGTGTTGCTACAGCCATTACATAGAGAAATTATATCTTTTCCTTCGGCTTCCGCTAAACACAGATTTCTCGCACCAATTGCTAGCCAGGCGTCGTTGTCAAACGATTTCATACCCGTAGGATCTGGGCAACAAGAGAAATTCGTTTGTGAAGTCTCAATTCCAACTTTATCAAAAACTTTTCTAGATGCCGCTTCAATATAAGGAATACGATTTCCTATGGTACAACCTTCAAACATTTTATATTCTGTCATTTTTTATCATTCCTCCTATTTTAGCTTTTTATCTACTCCAATATTTTTTAATAAGGTTTGGAATTCACTAACATCTGGTTCCGCAACAGCGGGTAGACCCAATTGTTCTCGTCTACGCTCTATAGCAGGCTGAGTAGGAATCGCCTTCGCACTGTCAAAAATTGCTTTTGCTTGCGAATAAATAAAATCAGGCGCATCCCCATTTGCTACACTTTGATTTTTTAATAGTGTAAAAATCTCTGTTAATTCAATGTTCTGTGGACAAACCTCGTCGCATGTATCGCATACGGTACAACCCCAAATGGTCAAGGCGTCGGCTGAAAATATTGCGTCCTTATATCCTAACAAAGCATTAAGAATGTTACTTCTTGGATTGTATCCTGTAGTCGTATAGAAGTCAGTCGTTACAGCTGTAATTGGACAATTATCTGCACAACGACTACATTGATAACAATACTTAATTAAATCAGACCCGATATGATAATCCATAACTTGTTTTCGAAATTCAAAATCTACTGTCAATTTTTTCACGTCTTTTCCAATTTTTCATTTCCATTTATTTTATATATTTATTGGCTTTTACCCCGGGCAGGGGGCGTTGTATCCAATCTATTGTTTTTATTGGATATTCATCCTAAGCCAACATTCAACTTGCGAGAGTAAACCTCTTCACCGTTTTCTTTAACAACGGTTATGTGGGCTGCGCACGATAGTCAACAATCGAAGCATCGCACAATCATTTCTAAAAGGTTTACTACACCTTCCGGTACTTCTTCGCTCATTATTTTTTCACGGTTTCCTCTTTTTTTTTTAATCAATCCAAGGGTCTGGTAATTTTAATCCTTCTAATGCTTTATCTTCAAACACTTGTTTGGCTACATGCATTAACGTCTTTTCAATTCCAGCAATGTTGTGATTCGTCGCTACTAAGAGATTCGCTTTCTTACAAATTCCATCAGCATCAGACCAAATGTGGTACAATAAATTACCCCGTGGGGCTTCGGTCATACCTATCCCTTCTCCTTCTCTTGGCTGGACATCTAACGTTTTACAATCAGGATTCACAATGTCAGGATCCTGTAATAGTGTCGCAACCATCTCAATCGACTCAACTAATTCAATTAATCGAGCCCAATGATAAGCAAAGGTGTGATGGGAAATTGGTCCGAGTTTATCTCTAAAGGCTGTAAGTGCATCATCTGCTAAAGGAGTTGCCATTTTATCAGCACAATTTATCATTGCTAACGTGTTAGAACGATAAATACCCTCAGGATATCCTGCAGGCTTGTAATACATGTGTGTCGCATAAGAATGCTCTGGAATATGTTCACCAAGTGCGTCCAAATAGTTATGAACGTCGTAATCAATTTTCTTGCCCTCAGGAGTCACTATTCGAATATCTCCTTCGTAAATATCGTGTACACCATTTTTGGTCATGCCCAAATAATAAGTAGGAACAACTCCTATATTAGCCACAACATCCCAATAATCAGTGACGACTTTTAATCCGATTTCAACAGTTTTCTTTGCATATTCGACTTGTTCAGGAATCATTTTCAAAAATTTATCCCGAGAAGCTTCCGACATTGGCTTTTTCATGCCTCCAACAATCGCAGAAACTGGATGAACTGATTTTCCTCCAATCTCCGCACAGAGTTTTTGACCGAAATCCATCATCTTCAAAGCCATTGCTCCAACATCTGGCATTTTACTAATCACGTGAACAACATTCCTTAACGCAGGATCCGCAAACGGACCTAATAAGAAATCAGGTGCTGCGAGTGCGTAGAAATGTAGCGTATGGCTAGAATATTGTTTCGCATTTTGGAGTAATACGCGAAGTTTCCTTGCAGGTTCAGGGATTTGAACTCCCCAAGCATCTTCTACAGCCTTCGTGGGAGTTAAATGATGAGGGATTGGACAAATTCCACAAATTCTAGGCGTGATTCTAGGTATGTGCTCACAATAACGTCCTTCAAGAAACTTTTCAAAAAACCTTGTTGGCGTGATGTTAAATTGAGCGTCTTTTACCTTGCCATCATCTCCGATGACGATTCTTAATCCACCATGTCCCTCTAATCG
>JAGXNS010000018.1 GCA_019894855.1 Promethearchaeota archaeon
GGAACATTAGGCCCGTTCTGAAGTCCTATATTGGATGGAGAGTAAAATGGTCTTTAGCTCAAATTGCTTGGATTCAGGTTCCATGAGGAATATTATCCAATTTTATGTTCCGTCGAAGCGATCCCCATGATGGTGGGTGTCAGAGCAGGGCTTTCCGTAGGGAAAGCATAAGCTCGTAATAACAAAACCGATCAGGCCAGGGATGGAGCAATCGTAAGTTTAGATGTTCACGCTTTATGGTAAGGTCGTGGAGGGGCATATTATAAGGTCATAGTATTCGAATTGGAATCGAAATCCAGGTTTTTTATAATTTTTGTTCTAAAGTAAAGCGTAAAAGGCGATCTTTATCTTCTTCAGCATATCCTATCCCAATTCTTTTTCCAAAAATAATATGTTTATCTAAAATCTTTTTTCCTTGAGCAAAATAGAGTTTTGAATTTTCCGTACAAGAATCTTTCCCGTTATATTTTTCTTTAGTTATATCAAATGCCATACACAATTTGCTTGGTCCATCAACCAAATTCTTATAATTTCTTCCGATTTTTACATTTCGATTTTCCAACATTAAATCAATTCCTTCTATTGGAGAAATACTTCTTATAAAAATAGCACAGGGGGTGCCTATTGACTCAGTAATGACATTTAAGCAGAAATATACCCCATAAATATAATAAACGTAAAAAGTACCAGGTTTCATATACATAACTTTTGTTTTTTCAGTTTTTTTGTAGTTATAAGCGTGGCACGCTTTATCATTTGGACCTAAATATGCTTCGAGTTCTATTATCTTTCCTATAATATTTCCTTTATCTGTTTCTTTTATTAGATATCTACCTAACAGATCCTTAACCACTTCAACTGTATCTCTTGAAAAAAAGTCGGTAGTTAGTCTTTTAAATTCACTCAAATCGGAACCAGCACTACAAATTTGTAAAATTAAACTTTTATATATTTTAAAGACCTTCTTTATGTAATAAAAGATTTTAATAAAAGATAATTAACTTGTGATAGAATGAAAGCTCCAGAAAGAATTCTAACTACTATTGAACATAGAGAACCGGATCGTGTTCCTGCCTTTGAAAGTGCGTTTACAAACAATACTATAATAAAACGTTCTGGAGTAAATCTTAGTGGTGGTCGTGGGTATAAAAACATTTATAAATTCTTTAGTAAAGTAGGAATAGATTTAGTTCTTAGTTATGTAAGCTTATTTCCCCGAAAAATGTTTAGGGGAGGATATATCGACGAATATGGTAGAATAATGAAATACGAATATGCTAATGATAAAACTATGATCTTAGCTTACCACGGAGGGCACTTTAAGTCGTTTGAGGACTACGAAAGTTGGGAACCGCCAGACCCGAATTTAAAATCTCGAATGGGTCAATTTCTATCAGGTAGAAGTGTTCAAAAAGAAATTAATGATGCCGTTTTTTCTATCCCTTCAACTGGTGCTCTTATGGAATGTTCTTGGGAAGGATTTGGATTAGAAACCTTTTCCCGAATAACTAGGCGCAATAAACAAATGAAAAAGATATTTGACGACAGAGGAACCTTCACAGTGGAGCTAGTGAAAATTTTAGCCGAAAACGATGCTAAAATGGTGTTGTTATGGGACGATTACGGGTTTAAGAACGGACTATTCATGAAACCAAGTTTATATCGAAAACATATATTTCCATGGTTAAAACAAATATGTGATACCGCTCATAAGAATGATTGCAAGATTCTCTTACATTCAGACGGAGATCTCCTAGAAATATTTGAAGATATTATAAACTGCGGAGTGGATGCAATACATCCTATTGAATCAACTACAGCTAACCCAGAGTATGATATATTTAAGTTAAATGAAAATTTTGGGGATAAAATTACCTTTGTGGGTAATCTAAGTCCTGTCATGCTTACGTTAGGTAACATCTCTGAGATTGAAGATTATTCTAAGAAATTATTACGAGAATTAGCACCAGGTGGCGGTTATATTTTCAGTTCAGGACATAGTATACATCCAGCTGTTACAATTGATAGATTTGAAGCCATGCAAAATATTAGAAGAAAATACGGCAAATACCCTATCAAAGTCCCATATTAAAAATTGAAACTTAACTCGTTTCTTAAGAATGGTTCTAAATTCGCATTACATGCTACAAAGGGAAATTTTAAGTCTATAGATAACTCCTGATCAATCTCGATTCCGTCAAGAGAGAAAAATTGACCATTTGCTTCTTTGAGTATTAAAAAGCCTGCAGCAACATCAACTAACCTATTAGTTTCTCGCAGATTAATAAAAGCTTCCATACTACCCTTAGCAATTTGGCATAAAGTTAAAGCACTACTCCCAAGTATTCTAATCCGATGGAATCGTTCAATAATTGGTTTTAGTTTACCTAAATGTTGAAAAGCGTTTTCTTTTGGAAGATTCAGCTCAAAAAAGCAATTATCTGAAAGGTTCAAGTTTGAAACATGAATTTTCTTATCGTTTAAATATGCGCCTTCTCCTTTTACAGCCCAATATATGTCTTTTGAGACTAAATCTAATACCACAGCTTTTTTTATGTCCTTTATACTCTTACCTATTGCATAGGCGATTGATATAGAACAGTACGGGATTCCTCTTACTGCGTTATTAGAACCATCAACAGGATCGATAATTAAAACATTTTGGCTTTTAATTGCTTTTTCTTTATTTCCTATATATCGTTCGCCTAATTCTTCGCTAATTAACAGTAGATTTATGTTCTCATTTTCTAAAGTGTTAATAACGATATTTTCCGCAATGAGGTCTATTTGCATTGATATATCACCTCCTGCACCCCTCTGAGCCTTTTCTGCCGCCTTTTTAGAGCCTAAGATCGGATGTATGGCATCATATACATTTAACGCAATTGTTCTTAACAGGTTAATAGACAGTTCCATAGAAATCAATTAAAAGTTAAGTAATTAATGTAACAAATAACGGCTTACCATAAAATTTTTCACTAATTTCTCTTTTTGTCATTTGAGTATTCTTTGTTTTTCTATGATCCATTTATCTACAATAAATGTTTGCAGTTTCTTTTTGTTTTCCACATCGTAATTGTTGTGAATTGTGCTTTTTGGAATCCAAAATTCTTTATCCGATTCTAATGTTATTAAAAGAGCTTTAGGGCTTTCTACTTTAACTTTTGCCTCAATCTCGATTATTTCTTCTGAAACTCCAAATTCCGTAGTCTCTACTACCTTAAAACCGTTTCTTGCTATGATATGTTCAGAAAATATGCCATAATCGTCCTCTTCCGGAGTAGCATCATCCTTTGACTTCTTTTTGGATTTTCCGCTCGTAGCGCATTCTATTTTTTCATTTAATATATGTTCAAGCATTAAGGTGAAGAAATTTAGATTTGGAAAACGGAGTTTCTTAATATATTCCCCAATTTTAATTTGAATTACTTCACGAGATTCTTTTTCCCAGCCTACATATATTTCTGTTTTACGATCTTTAAAGACATGGAAACCTCTCCAATTTGCGCTTTTTTTAAGAAGAACCTCTAATATACAAATAATTTCTTCAATACTTATTTTAACAGTTTTCCCTTCTCCTTCCGATGTGTTCTCCCATGTCCCATCTTCCTTCCGATTTATACAACTTAAGGAAATATACGGAACCGTCTTAGAAGGGCTTGTAAGTGTAATGCTTGATTTTTGTCCGTAAAATGTTTTAGTATGATAATCTGTCATAATTCATTAAGAGCTCACTGTCTTAAAATCATAAAATTTACCTATTGATTTAAATTCATGCTAAAAATTTTAAATGGATAATTTTCTAATTTTAATTTTATGTTGAAACAGTCTAAAAAGATATACTAATATTGCTCCTATGAAACACCAAACACAAATTAAATACGATATTAAGCCAGGCATGACGGTATTTCGATAAAAAGGATTAAATTCAAACGGAAAAAAAGGTCGAATGTCCAAGTAAATTGGAGAGTCTAATAAGATATGGAGGAAAATTGCACAAATACTCGAAAATAATATTTTTTTAAACGAAAAAGATTGTTCTATTTTAAAAAATATAATCAAACGAGTGAAGTTCTTCCTAATCTTACTCATAATCACCGCAAAAAGAGCGGCGACGAGAAAACCTCCTAAAAAACTATGGAAAAAACCATGAAGGGGACAATTTAAGTGAAAAACCAAAACTAAAAAAGGCTCAAGGTCAATAATTACACTCGCTATTAAGAAAGTAGGAATATCAATGAACGAAAGAAATGTTAAACTAATAAGGAACCCCGGACCGAAATGAAATGGTGTAAAGGGCATAAATTATTGATAAATTCAAACTATTTTAATTCTTTTAAAAGAGTTTAAAAATCTAAAGAAAGAAGTTTTATTACATTAACTCAATTTCTACTAAAACAGTCTCAGGAATTTGAATTTTCATAATTAGATGCATCGAGCGTTCGTTGGCAGTTATTTCAAAAAGTCGTTTGTGAATTCTCATTTCGAATTTTGCCCAAGTCAAAGTACCTTGCCCAGATGGTGCTTTCATTACAGGAACTCGTAAGCTCTTTGTAGGTAAAGGAATTGGTCCTAGTTTTCTAATTCCTTGATTTTTGCACACGCTTTCTATTTGCTCACAAACAGCTTTCAAAGCAGGTAATTGGGTGCTACTGAGTCTTATTCGTGCTTGCTGCATTTTTAAAACTTTTTTTAATTTAGTAGTTTGAAAAATCATTAAATTGTAATAAATTTTATCATTGATACCTTAAAAGACCTTAATTTTCTAATTTCTACTTTTCCTTTGTTCGATTTTATTTGCGATAATGAAACTTAAGATACCCAAATGTGCTTTTAATGAGGCTTTTATTCCTAACCTTTTATGCATACCCTTGAGTAAAAGCGTTATTAAAAAAAATATCCCTATAAGAGTCAACCAGATATTTATAGCGTTTAATTGACGGTAAAACATAAAATATAACGGATCGTGAGCTATATAAATAGTAAAAGAGTAATATGAGAAATAAAAGAAGAATCTATATCTTTTTTTCGGTTTTATTTTTTCAAATTCCTCGAGATACAAGAGTATTACGAGTAAAACTAGGACAACCCCAATAGAATAAAACATAGCCGAAAGAGTTCGGCGATAAATAAAATCATAAAAACGATAAATAATTCCGAATAAAGTAAATAGTATCCCTACTATAAATATCTTCCTTATAAACAAATGTTTAATAGACTCTTTCCTTTCTTCTTGATCCTTAATGATAGTGAAATTAAAGAAGAAATCTCCAACTACAGTTCCGATTATGAATATTGCGAAATAAGACAAAATCGTAAATGCCTCTATTGGATGGTATAAAATGTGGAATAAAACGCCATAAATATTTGGTTGACCACTATATGTAAGTAGAAATGGTGAAAGCAGTTCATTCACAACTAATAATCCAATCCCTAAACCGATTCGCAAGTATTTTGGGGTGCATAATAAAGGCCACGCCAATAAGAGCGATATCGAAATTGTTTGGAGAACATTCCAAGCCCAAATCCACCTTAAGTCGTTTAAAGTTAAAACGATTGCTGTATTATAAATTAAACTTATTGCCAATAACAATAATGCTCGAATGATATAGATGTTCCTGGCGTGGGTCGTACCAATATCAGTAGAAATTTCTGCCTTGTTAGACTTACTTTTAAATGCTATTGCTGCGCTGAATCCAGAGACAAATAAAAATCCCGTAGCAGCTATAGACGCTAAAAATGAGAATAAATAAAATACTAACCATCTATCCGATTTTATTATCCACCAATCAAGTAAGTGTCCCAGCACCATAAGAAATATGCAAAAGCCTCGAATCATATCAATGCTCTGGACTCTCTTCATTTTTCATACCTAACTTTTCAATATAATTTAGATAAGATGTTTTACTATATATTTCTAATATTCTAAATATATGTCGAGATTGCATAATTAAAGGAAATAGGGAAATTGTTAAGCCACACATTTTAAATGTTCATAACATGTTTATATTTTTTTCCGCAAAAATTACATGTTCCTATATTTAATCACCGCTTTTTCAGTAGTAAAAAAGTCTGTCCTGATTTCTGATTAGGATTCTGTTTGACAATAAATCCATTAAACCCGTTAGTGTTAAAGGATGATGCAAACATCTCAAGCTCATTATCGTCTTTAGGGTAAAATTCAATTATAACTCTTCCATCTGGTTTTAGCATTTTATGCAAATTTTTTGCAGTATTATGAGCAATTTTCACTTTATCTCGAATGGACTCTGCTCTATGGGTGATAAAATTGTAGGCTGAAATAGAAATTGCATGGCTAATTGAAGAATTTCTTAAAGGTAAGTAATTTATGTCTGCTAAAATGAGCTCGAGATTGTTTTGATTGGTCATAAGATTCTTCTTATGTTTTACTTTTGAAATCATGTCGTGTAAGACATCGATTCCGACTACTTTAAAACCTCTCTCTACTAAAATTTCAGTGGAATATCCAGTTCCACACCCTAAATCAAGAATAAAAGAAGGTTCATCTTTTAAAAAATCCGATTTCTCTAGATTATCTAATCTTTCGTCATACAAGTATTGTAAACAGAGGAGTGTAGTTTTTTTTTGATTTCTCTCCATCCATATTGAGGAATCATAATCTAGAGAATTATTCCCAAGATATGAGTCTGGGAACTTTGGAGTGCTATCGTGTTTAGACATAATAGAATTTTAATTCAGAATAGTAAAAAGTATACATATAAATTAGTTAAATAAGTTGATCTAATATATTAAACGAAATTTAATATAAGTGATTAAAAAAAAAGTATCAAGATTTGATATGTTAGATAAAAATTCTATTCTTATTTGTGATGATGAGCCTGATATAGTTAGCCTCGTTAAAAAATTTTTACAGCTTGATAATTTCAATATCCTTACATGTAGTAACGGTAAAGAAGCATTAAAAATTCTAGAAGAGAAATATGACGAAATCCTATTGATATTGTTAGATATTATGATGCCAGCGCTCAGCGGATTTGAAGTTCTTAGAACCATCAGATCGAAGGATTCCTACAATAATGTTAAAGTAATTCTTTTCACAGTTAAGAGTTTTAAGGAGGATATAGAAAAAGGCACGGAATTAGGTGCAGATGGTTATGTAACTAAACCATTTTCAGGAAATGAGCTCCGATCTTACGTAAAAGATGTGTTAAATAATTAAGTTTTATCGATTATTCGTTCAATTATTGAACATTTATAATCTCTTAATGCCTAATCGCATTGGAATCAATCCCCTTTTAAACAAAAAAAATTGATCGAGCCTAGCGATCAAAACATGTGAATCAGATATACTTTTTATATAACCAAAATGAAACAATATTAGTCATATTTTGAAATAAGATTAAAATTTAAGAATTTTAATAAAAATTAGATTTATCTGAAATCAAGGTTTCAATGTCCGCAGTGAAAAAGATTTTAATAGTAGACGACGAGGAAGATATTACAAATTTAACTGAAAAGTTTCTACAATTAGAGAAATATGAAACAATTACTTGTAGCAATGGATACGATGCGTTAGATATAGTAGAAGAAAAGCATAACGACATAGCACTTATTTTATTGGACATTATGCTCCCTGGTAAAAGTGGGTATGAAATATTAACCGAAATCAAGTCAAGATATCCAAAAATTCTTGTAGTATTATTTTCTGTGAAAAATTTTTTTGAAGACATTCAAAAAGGTAAGGATTTAGGAGCAGATGGTTACTTGGTTAAAGCTGTTTCTGGTAATGAAATTATAGCTTATGTTAAGAATATCCTAAAAAAAAATAACTAGTTATTAAATTTCTAATAAACCTAACCTAACAATAATAGGAACTTTTAAAGAAATTCTTTATTAATTTCTTTTGTAGCCTTATTTATAATTTTTACCAACTTCCCATGCTTTTGCGAACTTTTCACCTACTTTCCAATAATGTCCCATTGAAAATGTGAAAGTTTTAAATTTAGAAATGTCTGGAGCACCCTCGGTTAGATATTCGTCATCTGCATAAGCGTTCACTACTTCTCCAATAAACAACTCATGGCTTTTCTCAATATCAACAAATTCGCTGATTTTTATAGTCTTAATAACTTTGCATTCCAAATTTAGTGGGGACTGACTTATCATTGGTGCAGTCTTGAGTTCTCCATAAAAAACATCAAAAACTTCTGATTTATCTGCATTTTTTCCTGATACTATGCCGCAATAATCAGTACCCCTTATAATATTCTCAGAAGGTGTATTTACGCTAAATGCGCCATTTTCCTTTATTCCTATATTGGTATAATGAGTCTCGTAGGACGCAATTGAAATTAAAGGTGGTTTATATTCGACGACACCAACATAAGCTAATGGCTCAAAATTTGGTTTTCCATTTACATTTGCCCCAATTAGCGCTACAGGCATAGGAAATAAATATGCGCTTGGCTTTATTTTATTTTTCTTCAAGTCACTCACATTTTTTAGTTATTTAGTTTGATTAAGTATTATTTGATATATTATATAGATTAAAGAATTGTCAATTTAACAATTTTCTAAAAAGAAAATAATTAGAATGTCAGGCCATTTTTATGGATATATCTGCTTAGTTATGTAGATCTTCGTTAGTTGGGTTGCCAGTAGTATCCATTTCCTCGATTGCAACCTGGTATTTACTTAAGACTATTGTAGCAAGAACTGTAAAAAGTAAAGCGATAAAAAATAACGGAAAATTCGCAAAAGTTTGCTTGAATACAAAAATACCGGCAAAAATAGGAAAAAGTAAAGCAATTGAGTCTAATATTGGATACATTATAAGAATTTTCCCTTTCTGGAATCCGCTTTGATAATATGGAAGGCTACTAAGGTTAAAAATAGCCATCATCCAAAATCCTAAAAATATCCATAAAACTATGTAATTTCCTGCAAAAATAAACCAGAATATACCAAAAGGTAATTGCAATATGGTATACCATTGAAAATCACCTGCTTGAATTAAAGCTTGAGCTAATATGTTGGTAGCAGATCCTCCGAGAGCGAAAAGGATAGCGCCTCCAAACATTATAAAGAGTCCCTCAGAGCTCTTTCCTCTTTTTTTCCTTGCGATTGTCAAAGATATAACGCTGAGGGAAACTGAGACTGTTAAAAATATAATAAGTGAAGGTACAAACTCGACTAGATCTAGTTCAACATCGGATATCCCAGCGAGTCCAATGAGAATTGGTGATACCGTTAATGTTCCTATTGCAATGTACTCGATAATACCTACTCGCTCGTTTAACATTTTTATAGCTGCAAATACGAAAAATATAAAGCCAGTCGCCATAACAGGTTCCGTAACTAGAACTCCAACCATTCCAATAGAAATAATATACGGGAACCAGCCTGTGATTCCTAAAATCGCACCAATTAACCAAGATCTAATTTTAAATAGTTTCAAAAAAGTTTTTATTACCCTGACGAAGCCTTCTTCAGTTTTTATCTCAATGCCCTTTATTGCAGCTTCTTTCAGGCCTTTCTTCTGGAAAACTATACCAATGTTAAAACAAAAAGTAGTGATTAAAGCAAGAATTATTCCAACAATTGCGTTAATTAAAGTAACTTCTGACAAGATATTAGTTAAAAATTAGTATATCTTTTAATTTTCACTTGTTGGTTTTTTCAGCTAATTTTTTAAACATAAAAGTCAAAAAACTATAGAAAAATCCACACGAATGCAATCGTAAGTAGTAAGCCAATACAAAATGTTTTTCTAACCATATGTGCGAAGTGGAAACGCGGTTTTCTTCCTTTTTTATCCAATAAGTTAGGAAATAAAGCTTGGTCGTGTGGTTCTATCTGATACCAATAAGCAGTGGACGACCAATCGTCTTTACGATGATTATCGTGCCCATGTTCAATGGTTACAAGAATTTTTTTGTTAAAATAGATTGGATCTTCAATATGGTATCTATAATAAGAAATTTTTCCCCACCAATTTATACCCCCCGCTTTGATTGTACCATGATAAGGAGCGTGATGTTTCTGAAATTGGGCCCAAGACTGGTTTACGTAATCTTCTGTACCCGTACCATGTAGAGTAGGAACACCTTTTTCGATATCCTCGTCAATGTATATCATATCGTCGCCTTCACCTGGCCAATTTATATACCATGGGAGAAATGTTACATTATCAATATCTAAATGACATCCTACAAAATGACCTTTCCCCATGGCTTCGAGAATTTTGTAATTCTGAGATCGAGGGTCTTCGATGTTTTCTCCACTATAGGCATAGTTTTTCGGCTTGATTTTAGTAAATTTCTTGCCCGTGTTACTATCTTTCTTTTTTGGCGTAGTCGGATTTTCTCGATGCCAGAGTGCGTGAAAACGCCCATAATCTTTTTCGTTTTCAAATCCTTCTTGATATATTTCGTAATCGATATAGAAAAAGAACCTCATCGTTTTTGAATTATCGTTTTCTACTGTAATTTTGAACCCTTTTGAAAAAGGCATCGGCCACCAACAATTGAATCCTTTTCCCCACTGAGGACTCATTTGGAGCGGTAAAGAAACGTAATTTTTATGTTTAGCATGACCTAATCCGAAAAAATCCCCTATAGGGGTTTCTACACTCGGAGAATCGTCTTGTTCGTTATCCCAATACATTCTAAGCATGATATTCCTTAAATAGTAGCGTGATTTGCATAAAATCGTGCACCAAATATGTGTAATGCACCCTGGATCGTTCACTTCGCCTATTACAACCTTTTCCCCTGGTTCGATATCAATCCAATCATGATTGCCACCAGAAGCGTCATAACTCGAAATTCTTCTTCTTTTCACAGAATCCGGTTGTATCTTTGCTATGTCGTTTAAACTCGATTTACCTAGTTTCATAGTTTAAATAAGCATTAATTAGTATTTTAATTTTTAATTTCCTTGAACAATTTTTTACTATTTTTTTATTAGTTATTTCAGTAAGTCTTAAATAACTCGTTAAATCAATTTATTATATTAACTAATTATTCAAATTATACATAAAAGATGTTTTAAAATGGTTTTAGAAGCAACTGACGACAAAATTTCTTTTTTTAAACAATATTTTTCAGTAATAATATTGATTGCGAACATAGCAGTTTTTGTATGGCAAATGATGGATCCTACAGGCAATATGCGCATTGAATACGCTTTTGTACCAGCTGAATTCTTTGCAGGCCAGAAATTGTGGACAATATTCACCTCGATGTTTATGCACGGAGATATAATGCACATTGTTATGAATATGTGGTTCTTTCTTGTAATAACAGATAATTGTGAGCACGCAATGGGGCATGTCTTTTATTTGATAACGTACTTCGCTTCGGGTATATTTGCCACTTTACTTCACGCTTGGAGCACGGTTTTTATTCCAGTGTGGGGAGTCACAATAGCTCAATTTATCCCTTCATTAGGAGCGTCCGGAGCGATTTTTGGTCTTATGGCTGTTTACGCGATACTTTACCCTTCCAATAAGTTTTATCTTCCAACGGGGACAGTAGTGCGTAAAGTAACTGCTAGTTATTTTATAATTACATATTTTATCGCTGAGTTAACCTACGCATTTTTCTCGTTTGAGTTAACTGGAACAGCTCACTTTGCTCATGTGGGAGGTTTTGTTGCGGGCGCGATAATGGCATTTATATTTAAGGCTGTAAAAGGGACTTCTTATAAGAAAAAGTCGAAGTAAATATAAAAACCAAATAATTAAATTTTTATCTTTTTTTTTATTTTCTGATCTATAATTTATTGAACTTTGATTTATTAAATCCAATAGTAACTCAAAAATAGAACTTAATTTTATTTTAAGAAAATGACGACAAAAATTGTAGTAATCGGAATGGGATATGTTGGGATTCCTATGGCAGCATTATTAGCTGATGTAGATGATTTTTATGTTACAGGAATTCAGCGGAGATCGCATAGATCAGCATGGAAAATTGAGTGGCTTAATAACGGTAAAAATCCTTACGAGGGAGAAGAACCTGGTCTAGATGAGCTAATCGAGAGAGTAGTAAAAGCAGGAAAATTCAAAGTTACTGAGAGTTATGATGATGTAAGCGCTGCTGATTTCATATTGATCGATGTTCAAACTCCCGTTGATGACGAAAAAGTTCCAAGATATGCATCCTTAAAAGAAGTATCCAAAAAAATTGCCAAACATATAAAAAAGGGAGCTACAGTAATAGTTGAATCTACGGTTGCCCCTGGAACAACAGATAACATTGTTCAATCTATATTGGAGGAAGAAAGTGGACTGCAAAGAGGTTCTGATTTTTATTTAGTGTTTTCATTTGAGAGAGTTATGCCAGGAAAATTAATTGAATATATCACGGATTTTCCTCGCGTAATAGGAGGTGGATGCGAACAAGCCAATGAAAGAAGCAAATTTTTATACGGTAAGGTCGTTAAAAAAGAACTGCAAGTAACTGATACGCTTACAGCGGAACTAACAAAATGCATAGAAAATTCATATAGGGACGTGAATATCGCATTTGCAAATGAAATGGCTTTGTTATGCGAGGATTTCAATAGAAATGTATTCGAAATCATCACTTTAATTAATCACCGTCATGACAGGATGATGCATTATCCAGGTTCAGGAGTAGGAGGTCATTGTCTCACGAAGGATCCTTGGCTCTTACTCTACGGTTTTAACAAATATACCGAAAGAATTAACGAATCGAAAATGAAAATAATTCCTGATTCGAGAAAAATAAACGATTATATGCCATATCATATGATCGAGTTGATGGAGAATGTGTTTAGAGATTCGCATCAGTTAGTAGACAATATTAAAATCACTCTTTTAGGTGTTTCTTACAAGGCAAATACTGACGATACCCGAAACACTCCAACTGAAAATATTGTAAAAATCCTAAAGACACGATATCATTCGCACAATATCGTATATATAGCACATGATCCTTATGTGAAAAAGCGAGATTATGATCTGACTGAACTTACAAGTGATTTCAACGAAGCGGTTGATAATGCAGATGTTTTACTTTTTACTACGAGTCATTCTGAATATTACAATATAGATTTGGATGATCTTAAAAAAAGAGTAAATACACCGATTATTATTGATGGAAGAAACATATTTGATAAGAAAACTGTTGAAGAAAAAGGCTTTATTTACCGGAAAGTAGGAGAAGGTGCTAAAAAACCGGTTTAATATCTATTTAAATAAAAAAAATATTGTTTTATCTCAAGTCCTTGCGAGGAGCTTAATGATCAAATCCTACCATTTAACGATTTAACCATTGAGATTGGTTTTAATTTATTTTTTAGGGGATTTTTTATTTTCTTCTGTTTTGCGCAATTTTAGCGCTCTTAAATACCACATATTGATTAGAGATCAACTGGTTTGATAACAATCATCATCAAAACCGAAATCAAATTCGTTTTCTTCTTCAGACATAAGTTTTAATCACTATTACACTATTATGTATAATAGAAAAAATAAGCCTATTAAGGGTGTGTTTTATAAATAATAAGGTTCTAGAAGGCTATTATTGTTGTTCGCAAAACTAATTCAATTATTTCAAAAAATTCCTTTTACCTAAAATTTTGGTAGAATCTCGAGTTCTTGCGGAACTTTAGATGAAATCCCAATATTTTTGATTTAATCTATGAGATTTTTTTATTTTGTATTTTTTTTCACTTTTTTTTCTTTACGTTTTTGTTTTAATGAATTGATTATTTGTATAAATCCATCAACCATACTTCAGCCCGTACAGTAAGACTCGTCTGAAACTGGCTTTTTAACTCTGTTTTTCCATTCCGATATAATGCTCACAAGATTCTTCTTATTATTTATTTTAATAATAGTTGATTCTTAAAAGATTAGTTGATTATAATTGATAATGTTATTAGATAGGGTCTCTGATAAAAAAAACTTTAAATCAAACTTACTTTAAGAAGATTATTATAATAATTGTTAATCTCTAGTAAAAATGGGATTGAAAGAAGAACTCTCAGAAATGAGAAAGACAATGGAAAAGTTAACAACTGAATTGCATGAAACTAACTTAGCAATAAGGGAATCTCTAAAATTAACATCTGACACCATTAAGGAAATGAGCGATACATTCTCAAAAACCTTAGGAGACACACTAAAAGTAATGCAAGACATGAGAGTACAAGTGGATATTAGGGATAGTGTGTTAAAAAGCTTGGGAATAGAGGGTTTAATACCTGAGTTTTTAAAAAAAAAAAAATAAATGAACCAAAACGACTCTAAATTTATATTCTCCTATTTCTAATATCTCAGGTAATAAATTTAAACCTTATCTCTCTGTTTAAAAACTACATACAAAATTATAAGAGAAATCGCGTAAATAATAGAGATCAGCAACCAAAGTGTAATTTCTGGAAAATTATTGTAAAAAGCTGCTGAAATCGCTCTATATATAAAGAATATTATGAGTAGGGAAAGTAATTGAACTCGTGACCTAAGTTTATCCATTATCTTCAGAAATGTTGTTAAATTTAATTAATAATAATCATAATAATGTATATTATAAAAGAATTTAAATCGTATTATAATTATGTCTAAAAACCCTCCAAATTGTTACATATGTGGAAAAAACTGTGAAAACATACTAGATAGATGCTATTACTGCATTTGCGACACGTTTGTATGTGACATGTGCATAAATTCGATAAAAAAAAACGATACAACATGGATATGTCCCAATTGTAAAGAAGAAAGAAACTTAAGTGAAAGCATGTTATTTCGTGACCAATAAATTATAGTAAAATTAAAATCAATCTGATTCTTTAAGTTATAGAGATTTACCCAAGAGCCAATGATGACAAACTAAAAATGATTTAATGTCTAAAAGATGAAATAATCAAGGAAGTCTGAGGCTACCATTCTAACTTTTATATTCTTTAACATAAAAGATTAAAAACTTTCGATTTTTATTAGTAAATCATATACCCTATAAATCAAGGTGAAGATTATGGCTAAAATCTCGAAAGTTTTAGAAATAAGTAACTGTAATGATAGTGATCTCATTAAAGCACTCTACATTGCAGAATTTTGGGAAGAAATTAACCCTACCAAGAAAATGGAAGCAAAATTTACCGCACCAAATGTACTACATACCAAGATATACGATGAAGTAGACTTAATAAAAATTCCAATCGAAATGGAAGGAGAATTGATACTTTCTGATAAGGGCCATGATCCAGGTAAAGGACATCTAATCGAATTTAATGTGAGAAATAATAAAGATATCCGAGAATTGGAAGGAAGAATACGCATCAAACCATTATCTCCCAACAAATCAAAAGTTGGAATTTTTGTGGAAATTTTTACGCTTAGTAGCGATGTCTTACGTAGTATAGCCGGTGTAAGTGATTTAGTTCTACAAAATAAAATCTCTGAAATGTTAAGGAATGTTGAAAAATATTGCAAAACCAAAGATCTGAAAGATTTTTTGTAATGAATAAAAATTTTATTTAAAAATAATCATTTATTAAAGCGGTCTTTTATATATCTAAATGTAATTTCTAAAAACACATTTTATTATGAATATTTGGGTTCTTGATTCAGAAAGCGGTATTACATTGCTATACAAGGCATATATGGATTTACCAATAGATGAGGATCTTATTAGTGGTTTATTAGCCGCCCTTAACCAGTTTACGACCTATGAATTAAAAGAGGGGATAGAAAGCATCGAAATGGGTGGCCTAAGGTGGTCATATTTAGAGGAAAAAGATGCAAACTTATTATTTGTTGCAACTTCAGAAAAAACCATCAGTTCAAACATGTTAAAAGCTCGACTTAACATTATCAAGCATTCTTTTATAGAACAATTTGTTTCTGATAATAGAGATGAATGGAAAAGCTTATGGAAAGGCAACACCGAACATTTCAGTTCATTTAAAGACATTATCGATGAGTATTACTCCCAGTGGTTAACCGCTGAAAATATAACAACGATTGCAGAATATTTTGATATATTAGGCGTCTTTCAACAGATTCTAAATTTACTCATCAATGTAATTGAAGGCCATTTTACAATCGAGAAAAAAGAGAATATTTACGATCAGATCGAATTCATGTTTAATAATTATCTGAATCACAAATATGTTCAAAATAATCCAGAATTAAGTAAAATCTCGTTTAGTCGCGTTTCTGGAATAAATATTATCAACATAGATCCGTCAAACTGTGATATGATTGTAGTAGAAAAACAAGTAATCAATCTTATTAATCGGCTTGTAAATAAAATAAAGCAGGAAGAAGGTTATTATGTGACCTTACACTATTTTATTGAAGAGAATGTTTTTGAATATCTAATTTCAAACATAGCATTATTAAGCGAATTAAACCTATTCAAATTTCTTCTGCAACTTTTTCTATTTAAATAATTTTTTCTAGGAAATAGTTTATACATTCTAAAAACCTTGAAAATCTATTATAATTAGATTTATTAAAAACACTTTATTAAACAATATTAATACAAAACTAACATTTTAATTTAGAGAAATGATTAATCTTCCTCTACTTATTTTTGTTTTTATTGCCTTTGCATTAATTATTGTAAGTTACTCTATGAAAGATGTAGATTTCGTAGCAGTTTCCCTCATATGTATGTTCATAGCTGCGTTTGTAACTGGTTTGGTATTGGAGATACCATTAAATTTTGAAAGTTGGTTTGATAATTTCGTATTATCTATCGAATGGCAAGCAATAATAATTATATTGAGTATGAGTATTATATCAAAAATTGCTCAAGATTCAAACGTGTTAGAATATTTAGCCGTAAAAATTTTTAAAATCTCAAAAGGAAATCAACGATATTTTTTTTATTTAATTTGTGTTATTACTACATTATTAGCAGCCGTTATCAGTGATGTAGTCGTGGTTATCATTTTAGCACCTGTAGTTGTTCGCCTTTGTCATTTTTTAAAAATAAGAGCGGGAACTTACTTATTAGGAATGACGATTTGTATTAATATAGGTTCTATTATTACGCCCTTTTCAAGTGGGGAGAATATCATTATTTCTACTTGGTTTGCACTTGATACAGTCTTTTTTTTCCAGTATTTTTGGATTTTTTCTTTTGCATTGCTGTTTTTAACCATATTTTTAATAGATAAATTAATCCTTTCAAAAGAACCAAAAATTAAAGAGCAACAGAGAGAGTACGTGTTAGAACTAATAAGTACAGATGTTGTAATCAAAAATAAAACAATGTTTTACTTTAATAGCATCGCTATACTCGTTACAATTACTTTATTTGTCGTTTTACCATTACTATATCTTACAGCTGCACTTTCAGCAGTAATATTAGTTTTAGTTAATAGAAAATCTACTAAGAAACCAATGGGAAAAATCTTAAAGGATGTTGAATGGGAAATTATATTCTTTTTCATTTCCATGTATGTCGTTATTAATTGCATGTTGCAAGCTGGGTTTAGAGACATTATTGGGTTGATTCCTTTCGAGGCATTTGGTCCGATATTAACAATATTTATAATCCTTATTCTTGTTAGCCTACTTTCTGGTTTTATTGCAAACACGCCAATAGCATTGATCTTTTTACCAATAATTGACGTTTTAATAGAGGAATTTACATTTCCAGCAATACCTTTACTTTTTGCCTTTATCGTTGCTATAAATATAGGGGGAAACATTTTACCTAGCGGTGCTGCAGCAGATATGATGACTCTTAAAGTTGCTAAAGATAGTGGTGTTGAAAACTTAGGTTTTAAAAGGTTGTTAAAAACAGGAGCTATATTTGCTTTTATTCATATTGGAATTTCATGTCTTTATTTATTAATCCTTATTCCCTTTACTTCGTAAAAATAAAATATAATTAAAAAAAAGTGATTTAAGGGAAAATTCCTCTTAACTCAATTGCTCTAGCAATTCTTGACACAGCGATGATGTAAGCTGCAGTTCTAAGAGGGATGTGCCTTTCTTCTGATATTTTATATGTTTCTTCAAATGCTTCAATTATAATTCTTTTTAGCTCTTCATTAATTCGATCCAGTTTCCAGAAGTACGAATTAATACCTTGGACATATTCGAAGTAAGAGACGCAAACCCCACCACTATTGGCGAGAATATCTGGTACAACATAGATTTCTTTCTTAAACAAAATTTTATCAGCTTCTGGTGTTGTAGGACCATTTGCACCTTCCAAAACAATTTTACAATCTATTTTCTCCGCATTTTTTTCTGTTATTTGATTTTCTATAGCTGATGGGACTAATACATCACATTTTAATGTAAGTAGATAGTCGTTACTAATAAGCTTATACTTATCGTTTTTATAATCTTTTAATAAATTACCTTCTTTAGCCCATGCTTTTAATTTTTCTACATCTAAACCATCTTCGCAGTAGATGCCTGTTGATATATCTGAGACAGCAATAACTTTACACCCGTGTTTATAGAGTATATCGGCAATCGTACCCCCTACGTTACCAAAACCTTGAACTACAATCTTTAAGGACGTTAAGTCTAATCTTAGTTTTTCAACTAGAGCTTGAAGTACAAAATACAAACCCGTTCCGGTAGCTTCTGCTCTGCCAACTGAACCGCCAATTTCGATTGGCTTTCCAGTTACAACGCTAGGAATCGTTCGTCCTTTTTGCATACTGTAGGTATCCATAATCCATGCCATAATTTGTGGGTTAGTATTAACATCCGGCGCGGGAATATCAATATCTGGTCCTATGATACTAATAATTTCAGCAGTAAACCTTCTTGTAAGTCGTTCTAGCTCTTTTTTAGACAATTTAAAAGGATCAACACATATACCACCTTTAGCACCACCTAAAGGCAAGTTTAAAAGACTAGTTTTCCAAGTCATCCATATTGCTAAAGCTTTTACTTCATCAAGATTAACACCTAGAGAATATCGTAAACCACCTTTCCCAGGTCCTCTGATTGTTGAATGATGAACCCTATACCCTTCAAAAATTCTTACAGTACCATCATCCATCGTAATTGGAACAGAAACAATTAAAGAACGTTCTACTCTCTTTAAAAACTGAAGAATATTTGGATCTAAATCCATCACTTCTGCAACAATATCAATCTGCTTTTTTGCCATTTCAAAAGGATTAACGGTCATTATATTACCCCTTTTTTATTTTTTTTATTTTGCTTTATTTTATTTTATTTTTTATTTTTTATTTTAATTTCTGCTTATTATCCATTGACTAAAATGCACACATTTATGGAAATAACCCTCTTAATTCATGTGCTTTTGCTAATCGATTTGTGCTAATAGCATATGCTGCCGTTCTTAGTGATGTATCCCTTTTTTTTGAAAATTTATATATATCCTCAAAAGTATTTATTAGAATAGTTTTCATTTCACTATTAACGCGATCTAACTTCCAGAAATAACTTTGCAAATCTTGGATATATTCAAAATAAGATACACATATTCCTCCACTATTTGCAAGAATATCTGGAACAACGACTATTTCTTTTTCCTCCAAAATTTTATCTGCTTGAGAAGTTGTTGGACTATTTGCTCCTTCTAATAATATTTTACAATCTATCTTATCTGCATTTCTGCTATATATCTGATTTTCAACAGCAGCAGGAATTAACACATCACATTTAGTGCTTAATAATTCATCATTAGTTATTGGGCTTGTATTTTTACCTTCGTATTCTTTTAATAAATTACCTTGTTTTTTCCATTTAATTAATGTGTCTATATCTAAACCATCTGGTGAATAGATCCCTCCTTCTTCTTCAGAAATTGCAATAACATTGCAGGAATTGTTACATAATTGCTTGGCAACAACAGATCCTACTTTTCCAAAACCTTGAATTACAACACTCATTTTGTCTAAATTATAATTTAGTTTTTGACATAAATGCTGTAGTAAATAAATCATTCCTGTACCAGGAGCCTCATCCCTTCCTATAGAACCTCCAATCTCAATTGGTTTACCAGTAACTACTCCAGTAATAGTTCGACCTTTTTGCATACTATATGTATCCATCATCCAAGCCATTGTACGTGAGTCTGTGTACATATCTGGTGCGGCAATATCCTTATCTGGTCCAATCATATTTATAATTTCCATAGTATATCTTCTCGTTAAAGTCTCTAATTCTTTGTTCGATAACTTTTTAGTATCGACCCTTATACCACCTTTAGAACCGCCAAGAGGTAACCCTAATAAAGCAGTCTTAAACGTCATCAAGAGGGCTAAAGCTTTCATCATGTCAAGAGTCACAAAGGGAGAATATCTTATACCTCCTTTTCCTGGACCTCGTAAAGTAGAATGATGAACTCTGAATCCTTCAAAAATTTCGAGAGAACCATCATCCATCATTAGTGGGATAGAAACAATGAGGGCTCTTTCCGTCTTTTTTAGATATTCCAAAGAATTCGGGTTTAAATTAATTAATTCTGCCGCTATATCAATTTTTTTTTTAGCACTCTCATATGGGTTTATTATCATAATTCTAATCTCCAAATTAATAGTATTCTGATTAGTTAATATTTAATATTGTATTTAAAATTAAATTATTTTTAATAAACCAATCTATTATTAGGTATTAATTGTGTTTTTGTTCATTTTTTTAAAAAAAAAAAAAAGGATGTTCATTTTTTGTTATAAATTATAGAGTGAAGTATGACTTTCTAAAAATATATTAAAATTATGATACTAAATTTATAACCAACCACGCAATTTCATGGCACCTATCACCCTATCAATGGCTATTAAATATGCACCCATCCTGTAATTAGAATTACATTCTTTTGCTTTATGAACAACAGAATTGTATGCTTTAGTTATTATTTTATCCATGGCAGTAAATACTTCTGCCTCAGTCCAGAAGTATTGATAATAACCTTGCACCATTTCGAAATATGAAACAGTAACTCCTCCAGCATTACATAAAAAATCAGGAATAACAATAATATCATTTTTAAATAAAATTTGATCTCCTGCAGGTGTTGTTGGTCCATTTGCGAGTTCTGCTACAATTTTACAATCTAAATTTTGTGAATTTTTACGTGTAATTACATTTTCAAGCGCAGAAGGAACTAAAACATCACATTCTAATTCTAACAATTCATTATTTGTTATTTCTTGCGTTCCTTTCAATCCTACTACCGTGGAAGCTCTTTCTTTTTGTTCCGAAGCAGCATAAGCATTAATTCCATTTCTATTGTAAATGCCCCCTTTTGAATCGGAAACCGCAATTATTTTGCAATTATAATCATCTTGCAGAATTTTACCCGCCCAAGAGCCAGCATTTCCGTATCCCTGTATTACAACTCTTGCTCCATTTAAATCTAAATTAATACCTTTTGCGGCTTCTCTGATGCAATAAGACCCTCCTTTAGCCGTTGCGATTGATCGCCCAGCACTACCTCCTAAAGGTAATGGCTTTCCAGTTATTACAGATGGTGCATGTTTACGTACAATTATTTCATATTCGTCCATCATCCATGCCATAATTTGAGGGTTAGTATAGACATCAGGAGCGGGAACATCAATATTTGGTCCTATAAAATCTGCTATTTTTCTAATATAACTTCTTGCAAGCGTTTCTAGTTCTCTATCACTCATCTCTCTTGGATTACATATGATGCCACCTTTAGCACCCCCCAATGGGATATCCACACATGCACATTTCCACGTCATCCAAGCACTTAATGCTTTTACAAGTGCAGCAGTTTCACCAGGATGCCACCTTATTCCTCCTTTCATTGGACCTCTCGCAGAATTGTACTGAGACCGAAAACCCTTAAAAGTTTTAAGAGAATTGTCATCCATCTTCATTGTAAGCTTTACTTCAACGAATCTTTCAGGTTCACTTAAGGATTTATAAATTTCTCTATCACAACCTCGAATTTTACAAGCATTATAAAGTTGTATTTGAGAGATTTGAAATGGATCTAGATTTTCTTTCATGATTTTTTTTTCTTTATTTTAGTTTCTATGATTTTAAAAAAATATCAGTAGTATAAGTTCTGCTTTATGAAAAAGCATTTAATTATTACTTTTTTGAATTATAAATACTATTATAAATTCATTTAAATCTTCATTTTTACTACGATGATGATCAATATATATTTTATATTGAAAAGGTTAATTAAAATATCAATTTAATAAATACTTAATCAACATTACAAAGTAGTTAATATTCTATGGATAAAATCTGCGTTATAGACATGGGTTCCCAGTATACGCACCTTATAGTTAGACGTATTAGAGAATTAGGAGTATATTCCGAAATTTTGCCATACGAGATCTCTATTGGAGAATTAAAAAGAGTTAATCCAAAAGGGATTATTCTTTCTGGTGGGCCTAGTAGCGTCTACGAGGAGGATAGCCCACAACTTACCAAAAATTTCTTTAATTTTGTGAAAGAGGAAAAAATACCTGTTTTGGGGATTTGTTATGGTTTACACTTGATAATTCATCAATTAGGAGGAAGAATAAAGCCATTTAAACAGAAAGAATACGGTAAAACGGAGTTAGAAATCCTCAAGCCTAAGAAAATATTCGAATCTTTAGATAAGAGGGAGACTGTATGGATGTCTCACGGTGATCAAGTAGAAATCATGCCACAGGGTTTTGAAATATTAGCTAAAACAGCTACATGTCCAATAGCAGCTTATGCAAATGAAGATTTAAAATTATTTGGCGTACAATTTCACCCTGAAGTGGTCCACACCCAAAGTGGTATGAAGATTTTGAAAAATTTTATTGAGAAAATTGTTCACGCTAAAAAAGAATGGAACTTAGAAAATTGGATAGAAAAGTCAATTGAAGAGATTAAGAATGAAGTTGGTCCGAAAAACAGGGTTATTTTAGGCTTAAGCGGGGGCGTAGATTCTTCTGTTGTAGCAATTCTACTTCAAAAAGCCATTGGGAACAGGTTGCACAGCATTTTTGTAAACAATGGTGTGTTAAGGAAAAACGAGGAAATTCAAGTCCAAAAAACATTTGGACAAGAATTAAAATTTGAAAACTTCCATTATGTTAATGCCGAAAGTTTATTTTTAGAAAGGTTAAAAAATATTAGTGATCCTGAAGAAAAAAGGCGGATTATTGGCCATACATTTATTGAGGTATTTGAAAAAAAAACAATCGAATTAGAAAAAGCTTATCCCGACATTACTTATTTAGCTCAGGGGACAATTTATCCCGATAGAGTAGAAACGAGCGCTACGAGCAGCGCATCAGTAAAAATAAAATCTCACCATAATTTAACTTTACCAGATGACATGACGCTAAAAATTATAGAGCCACTAAAAGAGCTATATAAAGACGAAGTAAGAAAAATAGGATTGCAATTAGGATTGCCTGAAAGCATTGTATTACGACATCCATTTCCAGGTCCTGGATTGGCAGTAAGAATAATTGGTCCAATTGAAAAGAAAAAACTAAATATCTTAAGAGACGCTGATGAGATATTGATCGACGAGGTCAGGAAAGCAAAAATTTACGATAGTCTTTGGCAAGCATTCTGTGTATTTTTACCTTTAAAAACTGTAGGAATTATGGGAGATTATCGTACCTATGAATACATTTGTGCTATACGCGTTGTCGAGTCTTTAGACGCGATGACTGCCAACTTTGCTAAGCTGGATTGGGAATTACTAGAAAAAATTAGCACTCGCATCATAAACGAAGTAAAGGGAATTAATCGAGTCGTGTACGATATAAGTCATAAGCCACCAAGCACCATTGAATATGAATAGCTGGTTCATAATATATTAACACTATTTAAGAAGAACAATTTTTTAGCTGGAAAACATTCTTATTTATTAAAAATTTAAAATTGTGATAATTATGAAAGAATATGAAATCGCATGGGACTTATCTGAGATTTTCACTAGTCACGACGATCCAAGAATTTCCAAAAATATAATCTCACTTCAAAACCAAGTTAACGATTTTGTAACTACATATAAAGGAAAGATAGACACAGAAACATTTTCAGCTAATAATTTATACGAGTTATTCAAAAAGCAAGAGAAATTCGATGCAGATATTGATGAGTTAAACACTTATTCTCATATGAGTTATGACGCGAATATGACAATTCCGGAAGTAGAAGCACTAAAAAAGAAAGTGGATGATTTTATAACTGAGAGCTCTAAAACTTTAGCTTTTTTTACAATTGAAATTGGAAAATTAGTTAATAATAAAAAAGACTTGATTGATGATCCTATCCTCAAAGATTATAAGCATCATTTAGAGAATGTTAGAAGAAATATTCCTCATTTACTTTCGGAAATAGAAGAACAGTTAATTTTAGAAAAAGATCAATTTGGGGTTAGAGCATGGAGTGAGTTACAAGCTAAATGGCTTAATACTCGTGATTTTGAAGTTATGGTCGAGGGAGAAATGAAAAATTTATCTTACGGAGAAGCAAATAGTCTTATAACTCATCCTGACAGAGAAACGAGGATATCAGCTAACAAATCAATTTATGGATTACTTGGTAAAGATCAAGAGATCTTTTCAACAGCGCTCAAAAATATTTGCTCAGATTGGATGAAAATTACCAAAAGACGCAATTATGATAGCCCAATGCATCAAAGCTTAATTGTTAATGACACTACCCAAGTTATCGTAGATAATTTAATGAAGGTTATTGAGGAAAATGTCGATGTTTATCGAAGGTACCTTAAATTAAAAGCCAAAACTATGAAATTGCCTAAGCTTACTTGCGCTGATGTTCGAGCTCCCTTGGAAGCACCTGCAATGAAAAAAAGATCTTGGGATGATACAAAAGAACTCATCTTGGAAGCATACGGGAAAGTAGATGCTGATTTTGAAAAATTTGTTAACGACATGTTCGACCGAAATCATATTGACGCAGCTGTAAGGAAAGGGAAGCGAAATGGAGCGTATTGTGCAACATGGTATAAAGGAAAGTCAGCGTTTATTTTGCAATCGTTCACTGGAGCTCTAAATGAAATTTACACCCTCGCTCACGAACTCGGTCATGCTGTTCACGCTTACCTTTTATCGGCCAAACAATCATATTTCAATATACATACTGCATTAACTGTCGCAGAAACAGCCTCCACATTTGGAGAGCTTTTGATAACTGATCTTTTACTTACGAAAGTAGAAAGTAAAGATGAAAAAAGGGCAATACTGGCACATGTGTTAGATGATACGGGTCAAGCAGCATTTCAAGTAAGTGGTAGAGTATTTTTTGAGCAGAGCCTTTATAAGGCAATCGAAAATGGTGAAAATTTAGATGGAACAACGATCTCAAAATACTGGTGCGCAGGACGAGATAGAATATACGGAGATTCCGTTGAATGGTTTGATGAAATGATTTGGGAGTGGACCATGAAACAGCATTACTTTTTCCCGAATTTTCGATTCTACAATTATCCCTATGTTTACGCACAACTTTTTGTGTTCACCCTCTATCGGAAGTATAAGGAAGAAGGTAAGTCTTTTATGCCAAAATTTAAGAAATTATTAAGCGCTGGAGGAAGCCTATCCCCTGTCGAACTGGCCAATATTGTTGGATTAGACATAACCAAACCAGATTTTTGGAAACTTGGGATAAAACAAATCGAAGAATTTGTTAACGAGTTTGAAAAAACATTAGAGTAAGCTTTTTATTATTTTTTTCTCCTTATTAAATTAGTTTCGATAAAAAAAATAAAAATAGTAAAATAAAATGAAGGTATTTTTTTTTATTCTCAATAGTTATTCGTAATTTCCCGAATATATCTCGTCCTTTACTAATTCAAAATCAAGAGACTCTTGAGACTCAACGTGCAAATCCCATTTATCACACACATCTTTAGCTCGTTGAGTAATATACGCTATATCATGACGACTTATAAGGTCCAAATTAAATTTTCTAACCCCTGCTAATAATTGTTTTAAACCTATACCGAGCTTACTTTCAAAATACGTATAAACTCCAACTGCGGAGGGAGGAATTTCTTTTCCTTTGTAAATCCGCGTCAATTTATCATATTCTACGAAAGCTTCATTAAGGCTTAAACTCGAGGGTTCCTTATCTTGGGGAAATCCTAAGGTTTTCAACATCGCTGGTGTGACCATACCTTTTGAGATTGTTTCACCAACATACTTAGATTTCATAGCAGCTGTTATTGGAGCCCTTGCCATGGCTATACATTTCACATAGGGGGCACCCATGGCAAGAGCTTTGAACATCTGCGTCTCGTTTGCAATTCCACCCGCGATGGCCACGGTTGGAATATTAACATTAGGGTTCTTCTTTTTTATCATGTCTAAACATCCAACTACAAGAGCTTCTAAATAAACTGTTGGAATTGAGCCTTCATTCATCATACTCACAGGACTCATTCCTGTTCCTCCTCCAGCACCGTCAAATGTTATCCCATCTATCTTTCCTTCCACTGCTAACCTTATTAGCCAAGCTGTTGCCGCTGGACGATAAGCTCCAGTTTTGATAAATATGTTTTTTGCTCCTGATGAGCGAACTTGGTCTATTTCTTCTAAAACATCTTCAGTTGTGGACAATCCTACTCTGCTATGCCTTTCAAAGTCAGGTATTAACCCTGCGTTCCATTGATCTATAACCACTGGATCTGAGGGATCAGGAAAGACTAAATAACCTCGTTGTTGAAGCAATTGTGCTCTTTCTAAAGAGGATAGCCTTACTTCTCCTCCGATTGCTTTTGCTCCTTGACCAAATTTCAACTCAAGTGATTCTATATCCAATTTTGACATCACATAATCGAATACTCCGAGTCTCGTGTCTTCAACATTTTTCTGGACAATTATATCACCATGCTTTCCGTCCCAAAACTCTCTATAGGTGTTGACACGGAATTTCATATCATCTGTATCAGTAACTTTGGGATAAACTCTATGATTTGCGAATTGAGCTAATGGATCCATACCCACTACATTTTCTCCAATTGTAAGACTTACTCCTGCTAAAGCAGCACCAATTGCTAAACCTTTCCAATTTCGCTTAGCTACGTACGTACTGCCAAGCCCGGCGATCACGATAGGTAATTTTTGTAGGATATTACCCCAACGCATCGTCATATCCACATTTGGGAAAATCACCTTGTCTTCATGAGCTTCGATTCCTTGAGCGCCTCGCACTTCAAATTGAATTTGGAAATCGCCATAGGATAAACCAAAATCCTTTGGTGTTCCTGCTGTTGAGTTTCCAAAATATTCTCTTCGAGGATATAGCGCTTCTCGACCTCTTAACGCTGATTTTGAGACCTCACAGAACACAGGACAATCCGCAATACATATAGGGCATAATCCAGACTCACAAGAATCTTCGACTCTTGTCCTTGAACCAATCATGCTTGTTTTGTGAGTAACCATCGAAAATTTTGTCATTCTACATCACCCCTCTATGATAATAATATATTCTACAATTTTCACACTTAATTATCATTTTTCAACCACTTTTAAAAGATCTTCATATTTATAAAAAAATTGAATAACAAATTTGTGCGAAATCAAATGTGTGAAACAGTTCCAGAGAGATATATCAGCTTACATATCTTTAGTGAACATTATATAGCTTCATAGAGTCGAGGGAACCTGTTATCGTAGATTTTAAGCATTTCTGGATATCGTTCTGTGATTCTTCGTATGATTTTCGCAAGTGAACTACGATGTGTGTAGCCCATTGCGAAAGACCAATCTCGAGCTGTCGATCTTCCAATTTCCTTTAACTTATCCAAACACATTAGCTCGTATGTCTTAAATACTTCGTCTACTGCAATTATTGCAGTAACTTCAGGGCTTTTATCTATTTCTTCCAACATCATTTATAATTCACATCCAATTTTTTTTTTTTAAATTTTATTATGGGATTAAAATCCCATTGAACATTTTTTAAATAATATAGCGTTTGTCGACTTAAAAAGTTTTCTCAAGGATAAAATTTCTAAAAATTTTTCAATTTTTTTTGAAATCTTAAAAAATTTTTTAAAGCGTGCTTAACTTGTTTATATACTTATTGTTTTGCATTAAAAATATTTTAATCACAAAAAAAACGCTTACCGACAGAAATAATACAGATTAAAAAAAAAATGAGTTATTTATTATTGTATGAATAATAAAAAAATTGAAGAGCTTACTCTAGGCATGAGAAATATATTTAAGTTGATAAAAAACATCTTATTATTAGAGATTTTTATACAATTTATAGAACGAGAGGGAGCGAATGCCTTGGAAAATTAGTATCTTCTTTTATTTATCTCTTGGTTGTTTGTTGTGTGGATTGATCTTCCCTACTCATGTAACTCAAGCTATAGGCTGGGATATTGGAGACATAGTTCATTGGATTTATGGGTTTTACATCTTAATTCCACGCAATCCAACTGAAGAGATAACCTTTTATTTTACTATTAATATTCAGTGTTATTTTTTGATAATTAATGCAATTATTTTAGTAGTGGTATGTTTTGTTGAGTTGCGTAATGCTAAACTTGGTATTCGATACGAAAAAAATCTAATTTATGCGATTGCAATTCTCCTGCTAATTGTATTACAACTTTATCAATTCTCCGGATTTATTGTTAGGCTGTTATCAACTTGGGGATTTTATTATAGTGCAATTTTTGCCCTTATAGGGAATAAAGAGCTTAATGTATTTTACATTGACGAAGGGATAGTAAATGTTAAGAACGAAAGAATTCTTGGGATTGTTCTAATAATATTATCTCTTGTTTGGTTTATTTATAATATTTCGATGATTTTATTTTTTGCAGTTCCATATGGTATAGATGTATTTTCACCATCGTTCGCGACAGGTATGTTCCCAGCACTAATTTTACTACTAATAATGTTATTTTACGGAATTTATTCGCTATTAAGAGCTAAAAGAAAGAATAAATCAAAATTACAGTAGTAAATTGAGATTGATTGAATTATATATGTTAACCTCTAAAATTAAGGGTTTTGCTTTCCACAACTATTTATTGCCCGTTAACTATTACTACCTCATTCTCCCTATGATTTTTACTTATTATTATCTGCTTTTTTTTTATCAATACTTTCATTTTTTGAATTTCTTTCGTCAATTTCTCTTAATGTGTCTCTAAGTCCTTTAATTCCTTTATTGCCTCTAACTCCTTTTTCTTTTTCTAAATCTCTTTTTTTGTTAATTTTTCTTTTCGCATATTCATATCCATATAGATATGTATATAATTGCATCCAAAATGGCATATAATTCATCTCTCTCGGAAAATAGTAATCTAATATTTACTAGATTAAATAGCAAATTTAAATATTCGCATAAAGGAGCTAAAATAGGTAAAACATTTTCTTTTTGTTTACAAGAAAAATGAGTTTTAGAAGTTAAGTTATAGAAATTCGGTTAGTAGAATTTTTTTATATTCCGGTTCTCTATCTTTAAAGGGAATGGTTTCAATCCCTGCATATACATCTAAACGAGGACATTTTTGAAAAAAGTCTGAAAAGGAGATGATGGCTTTTGAAAGATCAAATAAATCGTTACTATAAATATTTTCTTTTAGTAAAGGAATTTTTTTTTCGATTATCTCTAAACTCAAAATGATCAAAACCTTGTATTTTATTAATATAAGTATAAAAGCAGATTGAAATAAAAGAAGAGTCCCGACAAATTTAGTAATAAAAGTAAAATTGATAGGCTAAGTTCATACTATTTTTCAATCTTTTCAAATAAAAAAGCTCAATCCATTGGCATATACCTAAACATCATAAATATCATAGAAAATAGCCATATATAAAAGGCTATCCATATTACAGTTCCAATAATGCCAATAATTAACCCTGCTTTTGCCATTCTCGGATCATCATCTTTATTTTTACCAACGGCACCAAGAACGATGCCAACGATTGAACCTACTACGGGTATAACACCAAATAATCCCAACAGTCCAAAAATTAGGGCAACTATTCCATTTGTATTATTACTTCTCGGACGATAAGCATAAGGTTGATATTGGCGGGGGTGATATTGAGGTTTCTGTTGAGAATAAGTTTCTTTAGGAATTTGAGCCTGAGTTGGTTGTTGATTTACTAGCTCTGATTTGAGATTATGTCCACAATTAGGACACACATTCCACGAAGCTACAATCTTAGTCCCACATTGAGGACAAAAATTCATAGAGTCCATTTTATTTTTTTTTGAAGGCTATTTTTTTTTTCCACTTCTTATGTTAAGTTATCAAAATTCCGCATAAAAAGTTATGTGATGAATATTGAAAGTGTTTTTACTTCTTTTTTTTCTCTTTATCTCACAATTTAACGAAAGAACTTCCTTGTATAGTGCGATTAAATTTTAAGATATCTTATTACGGTAGAAATTCGGTTGATAAATAATATTTTTATTCGAAAGCAAATTCTTTACGATTAACCATCTTGTCTGTTTCTATTAAATTTTTAAATGGATGTTAATATTATGATTGAAGAAGAGCTGCAAATAATTCCTGAACCTGTGAAAGTCTCATTAAATGAGGGGGTATTTCTCCTTAGTCAAAAAACTACCATTCAAGTGGATTTAACATCCACAGGAAATGGTGAATATTTGAAACAAGTATTAGCTTTACACTACGGGTTGAATCTAGCTTTTGAGGAGCCCTCCCAAAACAATGGACGAAAAAACTCAATAATCTTTAAAACATCCAAAGAAAAAGAACTGAATAATCCTGAGAAGTATTCTCTTTTAGTTTCAAGAGAGAACATCACCATATCTGCAACTACATCAATCGGGGGTTTTTATGGTATCCAATCTTTACTTCAACTAATCCCTCATAAAGCATTAAAAGGAGATAAGATTTCTTTAGAAATATCTATCCCTTGCATCTCAATTGAAGATTTCCCTCGTTTTAAGTGGCGAGGTTTCATGTTAGACGAAGCGCGCCACTTTTTTGGAAAAAAACAAGTGAAAAAAATGTTAGATTTAATGGCTCTCTTAAAATTAAATACATTTCACTGGCACCTCACAGATGATCAAGGTTGGCGAGTAGAAATAAAGAAGTATCCCTTACTTACGAAAATTGGATCAAAAAGGGAGGGGACAATTGTAGCCCAAAAAAAAGGTGTAATCAGTTCTCAGAAGCTAAAAGTACCTATTGATGGAATCCCTGTATCTGGCTATTACACGCGTGAAGACTTCATGGAGATAATTGAATATGCAAACGAGCGCTATATAACCATCATTCCAGAGCTCGATTTTCCAGGTCACACCATGGCGGCATTAGCGGCATACCCCGAATTAAGTTGCACTGGTGGGCCATTTGAAGTTAGTACACGCTTTGGAATTCATAGAGATGTTTTCTGTATAGGAAAAGAGGAAGTTTTCGAGTTTACACAGAATGTTTTAGACGAGGTAATGGATATCTTTCCGTCTAAAATAATTCACACTGGAGGGGATGAAGTGCTTAGAAGGCGTTGGAATAAATGTCCCGAGTGTCAGAATAGAATAAATGAAGAAGGATTGGAGGGTTCTGAAAACCTTCAAGTTTACTTTACTAATCGTATTGCTGACTATCTATCATCTAAAGGGCGTCAATTAATGGGTTGGAACGAAATTTTAAACGATAACCTTAACAAAGACGCTATATGCCATTATTGGACCAATAACTTAAAATTGGTTCTGCAACACGCAATAAAGGGAAGGAAGGTAGTAATGTCTGAGATGTCAGCAGTTTATCTAAACTACCCGTATAACCTAATCCCAACGAAAAAAACATATTTATATGATCCTATCCCCGATGAATATAGCAAGAACTATGAAAAATATATTTTAGGGATAGAAGCATGTTTATGGACTGAATTTGTTAGTAATAAGGATACCTTAGAATGGCAAGCATTTCCAAGATTGATTGCTATTGCAGAAACTGGATGGACACCAAAAAATAAAAGGAATTTTGACTCTTTTTTAAAACGATTAGAAAGTTTCCTCCCATTACTAAAAGCATTTGATGTAAATTATCCTACAAAAGAGGAATTTTTACAAGATCAATAAACATTTAAGAATTTAATTCAAATCTTTCAACATCACAAGTTATTTAGAATTGTTTCCGCGAAAATAATATGTTGCTTATGGTAAGCATAATTACTGTTGCTATAAAACCAACTAGTAAAGAGAAGATAATAGGATCGATAAAATCTAGGAGTACTGTTGGTAAAATTGAGATAGCTGAGATTTGATTACCTATATAAACTGACAATATCGTAGCTACAGGAACGGATGAAACAATAATCCCAAAAAATATACCTATCGAACAAGAAATTGCCATAGCCGCCATACTTATTGTTAGTGACTCTATAGTCTGATTTAGTACGAATTCGGGAAGATTCCCGATAAATATCTGATCCAGAATAAGTCCGAGAGTAAGAGAAATGCCTGTAGCAATAATTAGGCATAAATACACGGAAAAGAATTTTGCTAAAAGTATACTTGTGCGTTTAACTGGTCGAATTAAGAACAAATCATAAACATGCCGTATTTTTTCGCTTGCAATAGAGGTACTCAACATAGCAGAGCCAAGTGTTCCACCAATACTTGATAAAATTATTGCCACGATTGAAGAGATTGGAATTCCCTCAGTGTTAGGTACGACATAATGAAATAATAGTGATAAGAGAGGTAATCCAACCCATAGCACAATCATCACCTTTGATTTGTAGAATCCTTTTAATTCGTCTGCGAACAATATCTTTAAACTCATTTAATATCACCTTCAATGTATTTTAAATAAACTTCCTCCAAACTTGGTTTAAGAATTTGAAAATTTCGCAACTTACATTTTTGATCTGCTATTGATCTAAGTATTTTTTGAATAGTATTATCTAAATCTGCGTTTACTTCTAAATGAATAAATTGTTTGCTAGGAGCTCCTAATTCGATCTTTTCAATTCCATCTATTTGGTCCAAATTTTGGCAAAGATTTCCTACTTCGGTATATACTATTTCTATAATATTACCTATGAGGAACTCACTTTGCAGCTCGTTAGGATCTCCAATCTTGATTACTCTCCCCTTATTTAAAATACCAATCTTGTTAGAAATGTCTTGAATATCAGATAAAATATGGGAGGAAAAAAATATTGTAATCCCCCGTAGACTTAGAGATTTAATGAGGTTTTTTACCTGATACCTACTACTTGGATCGAGTCCAGATAATGGCTCATCTAGTACTAAAATCTGAGGATCATTTAGAAGTGCTTGAGCTAACCTTAATTTCTGTAGCATTCCTCCTGATAAATGGATTATTTTTTTATTCCTGACTTCTTCTAAGTTAACAAATTTTAACACTTCTGTGATTTTTAATTCAAGGTGATCTTGTTTCAATCCCGATAATCGACCAAAAGTTCTTAGAGCATGCTCTACCGTACGCCAACTTTGAAAACCTGCTTCTTGTGGATGATAACCGAGTATCTTATAAATTTTCTGTCGAATATTGGATATGTC